>JBDRPM010000028.1:0-95251 GCA_043827005.1 Pseudomonadota bacterium | reverse complement strand
ATCTGTGTGGGTCCAGAAAAAGCGGTCCCTTTATCCAGCTTAACTGTGCAGCCTTGAATGAATCTGTTCTTGAAAGCGAATTGTTCGGTCATGCCAAAGGTGCCTTTACCGGTGCCTACAACAACCGTATCGGCCGTTTTGAAGCAGCCAACCAGGGGGACTTTTTTTTAGATGAAATCGGGGATATTCCCATGTCCATACAGACAAAACTATTGCGGGTTCTTGAATCCGGCCGGTTTGAACGAGTGGGGGACATTTCACCGGTCAATGTGGATGTGCGGATTATTACCGCCACCAACAAAGACCTGGATGAACTTATCAAAAAGGGCGAGTTCCGGGAAGACCTGTTTTTCAGGATCAATGTGATTCCTATTCATCTGCCCCCGCTCAGATACAGGAAAGAAGACATTCCTCTTTTGATCAATTCCTTTATCCGGCAGTTGAATTTCAAAACCGAAAAGGCCATTCAAGGGGTGAGCCATGATGCCATGGACGCAATCATGGAATATTCATGGCCCGGTAATATCAGGGAACTTAAAAATGCCATGGAGTATTCCTTTGTTACGGCTGACGGTCCCACCCTCAAACTGGCCCATCTGCCCCAAAAAATAAGTGTGCAACACAATGCAGGCAGCAGTTTGGCTTCCACCCTGATTCAGGAGTCCTCAATTTCAAATGAAAAATCAGAATTGATACAGGCATTGAAAAAGACCCGTGGCAACCAGACAAAAGCCGCCCAGATTCTGAATATCAACCGGGTAACGGTCTGGAATAGAATGAACAAATATGGAATAGACCTTAAAAAGGTCTTGTCTGTTTAAAAGGAATGATCATGAATCAAAATCATACAGATTTTTTTAACACCCACTCATTGCATTATATTGAAATGGCTTTAAGCACGGACAGAATTGAAAGGATAGCTCATCCGGATGGATACGGAAAAAGGACTGGCGAGTGCGGGGACACGGTTGAATTGTTTTTAACCTGCAAAGACAATATGGTGCAATCGGTCTCTTTTGATGTTCAAGGTTGTATGAATACGACTGCCTGCTGCAATACGATTGCCATGCTGGCCGCTGGAAAATCAATTGAAGCTGCATGGGAAATTACACCCGAAGCGATCAGCCGGTTTTTAGAGACGCTTCCGGAAGATCATTTCCATTGTGCTGAACTTGCAGTGGGCGCATTGTATCAGGCACTGGCAGATATAAACGGTAAAAAAAAGGATATTGCATCATGAAATTTGAACAGGTGATTGTTGAAACCAAACAAACCCATGTCGCGATTTTAACCTTAAACCGCCCGGACAGCATGAATACCTTCAGCAGCAAAATGGCCTCGGAACTGAAAGCGGCTTTGTGTGAACTGGATGCTGACCCGTTTGTCCGGGTGATTCTTTTAAAAGGGGCTGGCAAAGCCTTTTGTGCCGGTATTGATGTGAATGAGATCAAAGGAAAAACCGGGATTGAATACCAGAAATGGATCGAACATATGGAGGCTCCGCTGGTGGCTGTTTCCAAAATCAAAACCCCGGTTATTGCACAGCTTCATGGGGTTGCTGCAGCCAACGGCATGGGGCTTATCGCCGCAGCCGATCTGGTCATGGCAGCGGACAATGCCCGCATGGGCCTGACCGCCATCAACGTGGGTCTCAATTGTGTCGGGCCTGTCATTCCTGTCGCAAGGTGCGTGGGCCGTAAAAAAGCATTGGAGCTTTTGCTTTACGGCAAACTCATCCAGGCTGAAGAAGCTCTGGCCCTGGGGCTGATCAATAAAATCGTTCCCAGAGACGAGCTGGAAGCAAAGGCACTTGAATGGGCTGAAGAACTGGCACTTAAAAGTCCGCTTGCCGTTCAGATTGCCAAATCAGCTTTTTATCGATCCGAAGATATGAATTATTCGGATCAGTTCGCTTATATGAACGAAGCCTTTGCCCGTCTGTGCACCACTGAGGATGCCAAAGAAGGGGTCAGGGCTTTCTTTGAGAAACGCAATCCTGTCTGGCAGGAAAAGTAAAAACGGTCTAAAATAGAAGAGGTCGTTTTCCTTTTTTAATATCAATAAATTGCGAAGGTATTGGTGTTTTTATTTTTTTAACATATTCAATTGATCCATCAGCAGATCTTTAAACCGGTCCAGGGTGATGGGATACGCCTGCATGGGAATCCCCATCCAGTCACAATAATCAAGAAATTCTTCTGGATTTTCTTCCATATATTGATCCATGTATCCAATGCCATCCAAAACAATGGCGCCCCCGGTATGTCTGGGAAAATTCTCATTGGCAATGGCTTTGTCCCAACCCTTGAACACCTGTTTTTGATATTGAACCCAGCCCGGGGTCATAAACCAGACCGGTTCTCCTCCAGCCATTTCATCTGCAATCTGTTTCATCTGTGCATCACTTGCAAGCATTCCCATGCAGTGACTGGCATCGATTCTGACAACATTCACGCCTTGTTCTTCAATGATATTTTTCATCAGCCGGGTTGGATTATCCGGATTGACATAACAATACTTGCCGCCATAGATAACGATTACGCCCTTGGCCACAGTTTTTGCTTTATTTATCAATTTAATGAGCTGGGTTTCAAGTTCCGGGATATCCTGGTGAAGTCCCGGGGTTGTATAAAAGATATGCCGGGTATCCAGGAATCCTTGTTTTACAAGATGGTTGATCTCAGGGCTCATGGTTCCACAGGCCACTATAGCAGTATCACTAAATGATTGTTCAGTCACGAGACTCTCCTTTGATAAAGTAGTTTGTTTTTTTATTTGTATTTCAGTTTATCAATTAAAAAATGAACAAGTAAAGTGCAGGACCTGATAATAGCGGCCTGCACTTTATATAGGTCTGAATCAGTAACCAAGTGTATCTGCCACAAGATCTTCCTTAAGATGCTTATTCCATTTTTTACCCCAAAGATCGGGAATGGTTTCTTCCACCTGAATAATGGAATCCCAGCTGATGCCGATTTCTGTGAGGATGTTTTTAAGCGCATCTTCACCGGGTGCCAGCCATAAACAATACCGCACGCCTTTTTCTTCATTAAAATAGGTTCGGATCCAGGTTCCTGATTCAACGTTGGCAGATTTTCGCCAGTTGGCTTGCACTTCTTCACAATCAATTCCAGGATTGTTATGAACCATCATGTATTTATTTAATTTACCCATTGTCGGTCTCCTTTTTATTTTGTTTGCTTGCTCAATAAATGCGCATTTTACAACCACGTTAGAAACGATTAACTCAATAAGCGTGCCAAGTGCTGATTAAATTTTTTAAATACTATAACTAATCGTAATTATTTATAAAAAACCCAAACTTATCTTATATTTGGCAAAATAGTATTAAACATTGACATAAAGGTATACCGTTACTTATGATGGCACCTGGATAAAGTGGCGCCACCAGTGGCGCCGACAATTTGCAAAAAGGATATTTCCATGAAAGACATTCAATCTGAAATACAAAACAATGAGTTTGTAAAACTTTTGCTTGAATCCATTGGTGATGGTATTTTTGTCCTTGATATCCAAGGAAAGATCATTGCCTGGAATCCGGCAATGGAAAAAATAAGCGGCTATTCATTCAAGGAAATCAAAGGTAAAAGCTGTAAAATTCTAAATTTTAATCAGTGTTTTGACAAGGATTGCCCAACCGGCATGAAGGATTGCGGTATTTTAAAATACGGAAAGGTTGACCCCACAGAATGCTTATTGAGTCACAAGAACGGGCACGTCCTTTGTGTGACAAAGAATGCCAGGGTAATTAGAAACAATCAGCAAAAGATCATTGGAATTGTTGAAGTGGTTACTGATTTAACAGAGCTGAAAAATATCCGGTTAAAGATGGAAGAAGCCACTCGTCGATTGGGGGAATTAAATCGTCTGGGTGGTATGATTGCAAAAAGCAGGGTGATGCAAAATGTATTTACGTTTATCAAGGCATCGGCAGCAAGTGATACTACCATACTGATTCAAGGAGACAGCGGGACTGGAAAAGAACTCGTAGCCGGAGCGATTCATTCCATTGGTGAACGAAGGAAAAAACCAATGGTCATTGTAAATTGCAGTGCTCTGTCTGAATCTTTGCTTGAAAGTGAACTTTTCGGTCATATAAAAGGCGCCTTTACCGGTGCTGACCGGGATCGTGTCGGGCGGTTTGAAGAGGCCGACGGCGGTACGATATTTTTAGATGAAATAGGCGAAATCACACCGTATATACAGGTAAAGCTGCTTAGGGTGTTGCAGCAAAAAGAAATAGAACGGGTTGGTGAATCCAAAAAACGTAACATCAATATCCGTGTCATTACCGCTACAAACAAAGACCTGAAATCTCTGGTAGATGCCGGCCAGTTTAGAGAAGACCTGTATTACAGGCTTAAAGTGTTTCCTATTTTTCTGCCCCCCTTGAGGGACAGAAAAGAAGATATTCCGCTGCTTGTCAACCATTTTATTAAAATGAACAATGAAAAAGCCGCAGTTAAAGCTGATGGAATAACAAAGCCGGCTTTAAAGGCTTTGATGGATTATGCCTGGCCCGGGAACATAAGAGAGTTGGCCAATGCCATTGAGCATGCCTTTGTTTTATGTTCCGGCAGGCAGATCGATTTATCCGACCTTCCCATTGAAATCCGGGAACCTGATAAAATTTCCAGGCATTTTGAAAAAGAAAAAATAATGCGACCGATGAAAAGGAATCAACCTGTTTGTGCTTTGACCAGCGAGAAATTGATCGAACTACTCCATGACACCAAATGGAATAAAGCAGAAGTTGCAAGGCGTGTGGGTTTAAGCCGGGCCTCCATATGGAAATACATGAAAAAATGGAATATCCCCATTCAGCCGTGACTTCTAATAAAAAAAAATCCGGGGCAGCTCGTGACGGTAGTAAGCTGCCCCGGAGGACGGTGAGGTGGTTATTCAGATTCTTGGAGGTAAGTAAATGTCTTTACTTTATCTGATTAACTGAAAAGAATATTATGCATACTTGATGCCAGACAATTAGATTAAAATCTGTAATTTTATCTGATTGATGATTTTTATAGGGGTTTCAGGGGTGATTTATTTTAAATGGTTTTTATTCCTGATTAGGCGTTACAACATATCTAAAAAAGTAACGCAACCTTAACGTTCCCTTTGGTTTTTGTTAACGATCAATTTTCGATTATCAATATTCTTATTTTTTCATATCATATCATAACAACCTTATTTTATTTAAAATTTTATGTGTTTTGTGGCAGACCAATGCTTGTTTTTATCGGCTCTGGCACCAAGTTTGCTCTATGCCCGTAATTGAAATTAACGCTGCATCTGAATTTGACGGAAAGATGCTATTATTAACACAAAACAAAGGATAAAAACATGACAGATCTTAATTCAATAGTTGCTTCAAACCAGGTTGACGCAAGAGGCAGTGCATGCCCGGGACCACTTCTTGAAGCCAAAAAAGGCGTTGGTAAAGTTCAGGTGGGCCAGATTCTGGAAATCCTGTCCAATGATAGAGGAACAAGAAACGATATTCCGGCATGGGCCGGAAAGGTCGGACATGGATATCTTGGCTTTGTTGAGGCAGATGGATATGACAGGCACTTTATAACCCGAAACAAATAGGCAGGTGATGATGTCACCCCAGGCAAAAAAACAAGAGAACAAAATTTTAATACTTGCCACAGAAACCTGTGCCTATCCAGGAGCAGATTCAGTGGGTCAGGCCCATTCCCCTTACCCTGCAAATACGTATATTCTGCGGGTAAGGGCTCCGGTTCTTTTCCCTGACTCTTTTTATATTGACTGCTTTAAAAAAGGGATCAGCGGCATCATTGTCATGTCCTGTGGTGAAGAATGCCCCTATGAAGGCGCTTATAAGGCTTTGGCAACAAGGCTGGATACGGTTTATAAAAAAATGAGGGATATGGCGCTCGACCTGAACCGTCTTCGTCTGACAGCCATCTGTACGGTTTGCAACCGGGCCTTTTTAAAAGAGGTGAATCAGATGGACCAGCTGGTGCGACAAATTGGTCCTCCTCAGTTCGAGGCAGAGCTTTAGCGACTTACTCTCCTCCGTTTGTGTCAAAAAAACAAGAAACTGAGGAGTGGACATGGGTTGCGGGTATCGCCCGCTTTCGTTTTCCAAGAATAGATCAATGATAAAGTTCACTGTCCTTTTCAGGACAGTGAACGCCAAACATAAAATTTTCGAGAGGATTGAATGGTTCCCACTAATATAAAAAATTTTGACACGCTTGTTGTGGGCGGCGGCATTGCAGGATTACAGACAGCTTTGGATCTTGGCGATCAAGGGTATACAGTTGCTGTTGTGGAAAAAGATACATCTATTGGGGGGAAAATGATCCGTCTTTCAAAAGTATTTCCCACCCTTGATTGTGCAAGCTGTATCACCACCCCCAAAATGTCAGCAGCAGCCCACCATGCAAATATCACCTTGTTCACTTATTGTGATCTTACCTCGTTAACCCATGATACGTCTGGGGGGGATTTTGGTATAAACGCCCTGGTTATTCAAAACCCAAGGTATGTTGACCCGGTTAAATGCATTGGATGCAGGCAATGCGAATATGTTTGCCCAATCCATGTGCCGGATATGGAACAAGGAGGGTTCAGTGCCGGAAAAGCGATTTCAATTCCTTTTTCAAATGCCATCCCCCAACTGCCGGTATTGGACATAGACCATTGTATGCTGTGCGGACAATGTGAAAAAACATGTCCCACAAACGCCATTGATTATTTTCAAAAACCTGAACCGTTTATCATCAAGGCGAAAACAGCTGTTATTGCAACGGGATTTGAATTACTTCCCGTTCAAAATAATGTTCAATACGGCAGTGGTGCCATACCCAATGTGATTGATTCTCTGCAGATGGAAAGACTTCTGGCTCCCCATGGCCCTTACAATCGAGTATTACGGCCTTCAGACGGCATGGAACCTGATTCCATTGCTTATGTTCAATGTGCCGGGTCAAGAGACAAAAGCATGGGGGTTTCCTATTGTTCCAGAGTCTGCTGCATGTATGCCATCAAACAGGCCATGCTGCTGTCAGGCTCTCTTCCAATGGCCGATATTATTATTTATTACATGGATATCCGGGCGTTTGGGAAAGGATATGAACAATTTTATCAAAATGCAAAGGCCATGGGCATTGAATTTGTCAAAGCCAAGGTTGCACGGATTGATCAAGGTGAAAATGGACAAGCCCAGGTCCGGTATGAACGACAGGATGGGTCTGGTATTGCAACAGCTGACCATGATCTGGTGGTTCTTTCCATGGGGATGATTCCGGGCTGGAATCCTGAATCCATCTGCCCTGTTTCCAAGGATTCTGATCAATTTATCACCTCCATAAAACCCAACATATCACCTGTGCTCACGGATATGGAAGGCCTTTTTGTTGCCGGCGCTGCAGCAGGGCCCAAAGATATCGTGGACACCATCACAGAATCAGGGTCAGCTGCCATGGAAGCTGCAAAATTCATGTCCAATCGTATGATGGAGAATAAATGATGACACAAAACAATAAGAAAATCGGTGTTTACATCTGCTATTGCGGGGGCAATATTTCGGATCATGTGGATGTTGAAGAAGTCAGAAACCGGGCTGAAAAAATGCCGAATGTATCAGTGGCCCGTACCAATATGTTCATGTGTTCTGATCCGGGTCAGGAACTGATCATAGAGGATTTAAAAAGCGGGAAAATTGATCGGGTGGTTGTGGCATCCTGTGCCCCCAGCCTTCATGAAAGCACTTTCCGGGAAGCCATTAAAAGAGCAGGGTCCAATCCGTTTATTTATGAACATGCCAATATCAGGGAACAGGTTTCCTGGGTCCACCATGGGGATGCTGCCACAGACAAGGCCTCTGTCCTTATTGCATCTGCTGCAGCCAAGGCAAAACAATTGAAACCACTAGAACCGATCCGTGTGGAAGCCAAAAAGCATACAACCATTATCGGGGGCGGCATTGCCGGACTTAAAACAGCACTGGATATTGCTCAAAAAGGAATTGAGGTCACACTTATTGAAAAATTACCTGCTCTGGGTGGACGGCTCAATTTTCTTGACAGACTTGCTCCGTTTGGAAAAAAAGCATCCGACATCCTCAAAGAACTATTGGACCAGATTTTTGACCATCATGCCATTACGATCCATACAAATACTAAAATCGATGCTGTGACCGGATATGTGGGCAATTTCAACCTGACAATGACAAAAACACAAAAAGATCAAGACAGAACCTTTACTATGGAAACCGGTGCCATTGTCATGGCCTCAGGATCAGTTCCCTATACGCCGTTTAAAGGCGAATTCGGTTTTGATCAGCACAGGGAAGTAATTACCCTCCAGGCATTGATACAGATTTTAAAAGAAAACAAATCATCTGGTTCCATGCTTGAAGTTAACGGAAAACCCATTAAAAACATGGTCATGATCCATTGTGTGGGCAGCCGGCAGATCCCTGGGATTCATACGCCTAAAGACAATGGAGAGCTTAACGAGTACTGCTCCAGAACATGTTGTACAGCCATGCTGAATACATCCAATCAGATTAAAGAAAAATTTGCTGAAACCGGAATTTATGAAATGTATAGAGATATCCGGACTTATGGCAGAGGGCAGGAAGAATTGTATACCCATGCATCGAAAAACAAGGTTGTTTTCATGCGTTTTGAAGCAGATGCCCCACCAAAAGTCAGCAAAAGTCAAGATTCCCAGTATCCATTACAGGTTACGATTAAAGACAGTTTGACCTTTAATGAACAAATGCAGGTTCCGGCAGATCTGGTTGTGCTGGCAACCGGTATTGAACCGGATGATGTTTCAGATCTGGCCTCAATGATGAAGCTTCCCATTGGAACTGACAGGTTCCTTTTGGAGGTGCATCCTAAACTCAGGCCTGTTGAGCTTCCTATTTCTGGAATTTTTCTTGCCGGTACCTGTCAGGCCCCCATGGATACAGGTGAAACCTGCAATGCTGCAGGTGCTGCAGCCGTAAAAGCATCTGCCCTGTTGAGCAAGGGATATATTGAACTTGATCCTTTTGTGGCCCAGGTGGATATTGACAAATGCCAGGGCCATGGTGCCTGTGTAGATGCTTGTCTTAAAGAAGGTGCGGTGACCCTTATCAACATGGAAATTGATGGGCAATCCGTTAAAAAAGCCCGGGTAGAAGCGGCCATGTGTTTGGGATGCGGTGCCTGCGCTGCTGTTTGTCCTGAAAAAGCCATTGATATCAATGGATGGGCATTAAAACAATATGAAGATATGGTGGATGCCATTGTTTCAGATGGATTTGCAGCTTGATTGTTTAACATCATTTCTTTTAATTAGGGAAAATCAAAAATGACAGACAATGAACAACATAAAGAAGCGAAAAAAACAGCCATAAAAGAACTGCGTGCCCAAAGAAAGGATCTTATTGCGGCTGCCTCTTCAACAATGAAAAACCAGAAAAAAGATATCAATGCGATCAAAGATTTTTTAAAGGGCGGGGCAGCAACCATTCCTGATATTGCCAAAGGAATAGATCTGCCAAAAGATAAAACGCTTTGGTATGTCGCGACCATGAAAAAATACGGCCAGATTATTGAATCCCAAAAAGAGGGATCTTTTTTTAAATATGCACTGAATGAATTGGAAAAAACCCAGGTAAAAGCAGAGGTCTGATATGAGTTTGGTAAATTTGGATTTTGTACAAGAGCTGAAACAATACACTCAGGACACGGCACTTGAGTGTTTTAACTGCGGGACATGCGCTGCAATCTGTCCCCTTGTTGATGATAATTTTCCAAGAAAAATGATTCGATATGTTCAAGTGGGTGCCAGGGATAAAATTATTGAAAACTATGAAGACCTCTGGCGCTGTCTTCACTGCGGGCTGTGTACCCATACCTGTCCGCGGCAGGCAGATCCTGGTGAAATCATTCTTGGTCTCAAACGACTGGTTCTCGCAAACTGGAGGAAAATATAAATCATGTTTAATCCCAGAGATATTATTGAAATTTTGGCCCACAATGTAAAACAGACAAAAAGCCCGTTTGGTATCCCCAAATTTATGGCAAACAAATGGTATAAAAAGATCGGCCTGCCGGATCAAGGTGAGTATTTGTTGTTCACAGGGTTGATGTATCAGTTTACTCCGTTTATTGAAAAATCAACTCAATATCTTGAAAAATATGAAGGCAGCAAAATGGCCGGTTTTTTAAAATATGTTACATTATTGCCTGCTTATCTTTTAGGGTTGGTTCTTGCCATAATAACAATGGTGACAAAAAGAAAAGAAAGACAGCATGCCGGACAAACTCTGATCAATATTACGTCTCTTCTCCGGAAATCAAAGGTGGATTTTGGTTATCGACCTGATCTTGACGATTATTCAGGCATCCTTCTGTATGATATGGGAGACCAGGAAGGCTTTATTGCCCATGCCAAAAAAATCGCACAACAGCTTCAACAGGCCGGGATTAAAAAAATCATTACCCTTGATCCCCATACGGCTTATGCCTTGAAAGAACTTTATCCCAAATACACAGGCATCAGTTTTGAGGTAAAACAATATTTTGAGCTTCTTAATCTTGAACCCAAAAATTGTGGTCTTGAGGTTACACTCCATGACCCTTGTTTTTTCGGCAGATATCTTCAATTGTCAGACATGCCCAGAAAAACGCTTTCCAACATGGGAATATCGGTAACCAATATTAGAAATCAGGGCGAATTTACAAGTTGTTGCGGCGGGCCTGCGGAATCTGTTTCCCCCAAGCTTTCCAATGAAATCATGGAAAAACGGGTAGAAGAGTTGAAAAAGACTGGGAAACCAATTATTGCCTATTGTCCTATCTGCCTTGGGAACCTTAAAAAATCAGGTGCCAATGTTGAGGATTTATCCACGTTATTGTCCAGACATGCCTAATTTTTCAAACAAATTAAAAAAATAACACATTTAAGGAGAACAAAATGACTCAAACTGTTGAAACAATCATGTACTTTGCAACTCACGCTGGTGATAATCCGGAAAAAGCCTGCATGCCTTTTGTCATGGCCAATGGTGCCTTGTCAATGGATATTAAGGCAATTGTTGTCCTCCAGGGCAATGGGGTTTATCTTGCCGGAGAAGATTACCGGAAAAATATGCTGCCTGGGGGAGGGTTTCCCCACATAGGCAAGTTGTTTAATGATTTTCTTGAGCTTGGAGGGGAACTGCATGTCTGTGGGCCCTGTATCAAAGCACGCAACTTAATTGAATCCGAGCTGCCTGAAGGTGCAAAAATTACAGCTGCCGCCCAGGTGAATCTCATGGCGCTTAAGGCAAATGCGATCTTTGTTTATTAACTAAACCGATTTTTTCCCAACAATACCGGTAACCGTATATCCGTGTTGCCGGTATTGTTTATCAATTTAATCAAAATGCTTAAGCAATGGTAATGTCCTTTTTCTGGTTGAAAAACGGATTGATTCAGTCGGGCAGGCATCCCTGCAGGCATAGCAGGCAAAACAGTCCGGAATGGTTTTCTGGTTTTGTTTTAAAATTGCTTCCATGACGGTTGACGGACAAACTGTCGCACATTTTTGACACGCAATGCAGGTCTGATAATCAACACTTATCTTTATCCGGCTGGTCTTTTCAACAAGCCATCCCAAAAGGCCGAAAGGGCAGAAGAAATGGCACCACGGTCGATAGATAAACAGGCTCATGATAAGCAGTATCCCAACAAAAACAATACCGGTCAAGGATAGGTAAAGCGGCTTATATATTTTGAAGGGATCAAATGGATCGATAATATCAGCACCCCATGTAAACGCAACAAGTGTAAATATACCCAGAAAAACAATCCGGACGCTGTTGGATAAAACAAAGGGCACTTTAATTTGTCGGCCTATAATACCTTTTTTCTTCGCTGTTTGATTAATCCGAAATATCAGATCTTGTAGAACACCTGCCTGGCAGCCCCATGCACAAATATATTTATTGGCAACAAAGACAAATATCAGAAAGATTGCAAGGGCGATCATGCGAGGCGGAAACACAGCACCAGCAGAACCGTATAAATGAATGGCATCTTTCACAGTTCCCATGGGACTTGGATCAGATCCCATGATGACGCCGAAAATCAATATCGAAATAAAAAGGGTGGTGTTTCTGATGGTCGAAGTGACTTTGTGTTTGTTGAATAACATAAAGACTGCAATTAGAAACGTGAGCCACAGGCAAAATTTAATCAGAATTTTTACCCAATTTTTGGTTTCATGCTCTGCCGCCAAGGCAAGTTTTTTGATAACCAGAGCTTTGATCTGTTCACTTGTGCCGAATTCAGGTAATTTCTTTTGAAGATCTGATTTGGTCTGAAGTTCAAATATTTGTTTAAGCGCAGGGTTGGACAAACCATTGGTTTTTCCAAAACTTTCCAGGGTCATTTGTTCGCTAATTGTCCATTCTCCAGGCGTTGGTATGGTTTCAGGCTTTCCACCCCAGAATTTTCCGGAAATGATTGACAGGATAACCACCAATGCAATAAGCGATAAAAATAAAATAATCGTTTTTAAGGATTGTGAACTGGACATGCTTCAAATCTCCTGAATTCTGAAATGTTTTTGAAAAGCGCATACAAAATTAAATTACAGCAAAAAGGATTATGATGCAATCAATCAGATGATTTATTGGATTGAGCTGTTTAACAATGCATATTTGCGACCCTTAAACTACAAAATGTTTAAAAATTGCGACTTTTTAAAAGTTATTTGAGTGTTTTCTATTGTGGTATAATATGATACATGTTTTTTTTGTTGGATTAAAGTGTACGTCGCCAATAACATTTATTTGAGAAACCAAATACGATTATGGCAAGTCAATGTATTGGCATGGCATATGCTTTAATTGCCACAAGATAATGATATGAAGAAAGAATTTTAAACATAAAAGAGCAGGATAAATCACCAGACTATTGGTGATGGAAGGGAATATATGGGCAAAAAAATTATTATAGTAGGTGCGGTTGCATTGGGGCCAAAAGTTGGTTGCAGGCTTCGACGACTCGATCCTGAAGCTGAAATTACCATCATAGACCGGGATAATCTGATTTCTTACGGGGGCTGTGGCATTCCTTATTATGTGGGCGGTGATATAACTGATATCGAAGGTCTTTGTTCAACCTCATCCCATGTGATCAGGAACCCGGAATTTTTTAGAACTGATAAACGGATCAAAATTATCCCCCAGGTTGAAGCCATTGGAATTAACAGAAAAGACAAAAAACTGGATGTCCGGCATCTTGAGACCGGGGCGACTGAGTCTCTGGTGTATGATAAGCTTGTGATCGCCACGGGTGCGACTCCTTTTCGACCCCCCATTCCGGGAGTCAATCTGCCCGGTGTTTTCACTGTATCCAATCTTCATGATGCCAAGGGTATCAAAGACAAAATTGCTGGTGGACAAGTGGGCAAAGCTGTGGTTATCGGTGCTGGTGCCATTGGCATTGAAATGGCTGAAGCGCTGACCGACCTTTGGGGAGTGGAAACCACCATTATCGAAATGGCTGATCAGGTTCTTTGCGCAGCTCTGGGTAAAAATATTTCACAAATTGTGCAACGACAACTGGAAAAACATGACGTTATAGTCAGGCTGTCGGAAAGGGTGACGTCTATTTTGGGAGATCCTGAATCCGGGGTTACAGCGGTCCAGACAGACAATGGCACGTTTGAGTGTGATCTGGTGGTAATGTCTGCAGGTGTCCGACCCAATACAAAATTTGCAGCAGATGCAGGACTGGCCGTGGGTCGTTCCGGGGCACTGCTTGTAGATTGCTGTATGAAAACAACTGATCCTGATATCTATGCCGGTGGTGACTGTGTTGAACTCCGAAATCTTGTCAGTGGAGAAAACATGACCATGCCTTTGGGATCTCTTGCCAACCGCCAGGGCAGGGTTATTGCCAATAATATCCATGGCAGGGCAAGTCAATTCAAAGGAATGGTAGGATCTTTTTGCATCAAGGTGTTTGATCTGGGCGTGGCCAAGGCAGGATTGACATCTGCCCAGGCAAAAGCAAATGGATTTGATCCGGTTCATGCGATTGTATCCCAACCGGATCGGGCTCATTTTTATCCATCATCCCAACTGATGTATATCAAGTTGATTGCGGATCGGAAAACCCGTCAGATATTGGGAATTGAAGCGGTTGGAAACCAGGGGGATGCGATTAAAGCAAGGGTGGATGCTGTTGCTCCATTGCTTGGATCTAATTTTAATGTGGACGATGTATGTGTTCTTGAAGTTGGATATGCCCCGCCTTTTGCATCAGCTATGGACATTATCAACAATGCAGGGAATGTATTGGACAATATTTTGGAATACCGGAACAAAACAATGGATCCCATTTATTTTATAAAATTATTTAAAAACAATGAGATTCAGGTGCTGGATGTTCGCGATCCCATAGAGACGAAACTGTTTACAGAAAAATATAAGGATCGCTGGCTTAATATCCCTCAGTCTGAACTATTGGCCCGAATTGATGAAGTGCCGGCAAAGGGGCGGTTATGTCTGGTGTGTGGAACTGGAGCACGATCATATGAATGCCAGGTTCTGCTTAGTCAGCGAGGGTTTGCTGATATTGTGAATGTTCAGGGCGGACATTCCATTATCCTGGCAATCGATCCTGATTTTGTATAGAGCCTTGTTTTTACAATCCAATGTTATTTAAACTATGAAATAATATATGGAAACAGACAATTACGTCAAAATAGATAGCTTTTGTTCGCATGAGGTCATACAGATTGAAGGTTGAATTCAACCCTATTGGAATTATCCATTCCCCATTTCTGGAACTTGAAGGAATGCCGATTCAGCCGGCTGGTGCAGCCGGCATAAAAGGCAGTATCGAGGTGTATGAAGCATACGCTGCCGGGCTGAAGGATCTGGAGGGATTTTCGCATATTGTGCTGCTTTACCATTTTCATCGCAGTCTGCAATTTTCCCTCACGGTTGTGCCTTTCATGGATACAGAGCCACGGGGGGTATTTGCCACTCGTGCGCCCAAGCGTCCGAATCCCATCGGACTTTCCATTGTAAAGCTGGATAAGATAGAAAACAACATCCTGCACATTCAGAACTTAGACATTTTGAATGGTACGCCGCTTTTGGATATTAAACCGTATGTCCCGGATTTTGATCCCCAGGAGGGCGTAAGCACCGGCTGGCTTGAAGAGGCCAGGAAAACGGTTTCAGTCCGCACATCAGATGATCGGTTTAAATAGGGGTTTATACCTCACGAAATTGATGAACGAGTCGGTTTTTTAAATATTTTATAAAAGGAGTTAAATCACATGAAAAAATTTGTCTTGTTTGTGTTCAATGGTGATCCAATGTGTTTCATCCATGTGCTGTTAAACGCACTGGACATGAAAACCAAAGGGCACAAAGCAAAAATTATCCTGGAAGGGGCCAGTGTCAAACTGATTCCAGAGCTGGTGAATCCCGGTAATCCCTTGAACGGATTATGGAAAAAAAATCTTGAGGCTGGTCTGGTTGAAGGGGTCTGTAAGGCATGTTCCAATAAACTGGGAACCCTTGATGCTGCAAAAGCTCAAGGTCTGCGGCTTCTTGACGATGTGTCCGGCCATCCCGGAATGGCAGCCTATCGGGATAACGGATATGAAATCATTACATTCTGATATGGGATAACCCATTGTGTGAGGCCTAGGACAAGTCTTGTCGATCATCAGGTGCTATCTTTGAATAAAAAAAATAGCACTTGTATTTTTTTGGGGAGTAGTGTAAGATACCTTTTTTTGATTTGCGCGCTGGTTCTCCCAGCTATTTTTTTGTCTTTTAAGGAATTCCTACATGTCCCAGAAAATTTTATCCAACACCCGGTTCGACGAAATGAACCTTAGCCCGGCTGTATTTGCTGCGTTACAGGACGTCGGTTATGAAACACCCACCCCCATTCAATCATTGACCATTCCCCATATTATGGAGAACAAAGATCTGCTGGGCCAGGCAAGAACCGGCACAGGCAAGACTGCAGCGTTTGCACTGCCATTGCTCTCCCGCATCGACCTTGAAAACAATCGCCCCCAGGTATTGGTGCTGACACCGACCCGGGAACTGGCCATTCAGGTTGCTGAATCCTTTAAAACCTATGGCTCAAAAATGAAGGGCTTGAATGTTCTGTCTGTTTATGGCGGTCAAAGTTATGAAGTTCAGCTCAAACAGCTAAAACGTGGTGTTCATGTTGTGGTGGGAACTCCGGGTCGTTTGATGGATCATATGCGCAGAAAAACGGTTACTTTTGCCGATCTTTTTTGTGTTGTTCTGGATGAAGCCGATGAAATGCTTCACATGGGATTTATTGAAGATGTGGAATGGATACTGGAAAAAACACCGGATGAAGCCCAGATCGCTCTTTTTTCAGCGACCATGCCGGCACCCATTCGAAAGATTGCCGGAAAATATCTGAAAAATCCTGAAGAGATTCTGGTCCAGCCGGATACTGATGTGTTGAGCACCATTCACCAGCAGTTCTGGGTGTATGATGGGACTAAAAAAACAGAAGCCTTGATCCGGATACTGGAAGCGACAACTTATGATGGTGTGATTGTTTTTGCGAAAACAAGAACTGCAACAGTTGAAATTACCAAAGTTCTGGAAGAAAGAGGGCTAAAAGCAGAAGCATTGAACGGTGAGATCGCCCAGGCTGCAAGGGAACGAACGATTAACCGACTGAAAAACGGTCAGATTGATATCCTTGTTGCCACGGATGTGGCAGCCAGAGGTCTGGATGTGGACCGGATTTCTCATGTTATCAATTATGACATGCCGCCTAAAATTGAGCCGTATATTCATCGGATCGGCAGAACCGGTCGGGCAGGACGTACAGGTGAAGCGATCCTTTTTGTCGGACGAAATGAACGATGGATGCTCAAGAATATAGAACGGGCTACCCGCCAGACAATTAAAGAGATCTTTTTGCCTTCCAATCAGGATATTAATAAAAAAAGGGTGGCAGATTTCAAACAATCCATAACCCAGGCCATGGCTTCAGAAGATCTTGATTTTTTTACAGACCTGGTTCAAACGTATGCTGAAGAACAAGATGTCCCGGTTGTCCAGGTTGCGGCTGCCATTGCAAAATTAACCCATGGTAACAAACCCTTTTTGCTGCCGCCCAGTAAAGGCAGAGCAAAAGCCAAAGTAACGGCCAGGGAAAAGAGTTCGGTAACCACCCTGGAAACGATCCGGGAAAAAGCTGCCAAACCCAAAACAGTCCGAAAGCCTGTTGACAGCAAAAAAAATCTTTCCATAAAAGAAAAACCTGTAAAAAAAGAGAAAAAGATTGCTGCCAAGTCAGCAGCACCCATGGATGATGCGCCCATCAAAGAAGGCATGGAACGATATCGCATTGAGGTGGGTCAAAAACATGGTCTTCAGCCGGGAGATGTTGTGGGAGCGATTTCCAATGAAGCCGGGCTTGAAGGCAGATTTATCGGGTCTATCAGAATCAACCAGGATTATTCTTTTGTGGACCTTCCTTTTGGAATGCCAAATAATATTTTTCACCTGTTGAAACAGACCTGGGTTAAATCCCGTCGGATGTCTATTTCAAAATGTGCATGATCTTATGCATCGTTTCGGGCTTCACACACCAGGGTGTGTGTGAAATCCGGTTTTTACAGGTTTCATGGAACAAGAGTTGATCTGGCAAATGATAAAAATTGAACTCAAATTATTTGTTACTTTATCCCGGTTCCTTCCGCAAACAGCTCAAGCGTATGAGATTGCGGACGGCAAGACCGTGGAAGAATTGATCACTGATCTGGGGATTCCCCCAGACCTGGTTAAGTTGATTTTTGTTAATGGCAGACGTCAGGAATCCAATTATGTTTTGCAGGCAGGTGATCGGGTTGGACTATTCCCGCCAGTGGGAGGCGGATAGGTCAAGTGATGGAATTAACTTGATTGGGTCTGAATCCATCCTCCTTAATTGTTCTTCTTGTTTTTAAACCCGAGCAATACCCGGTAAGGTCCTGGTGTGCCAGGCGGTATGAGGGCCACCCGGTCCCCGTCCTTAAGAATGGTATCAACCGGGGCCACAAGGCCATTGATAAAAACCGCTTCAACTTCATGGGCATCCAGTTGTACCAGATGAATTAAATCGCTTGCACAAATCCCCGGTTCAATGGTCATCTGGACATTGGCATATTGAATGCCTTTTTCGCGTAATTTTTTTTGTAAGAATGAAAAAGCGTTAAATGTAATGACAGCCATTTGCTGGGTTCCCTTTTTTCATCTGCGGTCCTAATTTATTTTTGAGTAAACCCTAATCAATATTTCTTTCGATATGTTGTCTGTCCTTTAAAAAAAATGTTCCCCCAGGCAGAACAAAAATTTGACTGCCTGGGGGAGGGTATAATCGTTGGGCTAAAACGCTAAAGCTTTGGATAATTCATCAGTTGTAAATTCCCATGTGGTGTTATGGGGAGGAAAAGTTTCATTAAACATTTCCGGCAGTTGGTCATCAATTTTTGTGAACCCGGCGCGAGTGTTAAATTCGCGTTCATTGTTCAGGATGGATTTTCCAAGGGCCATGACATCATCGGGTGTAAGGGTTAGACCATGCTGGGCATTGATCATGCTGACAATTGTGGGAAGTCCGTCTTCATTATCAAGTACGGCAAATGCGACAAACAGGCATAGCCCGGCTGCATCAATCGCTGCGGTGGCAATCTGAAGGCCCTGGGATAATTCAATGTTGCCGGCTTTTTTAAGCGGGTCCACGGTGCCGCCAACCCCAAGGATATTTGCAGTTACACCATAACCGGCGGTATGGTCTGCACCCATGGGAGATGTGGCAAAGGTGACACCAACCCCTTTGCATGATCGTGGGTCATAGGCCGGCAGTGCCTGGTTTTTGACCACAGGAATCCTGTCTACTCCCAGTGCAGCACCGGTGAATGATGCACCGTTTCCAATGATTTTTCCTTCAACAGCGTATTCACCGATCTTGGACAGCAGATCAATGGCTGCTTTGCCGTCTCCCCAGGGAATCATGCCGCCTTCCATGGCAATTCCGATGGTAACTCCCATTTCAATGGTATCCAGACCCAAATCATCACACAGCCGGTCAAGCATGGCAATATCATCCAGGTCTTTGATGGTGGTATTGGCACCAAAAGCCCAGATGGTTTCATACTCAAACCCGGTGGTCAGGACTTTGCCTGCTGCATCATGATAGACATTGGAGCATTTTATGACGCAGCCGGGGTGGCAGGCTTCGGTTGTGATCCCCCCTCTTTTTTCAATGGTTTCCGCCATGGCTTCACCACTGATGGCCTGGGCATGCTCAAATCGGCCGGATCTGAAATTTTTGGTGGGAAGGGTGCCGGCTTCATTGATGACATTGACCAGGACGGCTGTTCCCAGTGCGGGAAGGCCCTGGCCTGTGACCGGATGATTTTTGAGCATTTCCACCCATCTTTTATTGGCCGTTTTAAACGCTTCAGGATCTTTGACAGCAACCCGGTCAGCCCCTTTATCATCAACAACGATGGCCTTGATCTTTTTAGACCCCATGACCGCACCAAGGCCGCCTCTTCCATGGGCCCGGCCAGGTCTTCCGTTCATATCAGCCTGTTGGATACTGGCCCCTTTTAAACATTGTTCGCCTGCCTGGCCAATGCTTAATATGCCCGTGTTTTTGCCATATTGATCCCACAAAGATTCCATGACTGCGTAATTGCCTTTGCCAACCAGATCTGTGGCCGGGATGATTTTGACCCCGTCCTTGTTGATGACAACCATGCTGTAATCATCAGAGGTGGGTTTATCTTCCAGGACAATGGCTGTAATTCCAAGTCTGGCAAGTTTCTGGGATACCAGGCCGCCGGCATTGCTTTCTTTAATGCCACCGGTTAAAGGCGATTTGGCTCCAGCAGACAATCGTCCGGAGTCAGCAGCTGGTGATCCTGCAAGAATACCGGGTGCGAATATCAGTTTGTTTGATTTTCCCAGTGGGTGGCAGGTTGCCGGCACTTCATCCAAAATTATTTTTGAAGTGAGTGCCCGGCCGCCAAGACCGGCATACACGTCAGGTGTGGTTTCAAAAGAAAAGGTCTTTTCCCGGGTATTGATTCTTAATAGTTTTCCCATGCATCCCTCCTTGTATAAGCCATACGGTATATTTTAGCAGATATGGCAGGTAAAAATTAACTGGTTTGTTGGTCTTAATCTGTTTGTTGCCAGCGGGTAGATGCGGTATCGGTCAGAATTTCGATATTCAGGAAAATTAACTCTGGTTCTGTTGTTCATCCGTGGCAAACATTTTCTTTTTTTATGCCATGAACAATGGATCAAGTCCAGAAAAATCGATGCGTTTTTGCTGTTTTTTTTGGTCGGTATTGGTTTGTTTTAGGAAAGTGCCCTAAATACTTGACATTTTCTATCCAACTGAAAATAAAAGATTTAATTATTGTTTTGGCAAGTATCAGCATCTTTTATAAAACAAGGGTAAAATACGGGGTGCTGGTTAAGATACATCTACCTTTGGCTTTATTTTTGACAAGCTGCAATGAACATAAAAAAAATACCAAAGAAGCGAAAATATGGTATAGGTTAAAAGATAAAAAATGTTCTAATAAATAAGGGAATTGGTTGTTTTTTAATCATTAACTGCTGGAGGAAAAAATAATGGCATATGAAGATGCATATACAGATTGCTCATGGATGGAATTTGACGTTCTTGAACGGTTTATGAAAGATGTGCTGATGGCAAGCGGCGTTCCAGAAGAAGATGCAGGTGTTATCAGTGATGTGCTGATCACATCAGACAAACGCGGCATTGATTCCCATGGCATTGGCCGGTTAAAATCTATTTACATTGACAGAATTGATGCCGGCATTCTCAATCCGATTACGAACATCACCACAGTGAACAACAAAAAAACCACGGCCGTGCTGGATGGTAACAATGGCATGGGGCATGTGATCGCCCAAAAAGCCATGCAGATGGCAATGGACAAGGCAAAAGCCCATGGCATGGGCATGGTGGCTGTTCGGAATTCAACTCACTACGGCATTGCCGGCTATTATGCGTTGATGGCAGCAGACGCCGGGATGATCAGCATGAACGGCACAAATGCCAGACCATCCATCGCCCCCACCTTTGGTGTTGAAAACATGCTAGGGACCAACCCGTTTACAATTGGATTCCCTACGGATGAAGCTTTTCCCTTTGTTCTGGATTGCGCCACATCGGTTTCTCAGCGGGGCAAAATCGAAGTTTACGGCAGGGCAAAAAAGCAACTGCCCCAAGGATGGGTGATCGGCCTGGATGGCCAAACCAGGACTGATACCGCTCAGGTGCTTGAGGATCTGACAAAAGGAAAGGCTGCACTGACACCTCTTGGCGGCATCGGAGAGGACACTGGCGGATATAAAGGATATGGATACGCCACTGTTGTTGAAGTCCTTTGCGCAGCCCTGCAGGGAAATAATTTTTTAAAACAGATCAATGAAATTGATGCTTCAGGCAAAAAAATTCCCATTCAGCTGGGCCATTTTTTCATTGCCATTGATATTGAAGAATTTGTCGAACTGGATCGGTTTAAGAAAGATGCCGGGGATATCATGCGGGAGTTGCGCGCATCCAGAAAAGCGCCGGGCCAGGATCATATTTATACGGCCGGGGAAAAAGAATGGATTGCATGGCAATATCGAAAAGTCCATGGATGTCCGGTTCCTGCCGCCCTTCAAGCCCAGATGACAGGACTCAGGGATCGCTTCAAATTGAACTATCGTTTTCCTTTTGAAAAATAAATCCCTGCAGTATTTGAGGTTCTCCATGCCGTCACAATTGCGGGAAAACTGATTAAATCCATTTGATTGGTTCTACAGGGTTTGGTATGGTGCTTGACATTCAATATTTTTTGTTGCGGTTTAATTTGGCCCATATCTTTTCACGATGAGGAAGGTTACATGAATTTTCAGAAAATCAGCTATTCAATTCCCTGGAATCTGTTTTTAATTACCGTGGGCAGTATTATTGTCGGCATCGGACTGAAAGCTGTGGTGATTCCAAATGGCATGATTACCGGTGGTTTTTCCGGTGCCGGTATTTTGATTTATTACTATACAAAGGCTTTGACACCCGGAATCTGGTATTTTATTTTCAATATCCCTGTTTTTATTTTTGGATGGGTGTTTATCAGCCGGCGGTTCTTATTATACAGCCTGTACGGGACCATTATTTTGACCCTTGTGATTGATCTGGTTCAGTTTGAGATTCAGGTCAAGGATTTGATGCTGGCTGCGCTGGCCGGCGGGACGATCATCGGCGCCGGTGCCGGTATTGTTTTCCGCTCTCTGGGGTCTGCCGGGGGGAATGATATCATATCGGTTATGCTCAACCAGAGGTTTGGTATTCGTATTGGAACTTATAATTTTCTTTTTAATTTTATTTTGTTTTTCTTCAGCTTTGGTTTGCTGGATACAGACATGATTCTATACTCCATGGCCACAAGCTTTATCACCTCTCAGGTGCTTGAATATTTCATGACATTGTTTAATGAGAGAAAAATGATTTTCATCATTGCAAATCATCCAAAAAAGATTGCAAATGAAATCATAAACAAGCTCAAACGCGGGGTAACCTTTGTAAAAGGGGAAGGCGCATATACCGGCAATGCAAAGGATATCGTTCTGGTGGTTGTGAACAATTATCAGATCAAACGGGTGGAAGAAATCGCGTTTGCCATTGATCCTGATGCGTTTTTAATCACTGGAAGCACCTTTAATGTCCTTGGAAAAGGGTTTTCAAAAAGAAAAATTTACTGATTAATGCTCGTTGGAGTCAAATTTGTTCAACATCTTTAAAAGCAATCAAATGGAAAATCTGATGGCGGCACTGGTCTGTGTATTGCAGCAGGTCCCGGATGATCCCATGCAACCTGAGTGGATTGGTGTTCAGTCCAAGGGGATGCAGCAATGGATCACGCTTCAGGTTGCCCAGCATTTAGGGGTCTGTGCAAATACAAAGTTTGTATTTCCAAGACAGATGGTGGATTATGTTCTGGCCGGGTTTGAACCTTTGCAAACGTTAAAAGAGCAGGCCGTTCACAGTGAAGGCGTAAATCAGGATCAGCTTTTCTGGTCAATTTTAAAACAAATTAAACAACCTGCCAAAACAGGATCGTTGGCTGGTATTGCTGATTATATCAAATCAGATACCACGGGTAAAAAACTATTCCAGCTTGCTTTAAAAATGGCCGGAGTGTTTGATGATTATCAGATTTATCGGCCTGAAATGCTGCTGGACTGGCAACAGGGAAAAGTACATTCCAGGATGAATGATCCCATGGCAGTGTGGCAGGCAGAACTGTGGAAAACAATTAATCTGAAAATGCCTCATCATCTGGCCTTTGATATCAGGATGTTTCTGGATCTGTTTTTACCTGAAAAAATGATCAGACATCATCTTCCCGAACGAATGTCGTTGTTTGGGGTATCGTCGCTGCCGGTTCAGTTTTTACAGGTGTTTGAAAAAATATCCGCTGTAATGGACATTCATCTTTTTCTTCTGGTGCCCTCAAACCAGTATTTTTTTGATATACAATCATCAAGGCAACTGGATAAAATTGCCTTGAACGCAGAGCCTGGAATTGATCCTCAAGGCCTGTATTATGAAATGACAAATCCGCTGCTTTCGTCTTTGGGAACGTCTGTCAAGACGTTTTGTTCGCTTCTTGAAGCCTTTGATTATAGTGAACCGGGCCTGGATTTGTTTTGCGATCCAATAACCCAGGAACCGGGTAACAAGCTGACTGAGGATTGTTGTATGCTCAACTGTCTTCAGTCTGATATTTTGAATCTGATTCATCGCAAACAAGACAGCGACAACAAACCCATATTGATATCGGATCCGGATCGTTCTGTTCAAATCCATGCCTGCCATTCTCCCATGAGAGAAACCCAGGTGCTAAAGGATCTGTTGTTGGATGAATTTGAACATCATCCAGATCTTGCTCCCCATGACGTGATTGTCATGATGCCGGATATCGAGGCATACGCACCCTTTATTGAATCAACGTTTACCCTTGAAAATGCATTGCCCTTTGCCATATCGGATCGCAAAAATAAATCTGGATCAGAACTTTTGAAGGCTTTTTTAAAATTGCTGGCCTTAAAAAACTCACGGTTTGAGCGGGGGCAGGTGCTTGACCTTTTATTGTCTGAGCCCATTGCACAAAAATTTGGGATCACATCGGATGAAATATCCAAAATTGAACAGATGGTGACGGATGCCGGTATTTTATGGGGGAAAAATGCTGATCATAGAAAGAGTCTGGGTTTGCCCGGGTTTGAAGAAAATACCTGGGAATTTGGACTGGGACGTCTTTTTATGGGTATGGCCATGGCTGAGGGATGGGATGAGCTTGTGGCAGGATTTTTGCCTTGTCAGAGTCTTGAAGGGCTTGAACTCGAAATTCTGGGCAAATTTGCTGATTTTTGCAATTGTCTTTTTACCCGTATGGATGCCATTACCAAAGATCTGACCATTGAACAATGGTGTTGGGAACTAAAAACACTGGTTCGTTCCCTGATGGAACACAATGATCAGAATTCAGAAGATTTTAATTTTTTATTTCAGACCATTGATCAGATAGGCGATGATGCAGCCATTGCAGAGTTCTCAGACACGCTTTCGTCAGATATCATATTTTCTCTTGTTGAGCAGAAACTGGATCTTTCCATTGCTTATGGTAATTTTATGGCCGGAAAAATCACTTTTTGCAATATCATGCCCATGCGAAGTATTCCCTTTAAAATCGTGGTACTCATGGGGATGGATGAAAAATCGTTTCCCAGGAAGACCTTTGGTCCGGGATTTGACCTGATCAAAAAATATCCCTGGCCAGGAGATAAGATTGATCGAAACGAGGACCGGTATCTGTTCCTTGAATCGCTTTTGTCAGCCCGCTCAAAGTTCATCATTACCTATACCGGCATGAGCATAAAGGATAATTCGTTAATCCCCTGTTCGGGTGTGGTCAGTGAACTGGCACAAACCATTGACCAGAGTTTTAAGTTTTCAAAGGAACGTGATATTCATTGCTTTCACCCGCTTGCTCCCTTTGATGAAAGCTATTATCTTAAAGGGGCTTGTCTTCGATCCTATTCAAGGGACAATTTGTGTATTGCCCGGTCTCTTTTTCAGGTCGGCAAGGTGTTACCTGCCTTTGTTCAAAATCAGATCATGGAAAATGGCAATGACGTTCAATCGGTAAAAATTCCGGGCCAGATTAAGCCGGACATCTTAACTCCAGGCATATTAACTCAGGAGACCATACCCCTGGATGACATTATCCGATTTTATAAACATCCGTTAAAAACCTGGGTACAGGATGGTTTGAACCTTCAGATCCCTGAACTGACTGACGTGCAGGAAGACAGAGAATCGTTTTCAATTAGCGGGCTTGAGCACTATCTTTTGGGGACTTGTCTGCTTGAAAAATTTATGGATCAAACAAAAGATATCGACCTGTATCCTTTTTTTAAGGCCATGGGCAAGCTTCCCTTTGGTGAAAAAGGGCGAATGGAGTATGAAAGAATCAAGCAGAACGCCTTTCCTGTGATAGAAAAAGCAAGACAGGTGTTCAATGAACATCATTTGCCACCCCTTGTGATTCAACAAAAGATCTCTGGAATTACAATTGAGGCCAATGTGTCGGACATCAAAGAAAATGCTCGATATGTTTTAACCTATGGCAGGCTTAACGCATCCCGGCTGGTTTCAGCATGGATTGTGCATCTTTTTTATATGATTTTGGCACCGGACAGGTATCCGAAAAAAACGATTTTGATCGGTCGTGATCCAGACCACACAAAACCTGTGGCCGTTTATGGGTTCAATGATCCAGGGCCGGGTGCAATGCTTTATTTTGAAAATCTGATTCGCCTGTTTTGTCAGGGCAGCAAAAAGCCGGTTATTTTATTTTGTGAAACTGCCTGGCAGTTTGTTCTTGGGCTTGCCAGGAAAAATTTTGATACCAGCGTGGACAGCATTTGTGAAATCATGAACCAGTCAAAAATAAAGAACACCTGGTCTGGCAACAGGGTTCAAACCGGGGAAAAGCAGGACCGGATCAATGTGCTTTGTATGGGAAACAATGACCTGTTTGACAGTGCGGACACCTTGCTGGCATCCGGGTTTGTTGACAATGCATTGACGGTTTATAAACCCTTGTTTGAAAGCTTAGAGATTCAATCATGAAACCGCTTGATCCGTTTGACATTGATCTTGAAAAAAACACCCTGATTGAGGCCAGTGCCGGGACAGGCAAGACCTATACGATCACAACCCTGTTCTGTCGGCTGATCGCAAAAGGATATTCGGTTGAATCCATTCTGGTGGTCACGTTTACGGAAGCTGCTGCTGCTGAGTTGAAAATACGAATCCGTCAGCGGTTGGTAAGAACGCTTTTGCAACTGAACAATAACCCGTTGGATTTATTATCCTCTGATCAGCAAACACAGGGTAAAGAGGATGATCTGGTCACTGTGTTACGCAGTTTTGAAGATCTGCCCAGGGTGTTATTACGGTTGCAGACTGCCATTACCTCATTTGACCAGGCATCGGTTATGACCATTCACTCATTTTGTCTTAAAGTGTTAAAAGAAAATGCCTTTGAAAGTCGTTCTCTGTTTGATATTGAACTGGTTCCGGACAGGTCGGCTTTTCTAAAACAGGTGATTTGTGATTATTTTATGACCCGGATCAACAATCTTGATCCATTGCTTTTAGGGTTTCTGGCACAGCAGCATTTTGACCCGGACCATCTTGCCGCCATGTTTTCAAATTTGGTTGCCCGCCAGGATCTGGTGGTCAAGCCGCTGGCTGATCAATCCGGGAATGGGTTTGAAACTAGATCTGAAAATCGTTTTGATGAGTATCGCTCAATCATTGATCGTATGCATGGGATTCTACTGAATGCACCAGATCAGATCGTATCTGCGATTGAAAATAATGCAGGGATAAATAAAAAAAGCTATGCCAGACGGTTTATTCCCTCATGGCTTGAGAAAACAAAAGAGACCATAGAAAGACAAGGATCGAATGTTTTATTTAAAATGACTGAAAAAGGTGATCCGATCTATAAATTTACCCATACCCGGCTGCAGTCTATGACTGATCCGGATCACACTTCTCCTGAGCATGAGTTCTTTGATTTATGTGAGCAGGTCTTGTCTTTTTATCATGAATTTGAACAGTATTTGATTGATTTAAAGATCGGTTTTCTGGATTTTTTCAAGTCTGAGCTTGAACAGATGAAAAAAGCCCAGGGGATCTGTTTTTTTGATGATCTTGTCAATGATCTGGCCCAGGCTCTGGAGCATCAGAAAGGAGACGAGCTTGTCACAGCGGTTCGTCAGACCTATGATGCCTGCCTGATCGATGAATTCCAAGATACTGACCCCAGACAATATTATATTTTCTCCAGGATTTTTTCTTCTTCAGGTACGCCGTTTTTCATGGTGGGAGATCCCAAACAGGCCATTTATGCCTTTCGAGGCGGTGATATTTTTGCTTACTTAAAAGCATCGAAACGATGTGACCAGAGCGCCACCTTGAAAACAAATTATCGATCCGGGCCGCTGCTGGTGGCAGGAATAGATCCGATATTTTCCAAACACAAGAATCCATTTATATTTGATGCCATTGGGTTTTTGTCTGTAACCACGCCTCAGGCTGCTGTGAACCGCCTGGTAAAGGATAAAAGACAGGTTGAACCTTTGCAGTTTTGTTTTGTCGGGCGGACCGGAAAACTTGTGGACAAGCAGGGCATGATCACCAAAGAAACTGCTAAAAAAATGATTCCAAAGCTTGTGGCTGATGATATTCTGGCATTGCTGCAATCGGATAATCGATTGATCAAAGAGGGTGAATCATTCGGTGTTAACATCAGTCCAAAAGATATTGCTGTTCTGGTCAGGACCAATGCCCAGGCCACAGCGATTCAATCAGCCTTGTCAAATCTTGAGATTCCGTCATACCAGTCCGGCACCGGGTCTGTTTTTGATTCAGTACAGGCCATTGAACTGCATGATATTTTGTGGGCAGTGCAACATCCCGGTCATAAGGGGTATGTTAAGGCAGCTTTATCCACTTCGGTTTTTGGACTCTGTTCAAATGACATGGTCAGGCTGGATATAAACGAAGATGAATATTTTCAATGGCAGAAAAGATTTACAGAATACAAAACATTGTGGGAAACCAGGGGATTTGTGTCCATGATTATGGCTGTGTTTCATTCTGAAGATGCTTTTTTAAAACAAAGACCAGGGCTGAATGAAAGGGGGATGACCAATTTTTATCATCTGGTTGAATTGATCAGCCAGGCTCTTTTAAAACAGCAATTATCACCCCGTTACCTGTTTAAATGGTATGCAGATCAATTGAATAAAACCCTTCGGGAGCAAGCTGCTGATGAACTCAGGCTGGAAAGTGATAAAAAAGCAGTGGCCATTGTTACGATTCATAAAAGCAAAGGACTTGAATATCCCATTGTTTATCTTCCATACCTGTGGGAAGGAACAGGTGGTAAACCCAAGGATCATTTTGTGTTCCATGATCCGAAAAATGATCATGCTCTCACCCTTGATCTGGGGTCAGATGAACAAGATATTTCAAAAAATTGGTATGAGATTGAAGAACAGGCAGAGCAGCGGCGCCTGCTCTATGTGGCATTGACCCGGGCATCGGCTTTGTGTCAAATTGTCTGGGGCGGGTTTAAGTCAGTTCAGATGTCAGCTTTGGGAAGCCTGCTGCATCCTCTGGGCGTTGCGGATGATCAGGCCATGATCGCAGATCTGGAACAACTAAGATCCCATGCTTCGGACAGTATTGTGATCAGGGATCTGGCCTGTGAAGGCCAGCCACCATATATTGCGCAGGATAAGGCAGAAAAAAACGATCTTTATGCGGCAACAGCGCATCGCAGGGTTGAGGCGCTCTGGTCGATGTCCAGCTTTTCAGCCATTACCCATTCTGTTTTTTTTGAGCACATCTTTGAAATCAAAAAAACAGATTCCCTGATGGCGCAAAAAGACATTGTTTTGGGAAAACCCATCCATGTGGAACCTACTCTGGCACAACAGATCACGCTTTTAAAATTTCCCAAAGGGGCCGGGGCCGGGGACTTTTTCCATTCCATTTATCAAGACCTTGATTTTACATCCGATCCAGGCATGATCGCCAGTCTGGTAACAGATAAGGCCAGGATGGCTGGCTTTTTTGATCCGGATTTGATGGATATGGCCGGTCGTTCAGTTCAACAGGTTTTATCAACAAAACTTGGTGATCAAAAACAAAGTTTTTCATTGAACCAGATCAATCATCATCAACGGTTCAATGAGCTGGAATTTTCCTTTAATGTGAATATGTTTAACCTTTTGTTGATTAAAACAGCATTTGAACTTTCAGATCCAAAGTTCAAGAGTGCAGGCTATCTTGACAAGTTGTCACAAATGAATGTCTCTTGTTTTAAGGGCTTTATGAAAGGGTTTATCGATCTTGTTGTCTGTCATGAGGGCAAATGGTATATTCTGGATTATAAAACCAATTATTTAGGGGACTGCTATGGGGACTATTGTCCAAAAGCTGTGTTTGAAGCCATGACAGTTCACCATTATTTTCTGCAATACCATCTGTATCTGGTAGCCTTGCACCGATATCTGAAATTGCGGTTAAAGGCCTATGATTATGACCAGGATATGGGCGGTGTGTTTTACTTGTTTGTAAGGGGGATGAAACCTGATTTGAAATCAGATTATGGTGTTTTTTTCCAACGGCCGAATCGATCTGCAATTGAGTATCTGTCAGATAAAATATAAAAAGGAGGAAGTATGATTCTGGATGAAAAATATGAAACCGGCGTGTTGTGGCAGGATTTTCAGCACAAGCAGCTGATTGATTTGTTTGGGAAGGTTAAAGAGGCAAAATCCAATAATACAGATGGGAATCTGTATCGATATACGGTCGCCTTTCTTGCCATGTATGTAAATCATCACTTCAAACTTGAAGAAAACTATATGGATAAATACAAATATCCTGGAAAGGACAAGCATTTTGATGAACACAGAACTTTTATAAAAGAGCTTAAAGAATTCAGAGCCGAGCATAGTGAATATTCTGAAGAATGTACTGATGATCTGTTGATAAGAATGGGTGACTGGATACTTGGTCATATCCTTAGAGATGATATGCTTCTGGGCGAGTTTATCCTTGCTGCTGAAAAGAAAATCATAGCAATAAAATAGATGAGGCGATTGTTGATGAGCATTGATTTTGATTATCAGACCGGGCTGCTGTGGCAGGATACCCAGCATGAAGAGTGGATCAACTCATATATCGAGCTTAAAAAAGCAATGGAAGACAAACAGGATCAAGCGCTTTTTGAAAAGCTGATTTCTTTTTTGGTCATGTATGTGAACCATCATTTCAATCTTGAGCAGGAGTATATGACACACTATGATTACCCTGAAAAAAAATTTCACATGGAAGATCACCGCCTCTATATTCTACGGTTAAAAGATTTTCGTGAAAAATATCGAGGCTACTCTGAGACAGCAGCCCTAAAAATTATTGAAGAAATGACCAATTGGATTTATTCGCATATTTTAGAGAATGATAAAAAATTGGGTTATTTCATCCTGGAAAAAGAGCGTAACTGGATCGTACAAAAGTCTTAAACGTTATAAAAGGAAAATGCTTATATGGCTTTTATATTTAATATCCTCTGGTTTGTGTTTGGCGGCGGTGCTATTGCCTGGTTGTTATGGCTGCTGCTGGGTTGCCTGCTGTTTGCCACCATAATCGGCATTCCCTTTGCTTATGCCGCATTCAGGATAGCAGGATTTGTGGCATTTCCATTTGGAAAGGAACTTGTGGATTCAAGGACTTTAGGGGAAAAACGCATCGTTGGCACCGGGCTGGCCAATTTTTTGTGGATTATCCTGGCCGGGATCTGGCTGGCAATCTCTCATATTGTAGCAGGAATCAGTTTGTGTTTGACCATAATCGGCATTCCGTTTGGATTTGCCCATTTCAGACTGGCCGGGGTCTGTTTCGCGCCCTTAGGCAAAACGCCGGTTCCAACATAAGTGAACAGGCCAGGGCGCAAACGCTCAAAGCTATACCAAGCTATGTTGTTAATAGAAAAAATCGGCGAAATAAATACGATTTTATGCTTGACATTGCCATTAATTCATATAGGATATTTACACTCGCACTGGAATATGTGAAGTGCGATGGTTTCTTTCTGAAGGCGTACTCCTTAAAAAAATGGCATTACTCCTCAAGTCTGGAACATTTTATATTTTTATTTTATAGGAGATTGCCCGAATGGCTAAAGGAACAGTAAAGTGGTTTAACGACTCAAAAGGGTTTGGTTTTATTGAACAAGAAAATGGAAATGATCTGTTTGTTCATCACTCAAGTATTAATTCTACAGGTTTTAGAACCCTCAAAGAAGGGGATCGTGTAACCTTTGACATTGAGCAGGGACAAAAAGGTCCTGCAGCAACCAATGTTACTGTGGAGTAGTGAATCTTTTTTCAGCTGATCGACTCAATTATTGACTTAAAAAAACCCTTAACCCATTCAGTGGTTAAGGGTTTTTTTTGATTTTGTATCAAAGGCATCAAAGGAGTGTGTTATGGGGAAAAATGATCAGGTGGATCTCAGCCTTTATGTGAAAAAACAGACCGTTATCACGGTCATGATTCTGTCTTTGGCTGTTGGTTTTGCAGGGGGGGCAGTTTACTCGTCATTTAAGCTTGCCGGACAGGGGACAGCATCGCAGATGGCCGGGAAGACAGCCGGACCCGGACCTCAGCAAGAATCCAATGAGGCCTCAGTTGAATATGCTGCCCAGATTTTGGAGTTGGAGACGTTTTTACAGAAAAATCCTGAAGATGCGGGTTCCTGGACAAAACTGGGCAATCTGTTTTTTGATTCAAAACAGCATGTCAATGCCATAGAGGCCTATGAAAAATCTCTTTTGCTGGCACCGGGTAATCTGGGTGTCATGACAGACCTGGGTGTAATGTACAGAAGAAATGATCAACCTCAAAAAGCCATTGAAATGTTTGATCAGGTGATTGCCCTTGATCCCAAATTTGAACAGGCCCGGTTCAATAAAGGGATTACCCTGCTTCATGACCTTAACGATTTTGACGGGGGGATCAAGGCGTGGGAAGAGCTGGTAAAGATTAATCCCATGGCTGTGACCTCCAGTGGAGAGTCTGTGGACCAATTGATTAAGAGAATGAGAAAAAGCCGATAGTGTTTATTCAGGATTTAAAAGTACAGACAATGGGTTTTGGCGGTTATGCGCTTGAAATCCAGAAAAAGGTCATCAAGCATATTTATTTGCGGATTTATCCATCCAGGAAAGTGATCGTTGTTTCAGCGCCTTTTAATTTATCAGAAAACAGAGTGAATCAGGTTATTCTTTCAAAAAAAAGCTGGATTGAACGACAGATTAGGTTGGCAGGTTACAGGGCTTTGGAACCTGCCAATTCATTTGTTACAGGAGAAAGAATACAGTTTAAGGGGCAATCCTGCTTTTTTGAGGAGGTATATCAGCAGGAACAGTCAATCGTGTATATGCCGGACGAAAACACAATTGTTTTAAATATTAAGCCGGGTTGTGAAGACGATCAAAAACGAAAAAAGGTCGCAAACTGGTTAAGAACCCAATTGAGACATAATATTCAGGCTGTGGTTGACAAATGGCAGCCGATCATGGGTGTGGATGTTAAAGAATGTCGTGTCCGGAAAATGAAAACCCGCTGGGGCAGCTGTAATGTCATGGTTAAAAGAATCTGGGTGAACCAGGCGCTTGTGCATCTGTTGCCTTGTTTTCTTGAATATGTGGTGGTCCATGAAATGGTTCACCTGCTGGAACGAAAACACAACCAGCGGTTTTATGGGTTTATGGATCAGTTTATCCCTGACTGGAGACGATTGAAAAAAGAATTGAACAGATTCCATCTTTGACCATTTTACCAACGTATCATTTATTTTGAATTTTTAGGAAGCCGTCCCCTTAAAAAACGCATTCTGAAAATACTGCCCTCCTCTGCCAGGTAGATTCCCGGTTCCGGGGATTGAACCATTTGATCTTGTGGGCGAAAGCAACATGAGTTACTGGGGCAGGATGATGGTTAACCCGAATCTTTCACCTTGCAGGCAAACCGTTTTCACCTTATCTGCGGTGTTGAATACCGTTTGCGGCAGAATACTACAGCTGCAAGCCCTGTGCCCTGCAGCTGAGGTAGAATTAAACCAAAAGCTTTTGATGCATATATGTGAGTTTTTTAATGAAAGTTTTTAATCAATAACGGTTGTCAATCGTTTTGAAAAAACATTGCCGATTCGTTGATAGAATGTTACAGCTGCCTTGGGATGCTGGTTGAATATTTCCTTGATCGCTTCCCGCGGTATTCGGAGAACAGATGTTTGGACTTTGCAGATGGCACTTGACGTATAGACTCCGTTTTCTACAATCGAAGACCATCCGAAAACTTCACCCGGCAGATTAAGGATGCAGATGCTTCTGTTTTTTTCTTTAAGAAATAGATCAATCTCTCCGGTTTCAAGAAAATACAAAAAATTTGCAGACTCTCCTTTTTCAAAGACAGACTTTCCTTTGTCAAAAATTTTTTGCGTACAATTTTGTTGAATTTTTTGAATCACATCGTTATCGATGCCTTCAAAAAAAGACATTTCTTTAATCTTCATTGCGACTCTCCTTTTATAAATATTTAAAAAGGTTGTCAATTGTCGATGTATATGTGTTAATATACATAAAATTCCAATGAATTAAAAGCGGTTTGTCCGACAGTAAACAGTGTCTGACTGAAACCCGCTAATTTTTTTGAATACGGCGATGGGCTGAAGATTTTAATCCTCAAAACACTCAATGCAGGAGAACATTCGCTCCTGTTCGAGCCCTCCGGTTAAAATTCTTGCTCGCCTTGTACTTGAAAAAAATCAGGTTTTCGGTCAGGCGCTAAATATAAAGATATGTAAAATATAAGATTATCTGTTTGAAGAAGAACCAATGGCACTTGGATAAATAGTTTAATATGGAGGGGTGGTAATGTTTGAAAAAATACAACAATTGCTTGGTAAAGAGGCTCAATTCCTGCTGGAACATACGTGTGACAAAGTAAAAAAGCAAACTTTGAATCTGCCGGGCCCTGATTTTGTTGACCGGATCATGGCAGCAACAGACAGAAGCAACCCGGTTTTAAGAAATCTTCAATCTGTATTTGATCATGGTCGCCTTGGGGGTACTGGGTATCTGTCCATATTGCCGGTTGATCAGGGAATTGAACATTCAGCCGGGGCCTCATTTGCACCGAATCCAATATACTTTGATCCGGAAAACATTATTAAACTGGCCATTGAAGGTCAGTGCAATGCAGTTGCATCAACTCTTGGTGTGCTGGGGGCTGTGTCTAGAAAATATGCCCATAAAATCCCCTTTATCCTGAAAATCAACCACAATGAACTGTTATCTTACCCGAATCGACATGATCAGAATATGTTTGCGTCTGTTGAACAAGCCTTTCGCATGGGGGCATGTGCTGTGGGTGCAACCATTTATTATGGGTCTGAAAATTCAGACCGGCAGATCAGGGAAGTGTCCATGGCATTCGAGCGCGCCCATGAGCTGGGAATGTTTACCATACTCTGGTGTTATCTTAGAAACAATGCGTTCAACAAAGATGGTATTGATTATCATACCTCAGCCGATCTTACTGGTCAGGCAAACCATCTGGGTGTAACCATACAGGCTGATATCATCAAGCAGAAACTGCCTGAATGCAACGGAGGTTATAATGCTGTGAAATTTGGCAAAACAAGCCCCCTTGTGTATACGGACATGACCACTGATCACCCCATTGATCTGACCCGGTATCAGGTAGTTAATAGTTACATGGGACGAATGGGTCTGATCAATTCCGGCGGAGCCAGTGGCAAAGATGATATCAAAGATGTGGTAAAAACAGCAGTGATCAATAAACGGGCCGGCGGCATGGGTCTTATCTCCGGACGTAAAGCATTTCAAAAACCCATGGAAGAAGGGGTTAAACTTTTAAATGCGTTGCAGGATGTCTATCTTGAAAAACAAATAACCGTGGCATGATAAATATTGCATAAGGAAAATGATCATGGTGTCAGCCCAAAAAAATAAGAACATATTCCCTCGCATGGAAGATATTTCCAAAACCCTTTTAAAGGATATCCCCTGTATTCAGACAGGTTATCTTATCAATGGCGAGATCCGGGCCTGGGATGGTCCCAGACAGCCTGTTTTTTCACCAGTTCAGGTCAGCGATGGTACAAACCTTAAGCCTTTTTTAATCGGGGAATATCCGTTGCTGAACGAAACCCATGCGCTTGAGGCTCTTGATGCAGCGGTTGCCGCTTATGATCATGGGCGGGGTTTCTGGCCCACTCTGTCTGTGGCAGAACGGATTCATCATATGGAACAATTTATTTTTCAAATGATTGAAGCGCGGGACCGGGTGGTGCGGTTTTTAATGTGGGAGGTGGGAAAATCACTTCAGGATTCGGCTAAAGAGTTTGACCGGACGATCCAATACATGAATGATACCCTTGCCGCGCTTAAAGATCTGGACCGGGTGTCGTCCCGCTTCACCATGGAAGAAGGCATTATCGGCCAGATCCGGCGTGCACCTCTGGGAGTGGTGCTGTGTATGGGCCCGTTCAATTATCCGCTGAATGAAACCTTCACCACTTTGATACCGGCCCTGATCATGGGAAATACAGTGATCTTAAAACCGCCCAAACATGGGGCACTGCTTTATGCACCGCTTCTTCAAGCCTTTTGTGATGTTTTTCCAAAAGGGGTGATCAATATTATTTATGGCGAAGGCAGAAAAATGATTCCGCCCCTTATGGCTTCGGGAAAGATCAATGTTTTAGGATTGATCGGCTCCAGCAAAACAGCCAATACATTAAAAAAACTGCATCCCCATCCCAATCGCCTGCGCTGTGTTTTGGGGCTGGAAGCTAAAAATCCTGCCATTGTACTCAAGGATGCGGATCTGGATCTGGCCGTAAAAGAGTGTGTCCTGGGCAGTCTTTCCTTTAACGGGCAGCGGTGCACGGCTTTAAAAATCATGTTTGTGCAAGATGCGATAGTGCAGGCCTTTTTGGAGCGGTTTTCATTTGCTGTAAATAATTTGATCTGTGGTATGCCCTGGCAGGAAGGGGTAGTTGTAACGCCGGTGGCTGAAAAAGGCAAAACCGATTATCTGCAGGGGTTGGTGGCGAACGCCCTGAAGCATGGGGCCAGAATTGTCAACCCTGGTGGCGGGACGATTCAAGGCAGCTTCTTTTTCCCGGCTGTTTTGTACCCGGTGAACAGCAAAATGAGGGTCTATCATGAAGAGCAGTTCGGGCCTGTGGTTCCCATCCTGCCGTTTAATACGGTTGATGAGCCCATCGAATATATGATTCATTCCAATTATGGTCAGCAGGTCAGTATTTTTGGAAAAGACCCTGACCAGGTGGCGCAGTTGATTGATCCACTGGTAAATCAGGTGTGCCGGGTCAATATCAATAGTCAGTGCCAGCGAGGGCCGGACACTTTTCCTTTTACCGGACGAAAGGATTCTGCCGAAGGAACGCTTTCCGTATCTGATGCATTGCGGGTTTTTTCAATCCGGACGCTGGTTGCAGCCAAGCAGACAGATTCAAACAGGCAGATCATCACTCAGATTGTCCGGTATCGCAAAAGCAAGTTTCTGGCCACGGATTTTATTTTATAGGCAAAAAGCTGGGAAAAATGGGATCTTACCCGGTATTGTTTCTCCATTTGCCGGATCGAATCATGGGGCTTGAGGCCTTGACGGAAAATCTTTAATTTGTTTTTTGCTGGTTCGAATCAGTGGGGCATTCATTAAAAATTTTTAAAGGGCAGGATTGGCAAAGATCCTTTTCAAGGAGTGGAATGATTTTAGCAAGCGCTTCTTGTTTTGAATTAAATATATTTTGTCTTCCAATGTCATGAATATATCCGCCCTGCTCCAGGAAGGTTGTGATTTCCGGATTGAGTCCACTAAGATACAGTTTTTTACCCAGGGCTTTTCGCCTTTGAGCTTCCTGAACCAGCATCATTGCACCTGAAATATCAATATAACTGATTCCTGAACTGACGATTAGAAGACATTCAGGCAGATCGCTGTCAATTTCTTCAAAAAAGTCAGAAACATAATTGGCCGCTCCAAAAAACAGGGACCCATCAATCCGGATGATTGTCAGTTGAGGGCATTCATCTGTTTTATCGCTGGAAAACGCTTTCATGGGCCGGCGCGGATCATCTGTATTCGGGAGAATTAATTCCATGTGCGGATGTGACATTCGACTCAGATAAAGCGCAAGAGAAAGAAGAACACCGGTATAGATAGCAAATTCAATCTGAAATAAAAGCATGCCGCAGAAAGTGACGATCAGGACAAAAGATTCGGACAGGCTTGTTTTAAAAATATTGCTGATATGGTGGATATCAATCAGCTTGAATGCCACAATAAGAATGATGCCTCCCATGGCTGACAGCGGAACCCAGGCGGTCAGCGGAGCAATGAGCAAAATGACAGCGACAAGAAAAAGGGCTGATAAAATACTGGAAAGAGGGGTGATCGCACCGGATTCATAATTAACCCCGGATCGGGTAAATGAGCCGGAACTGGCATATCCTGAAAAAAAACTGCCCGCAATATTGGAAAGACCTTGTCCGATAAATTCCTGGTTACCGTTAATGTGCTGTTTTGAGTGCACGCTGATGGCTCTGGCAATGGAAGATGCTTCAATGAGCCCCATCAGTGCAATGGCAAGTGCGCCCGGGCCGAGCATGCTGATGGTATTAAAGTTCAGGTCAGGATTTGACAAAGGCGGAAGATGCCCGGCCAAAGGACCCAGAAGTCTGACCCCATGATCATTGCCTTGAATTATAATGGCACTAAAACTGCCGAAAATTAATGCAATAAGAAGACCTGGCCAGCGGGGTCGAAATGTTTTAAAAATGATGCCGCAAATCAAGGTGATTCCGAAAACAGTCAGTTCATATCCATTGACCTGTCCGTGGGATTTTATAATGATCAGCAAGGATGCAAGAAAAGAGGACCCGTTGGGTATATCAATTCCCATTGCATATTTGATCTGGCCTGTGGCAATAAGACAGGCAGCACCGGCCGTAAAGCCGACAATGACCGAATGAGAAACAAAATTGAGTATTGATCCCAGCCTGGCCAGACCAAAGAATAATTGAAAAACGCCTGCCAGAAAGGTTAGGGTTAAAACCAGTGAAATATATCCGGCAGTGCCCGGCTCTGCCAGAGGGCTGAGGGTGGAAAAAACAACAATGGAAAGGGCAGTGGTGGGACCGCTGATCAAATGCCAGGATGATCCGAAAAGCGCTGCAATAATCGGTGGCACAATGGCGGTATAAAGGCCATACTCTGGTGGCAACCCGGCAATTAATGCAAACGAAACACCCTGGGGAAGGACAATAAATGTGCCTGTCAGACCGGCTGAAAGGTCAGCCCGGAAGGATTGTTGATTGATACGTTTGATCCACAGCAAAAACGGGAACAATTTTACACGCAAAGGAATCTTACGGATTGAAAATGATGTGGGGTGTCCTGATTTCATAATTGAAAAATCCGAAATTCAAAAAAGCCTGTCACAGCCAGTCTTTTTTTTTGAAATAATAAAACATGAAACCGACCATTCCGATAATCACTGCCCAGAACCCCATATACCCCCATTTTAATTCCAGTTCCGGCATATATTTAAAATTCATGCCGTAAATTCCAGCGATAAATGTCAGGGGAATGAAAATGGTTGCGGTTATGGTCAAAGTTTTCATGATTTCATTCATCCTGTTATTGACATTTGTCAGGAAAATATCATGAAGTCCGAAAGCCAGCTCCCGACAGGTATCAATGCTTTCCAGTATTTGAATAACATGGTCATTGATATCCTTAAAAAATATCAGGTTGGTTTGTTCTATCAGATCAAAATCTTGCCCTTGAATGGAATTAATCAGTTCCCTGATCGGTGAAACCGCTTTTCGAAGGGCAATTAATTTCCTTTTCATATCATTAATGAAATGAAATATCTCTTTGGACATGGATGTGGAAAGGGCTTCGTCCAATTCTTCAATTTTATTCTCAAGGTGTTCAAGGATGATAAAATAGTTGTCAACCACGGTATCGATAATGGCATAGGCCAGATAGTCAGCCCCTTTTTTCCGGATGCGGTTTTTTGAATTTCTGATTCGTTCTCTGAGTGGATCAAAAACGATTCCTGGTCTTTCCTGGAAAGAAATTACAAAGTTTTTACCCAGAAGGAGGCTTAATTGATCTTGCACTATTTCGTCTTTTTTTTCATCGTAACAAAGCATTTTGAAAACAATAAAAATATAATTATCAAATTCTTCAATTTTGGGACGGGTACCGGTGTGAACGATATCTTCTAAAATCAGCGGGTGAACATCAAAATTGGCACCGACTTTTTCGATGAGTGCAAGATCATGCAGACCATCGATATTGATCCATGTGATGCTGGGTTCATCTTTGAAAGGAAAGCAGGCCTCAATCTGTGTCACCTCTTCCTCACGGATTTGTTCAGAATCATAATCCACGATTCGGATTCTTATCTGGCCTGTTTTTTTCTCTCCCACATGGATGAGTGTTCCAGGAGAGAGCCCGGTTTTTTCAGATAACTTTTTTTTGATTTTCATGACCATACATGTAATACAAACAAGGAATAAGGGTCAATTGATTTCTTTTTTGATCATGGCTTTTATGTGAAAAAACTTGCCAAGCTTATAAATTCTTACATGATTTGTTGTGGGCAGATCAAGGAAAAATACCAGGGCGGCTCATGGTTGCTTGTAGGGTTATGGTCTTGAGAATTTTTGCCTGGATGCAATGACGGCCGCACCGATTGCGCCGGTTTCCTGGGCCAGGGGGTCAATAATCAATTGAAGGTTCAATCGCTTTTCAAGGGCAGCAACCATGCCGATATTTTTTGCAACCCCACCGGTCATCATGATGGGTTCTTTTATCTGGATTCTGGTTGCAAGGGCGATAATACGTGCGGCAGCCGCTTCATGGATGCCGGCAATGATATCTTCTCTTTTTTCCTGCTTGGCAATCATTGAAATAACTTCTGATTCTGCAAAAACAGTACAGACAGCACTGATTTTTGATGGATGCGCTGAACAAAGACTTAACTGGCCCATGTGATCCAGCAAAACATTCAAAGTTCGGGCCATGACCTCTATAAAACGGCCGGTGCCGGCAGCACATTTATCATTCATGGCAAAATTATTCACATTTGCGTTTTCATCAAGGCTGATGGCTTTACTGTCCTGGCCCCCGACATCGATAATGCCTCGGATATGGGGATTGATAAAATGAGCACCAGCTGCGTGACAGATGATTTCAGTCATGGCTTTGTCCGCAAAGGAGACACTCTTGCGGCCATAGCCAGTCGAAATGATGGTTTTTATATCTGATTCAGATCGGTGCGCTTTGTTTAACAAAGCCTTTAATATTGTATCAGCAGTATCTGCATGCTGATATCCGGAAGAAAGGATATGGGTGGCAATAATCTGATTGTTTTCCAGCAGGGCAGCTTTGGTTGTGTTTGAACCGATATCAATTCCAGCAAAGATCATGAGTGTTTCATCTCCATCATTTCCATGAATGCGTCGATTCGGGTTTCAGTCTGGGATTGTGAAAAATGATTCGAGTCCAGCATGTCTGCTTCAAACATTAAAACCGGGATTCCTGCTTTTTTCTGTACAATCTTCATGATATCCATCTGTCCGAAAGAGTAGGGTTTGCAGGATCGGTTGGAATGCATGATCAACCCATGAATATCATAAAACCTGATCATGGAAAGGATCTGTTCTGCCATCTGATCTATCCCGATATTCAGATATATCCGGGTATAGGCCTGGGCCATGGAATCTAAAAAATGATCCTCATCCATATGGGTTAAGGCACTGCACCAGGCAGAGGTGTAGGTGTCAGCCACAAGGCAGGCATTATGATCGCTGAATTTACCGGACAGCCATTTGAGCTGGTACCAGATGGGCAGATTGTCCCATAACAGGCGGTATTGCTCATTGGGAACCTTGCCAATGCCAAGGGCGACACGTTCTTCCATTTCCTGGATCAGAAGGGTATAAAAATCAATCACAACAGGGGTGCCTCTTAAGGTGACAATGAGTGCCAAAAAAAAGAAGGCATCAAAGGCTGACATGGGTGATGGCTTGTTCACACAGGTGTTAAGTGCTTTTTGCCAGAGTTGCTGGGCCTGGATGGACAGTTTTCCGACCTGGCTGAGCCGGTCATGATCAAATTTTTTTTTGGTCCTGGTTTCCAGAAAAACAATATATTCGTCAAGCTGGGCACGGACATATTTTGAGATTTCAGCAGTATATTGAGTATGACATAACGGGGTATCCAGGATAAAAAGAGGGACATCAAAAAATCTGGCCTGAATTTCATACCACTTGATCACAGTGGAGCAGATATTATTGCAGCATATAAGCATGTCCGGCCTGGGAAGTCCGCCAATGGGCCCGCCTTTGACCACAGAACAGGCAATGTCGGCCCGGGCATAGGAGCACAGGTCAGGGCTGTATCCCATGTCTGTGGCTTTGTTGCACAGATCCCCACCCATTTTGGATGATCCGATCATGGCACCGTGATTTTCCGGATAGACCGGGATAATATCCATTGCCAGCAATGGTTCAACAGGGCCGCCAGAAGTGATCCATGCCACCAGCTTGTTGTTTTGTCCGGCACTCAGGGCATCCAGATAATACGTGGTCATGATATCCCGCATTTTTTTAACTGATTTTATTTTTTGCGAATCAGTTTTTTTTGCAGCCGGGTTTTCCCGGGTCATGTCTTCTTTTTGCACAAGATCGTCCTTTTCTGGTGTGGTCATATTCTTTTTATATGAAAGAACAGGTCAACTCACTTAATTCTTTCATTTTTTGTTGCGGGCCGGCCAGGGTAAAATACCAAGGCTGCCCATGGCCGTTATATCATCTGGATAAAGGTTTCCATCCGGGTGCTGATTTGACCGGAACCCTGGCCTGGGTCATCAATTTCGATACAGATATTTTTTATGTTTTTAGAATCCAGAACTGTTTTGATATAAGGGTAATCAAAGGCATGGGGATCGCAGAATTTTGTGAGCAAAAAAACAACCCCATCTGCTTTAAGATTTTCTACCAGCATAAGAACCTGATCTTTTCGAGTGTTTAATGAAGTGTGTTTGGCCGGGCAGGACATCCGATTGATATATCGCTGGGCTATGGCAGCAAGTGGATCATGGTCTGTTTCAATTTGATGGTCAAACCAGCGCTGGCCTGTGCAGAAATCATCCCCGACAATAAAACCGCCCGCAGTTTCAATGGTCCGGACCAATGCTGGAAAATCACACATTGACCCTGAGATAATGATTCGTTTTCCAGTGTGCCCCATGGTTTTTTTCTTTTTCAGCTTTATTTTCTTTTTCAGGTTTTTAACAATAACCGGTAAGTGCCGGGCAACACTTGTCCGGTCCATGATCATGGAGCCTTTTATAATGGTGTACAGATCATTGGATGCAAGGGTTTCGGGAAATGATGCCTTTAGTTGATACAGCCTGCTGATGTTGTCCCGGATTGAGTTGGTTATTTTGATGGCAGACTTAAGATCTGAATCTGAAACTGGTTTGTCAGACACGGTTTCAAGTTCTTGTTTAAAACGCTTTAAGATATCCATGACATATTCATAAGAACTTACGGTGTTTAATTTAACAGGCCAGATCAGGTCTGCAAAAAATGTATATCTGGAGTTCAAGCGCCAGATGTCGCTGAGGCGTTGGATGGTGTCACAGGTCTGGGGAAAAACGATTCCATAGAGAAAATCAAGCCGTCCTGCCAGGCTGTCTTCAAGTATTCCTTTTACCGGGGAGCAGCAATATGATTGCAAATGGTTGTCAGCCAGAAGGATGCTCAAGTGAGATGGAAAAAGTCGCATGGGATGAAACCCGGCAGCCAGGATTAATTCTTCAGGCACATAGGAACACAGATATCCAATGATATGGGTGTTGGTCTGTTTGATTTGTTCGGCCAGGGATGGCAGATCAGCAAGGGTATCATAAAAAAACCGGATTTCTTTCATAGCATTTTAGGCTCCATCTGGTAAACAAAATCGGTTTTTTAGAATAACCCTTATGTATAGTTGTGTCTATCCCTTTTTAGGACAAAAATTTTGTCTGATAAAGCAGGGAGATGTTTTTTTGTTTGATTTATCTGTCTGATTCCTTATACTTATGACTGAACTTTGAACCTTTCAGGAGCGGAGAGATGAGCTTAAGAATAAATACAGGCAGCGGATTTTCCACTTATTCTTTACACAAAAGCCAGCAGGATCTGTTTAATATCGATTGCCCTGGCTCAGACGGGGCAAGTAAAAAAACAGATTGTGGATCTTTTTGAATAACGGCCATGCCCTGCCATGGCTCAACAAAACATGGAAAAATTCAATCGAATGATCTGTTTGAAATAAAAAAGGAAAACTCAAATTCAGATGTTTGATGTTGTAATTGTGGGGGCCGGACCGGCCGGCACTGCCGCTGCCTTTGATCTTCTTGAAAAAGGGATGAAGGTACTCATTCTTGATAAATATGAATTTCCCAGAAAAAAACCCTGTGCCGGAGGGATTACGCCCAAAGGATACCATCTGTTTAAATATGACATTTCATCCATGGTCAAGCGTGAATGTTCCTCTGTCAGAATCAAATCGAAAAAAGACAAAGCGTTTTTAATCACGGCAGAAAAAACATTGTGCTATATGACCAATCGCCAGGAGCTTGATTATTTTTCATTAAAAAAAGTTATGGAAAAAGGCGCTCAATTTATGGTTGCCAATAAGATTGTATCTATTGATGAGGCGCCTGCTTTTGTGGAGATCCGCACTGATTCGGGCAATTTTAAGGCTGCTTATCTGATCGGTGCTGATGGTGCAAATTCCTCGGTTCGAAGGTTTGTTACAAAAAAGAAGTTTTATAAACGACAATTTGCAATTGAGGCAGATGTCAGAGTTGATCAATTGGATCAATTTCCAATGGAATTTGATTTTTCCGGAAATAAAAAAGGTTACTTCTGGATTTTCCCCAAAGACGACCATTTGAATGTTGGACTGTATTCTGTTGATCCACATCAACGACCGAGCCGTCGGTATTTGCTTGAGTTTGTCGAAAATCGGGTGGGCATGGCCAGGCTTGAAAATATAAAAGGATATCCCATCTGCACAGGAGGGGTATCGTATTGCCCGCAATCCCATCGGATTCTCCTGGCAGGCGATGCAGCAGGATTTGCAGAAGTGCTGTTTGGAGAGGGGATTTATTTTGCCTTGAAAAGCGGCCAGGCTGCAGCAGCAGCAATATTAAACACAAGCAAAACGTCTTCATCTGTAAAAAATGAGTATGCAAACCTGTTAAAATCTATCCAGACTGATTTACGATTGTACGATCTTAGCGCTGGTTGTTTTTATCGATTTCCATGGATTTCTTTGAAATTAGCCGCACTTTCTTTTGTCCAAAAACGGTTTTCGATGGGGTATTCGAATGGAGACCCTTTGTCGTCCATGATATTGGGTAGAAGATGAACCCTCACAAAACAATTTTGAATACCTGAAAAAACAATTCAATTTGAGTGATGAATTTTCTTTTAATAGAAAATAAATAACATTTTTGTGTCTATTTATGTAACAAAAATGTTTATTTAATTTATTTATCTAATCGTTTTAGCCAAACTAAATATTTATTGAAAATTTTAAATATTCTATTAATCAAGCATGTTAAATGTTTTTTTAAATATTTTTTCCAATGTGGCATCTGTTTTGCTCTTAGATAAATTAAATGTTTCAAAACAAATGTTTTTTTTATTTAACCAAAGGAGAGAAAGCACATGAAAAAAATTCTGGCAATAATTAAACCGTTTAAAGTTGATGAGGTAAAAGATGCCTTAACAGCAATTGATATCAAGGGGATGACCATTTCAGAAGTCAAAGGATTTGGCCGTCAGAAAGGTCACAAGGAAATTTATAGAGGTGCAGAATATCAGACAGATTTCATCCCAAAGGTTGAAATGAAAATTGTCGTGGATGATCATCAGGTGGAAGAAGTGGTTGAAACCATTGTCAAGGCAGCCAAGACAGGAAAAATAGGCGATGGAAAAATCTTTATACTACCCATTGAAGATGTGGTGCGAATCAGAACCGGTGAAAGAGGAATTGAGGCCCTTTAGCCTTAAAAGGAGAAAGAAAAAATGAAAAAGAAATTAGCTTATATCGTTATTGTTTTAATCGCTTGTTTGTCAACCACCTGGGCAGGAGATGAAGCACCTACTGTTATTTCCAATAAAGACGCTATTGATCTGGTTCAGACCCATGCCAATTATATGTGGACCCTTGTTGCGGCCATGATGGTGTTTTTTATGCAGGCCGGGTTTGCCATGGTGGAAGCCGGATTTACCCGGGCCAAAAATGCTGTCAATATTATGATGAAAAACCTGATGGATTTTTCAATTGGTTCAATTGCTTTCTTTTGCATTGGTTTTGGTCTTATGTTTGGAGCATCTAAAACCGGCTGGTTTGGTACGACCGGTTTCTTTTTAAGTGATTTCAGTGTTGATGGAGATCCATGGGTATTGGCATTCTGGATGTTTCAGGTCGTGTTTGCTGCCACTGCTGCCACAATTGTCTCCGGTGCCATGGCAGAACGCACAAAATTTGTTGGCTATATTACTTACTCAATTTTTATTTCAGCTTTAATATATCCGATCTTCGGATCATGGGCATGGGGAAGTCTGTTTAATGGCAGCGGTTGGCTTGAAAGTCTTGGATTTATCGATTTTGCAGGATCAACCGTGGTTCATTCCGTGGGTGGTTGGGCAGCGCTTGCCGGCACTATCGTACTGGGCCCAAGAATTGGAAAATACACTGCTGATGGCAAAGTAAAACCGATTTTAGGTCACAATATCCCCCTTGCCGCAGTTGGTGTGTTTGTTCTCTGGCTGGGATGGTTTGGATTTAACCCGGGTTCTACAACTGTTGCCGATAAAAGCATTGCCATGATTTTTGTGAACACGAATCTGGCTGCAGCAGCCGGTGCCATTATGGCCATGATCACATCATGGATGAAATTTGGAAAACCGGAAGCTGATATGAGTTTAAATGGTGCCCTGGCAGGTCTGGTTGGTATTACAGCCGGTTGTGCCAATGTAACCCCGTCCAGTGCCATTATAATCGGTGCTATCGCCGGCATCATTGTCGTGTTCTCAGTTGTTTTCTTTGATAAAATCAGAATTGATGACCCGGTTGGTGCGGTTTCTGTCCACGGTGTATGTGGTGCCTGGGGTACGCTTGCAGCCGGTCTGTTCAATATTGGCGGGTTTACAATGAAAATCATTTCTGTTCAATTAATCGGTATTGCAGCCTGTTTTCTCTGGGTTTTTCCCCTGGCATTTATTCTGTTCAAGGTTGTGGATAAGACCATTGGGCTGAGAGTAACCAAAGAAGAAGAAATGGAAGGACTTGATTCAGTTGAACATGGTGGTAATGCATACCCGGATTTTACAATGAATCATTAATCATAACCGTTTTTGCAAACCTGGAATCTTATCCTTTTTATCCCCCGAAAAAGGATAAGATTTCCTTTTCCAAGCCTGTCACCTGTTCTTTTTGCCGGGAACGTAAAGGGTGACAGGCTTTTTTTTATCCCGCAATTCCATGGCGCTGGGAAATTTTTTCAAACATGGTCACAATTCCTGCGGCAATGCCATAGACAATATCAATGGTGGCATTGGTATTGGCGGATGAATCAAAGAACAGATGAAGATCAGAGGCCATCTCTTCTTCAGGTTTCCAGTAACAGACCAGTATCGGCAGTTTCGGCAAAGGAGAAAGAACCAAAGAGATATCTGATTCAAACAGGTTGTCGGTTTTCTGGCCATTGAACAATAAAATAAGGTCCTCAAAAAAACCAGTGTATTGATCTGCAATCTGCTTAAATGAATTTTCCGACCGCTGAACAAACAATCCGTTTTTTTCCCTTCCGCCGTCCAGTTCCCTGAATGGCAGCCATTTGCCGGTTAAGGCAACCCCTTTGCAGGCAAGGACATACCCCAGCACAGTGGATGTAATCCAGGGATTGATATGAATATCAGAAAACATTTCCCCCTGGTTATTGATGGAAAACGGTTTGCCAAAAATTCTGAGGGTCAGTTTTCCATTGGCCCATACACCTCCTGTCCTTTGGGCAGCTGCTTTTAAATCACAGGCAGCAATCTGCTGTTTCAATTCCTTGAGCAAGGTTTCCTGCTGCTGTTCAACCAGATTTTGGGTTTTGGACTGGCCCTGGTAGATGTTTAAAACCTGTGATTCAACATAAGGGCATTGATCCAGGTTTTTTTGTCCTAAAAAAACCTTTGATGCAAAGGCAAGACAGGTTGTGTCATTACATTTTCTGCAATTGGTTTTGGGCAGCAGCCTGAAAACTTCCATGGCATTTTTAAACTGTGTCATTGCTTGACTCCTGTCTGCCGGGTGGGGGTGGAAAATGATAAACCCGGCAGGAGAGCTGTTCTTAAATACAGCAACAGGTTCCCTGACGGGTTTATAGATTAAACAATGATATTCAACATCCGGCGAAGCGGTTCAGCCGCTCCCCAGAGCAATTGATCCCCAACTGAAAAAGCAGTCAGATAATCATTGCCCAGATTCATTTTCCGGATACGTCCCACAGGTACGGTTAATGTGCCGGTGACAGCGGCCGGGGTCAGGTTTTTAATGGTCTGTTCTTTGATGTTGGGAACCACTTTAACCCAGTCATTGTTCTGGGCCAGCATATCTTGAATGTCATTTAACGGCACATCTTTTTTCAACTTGATGGTAAACGCCTGGCTGTGGCATCGCATGGCACCGATCCGGACACATTGTCCGTCAATGGGAATTTTGGGCAATGGATTGCCGGTTCGTCCCAGGATTTTATTGGTTTCAACATATCCTTTCCATTCTTCTCGGGTCTGGCCGTTGTCCATGGCGCGATCGATCCAGGGAATCAGGCTTGCCGCCAGGGGAACCGCCCAGTTTTGAACCGGTAATGTATCTGATCGCATGGTGGAGATCACATTGGTATCCAGTTCTAAAATAGCAGAAACAGGATTTTTCATTACAGGGGCTGCGGCAGAACCAATGGTGGCCATCTGGGCAACCAGTTCTTCCATGTTTTTTGCACCTGCACCGGAAGCAGCCTGGTAAGTCATTGAGGTCAGCCATTCCACCAGATTGTTTTCAAATAATCCGCCAAGGGCCATGAGCATGAGTGAAACCGTGCAATTGCCGCCAATATAGTTTTTAATTCCGTCATTCAGGGCATTGTCAATAACCTTTCGATTCACCGGATCAAGGATGATGATACTTTTGTCATCCATTCTCAATGTCGATGCAGCATCAATCCAATAACCATTCCAGCCTTTTTCGGTAAGTTTGGGTCGAATCACTTCTGTATAGGAGCCGCCCTGGCAGGACAGGATAATATCCATTTCAAACAGGGCATCAATATCATGGGCATCAACCAGGGGCGGAACATCCATGCCGATATCCGGGCCTTTCTGACCAGCCTGGGATGTGGTGAAAAAAAGAGGGGTAATCCGTTTGAAATCATCTTCCTCTATCATGCGCTGCATTAATACTGATCCTACCATTCCACGCCAGCCTACAATCCCGACTTTTTTTCCACTTGCTTGCACTTTTGCGCTCCTTTCTCAATCAAAAAGATGACTGATGATATTTTTTTATTTGTTAAATCGACCTTATTTATTACTATTTTTTGAAAGAAGATGCCAGCCTTTTGATAAAATATTGTCGGTTTTCTATGTAAATAAAACAGGTATTTAAAAATTGAAAAACCCGGTTAATTATGGCAGTATAAGTTTTTATTCATTTTTAAATGAGCCGGTAATATCGTGTAAATACAAAAAAAAGGAGAGAAAAGAATGAATAATGAGTCCCGGGAACTGAATATAACCTTAATTTTGATGCTGCTCTTGGTCTTTTTTTTAACCTATTGTGCCATACCATTTCATGAAACAGAAAAAGTGTCTTCTAAACCAATCCCCAAAATGTATAAAAAAAAGGCTCTGGTTACCCAGGATAAAACAATGGATGCCCATGTTGAAAACGCATCCAGTGAATCTGAACCTAAAGCTGATGATATAAAAAAGGATAGTGCTGAAAACGGGCATGAAAAACAAATGGCACAGGCCGATCATAAACCAACGGTTGCTCCGCCTTCAGAAAAAGCCGATGGTATGAACGTGATTGCCATGGACAACCCGAAGTATAAAAGTCATAAAAAAGGCATTGTATTGTTCACCCATCAAAAACATATTCAAGACTATGCCATTGAATGTGGCAGCTGCCATCATGATGAAAAGGGTACACCACTGAAACTGTCCCAGGGTGATCCGGTTAAAGGGTGTATTGAATGTCATACAGAAACTGAAAAACCCAAAGATGAAAAATTGAGCAATGAAGAAAAAATAGCCAAATATCATTTCGAGGCCATGCATGCCAATTGTGTCGATTGTCACAAAAGCTATAATATTGAAAAGGGTGATCCAAAAGGAAAGGCTCCGGCACCGGTTTCCTGCACACAATGTCATCCAAAAAAATAAAACAAAGCAGTCTTAAAAAAATAAAACAGCCAATTGCCCCGAGGGAATTTGGGCAATTGGCTGAAAAAGCTTAATGACTATTAAGCTTGGTGCTGATTACGCCTGATTGAAATATTCAGGCTTCCACATCATGTTATCAATCAAGGTGTTCATTCGATCCAAGTCATTGTTGTGCTTGTATTCTGCAAAGGCACAGCCATTGTCACACACACCGGCTTTGATGGCTTCTGCAGCAACTCTTTTGGCTACTTTAACAGACACTTCTTTAAGTGTATTCAGCGGTGGGCAAAGGATACCATTTGCAAGATCTTCTTCACTGATAAATTCAGCAACAGCGTGAGCTGCGGCAGAAAAAAAGATCGGCAAAACTTCAGTGGCACCGGAAGCTACGATACCCAAACCAACACCAGGGAAAATAAAGGCATTGTTCATTTGGCCGATTCTGATCTCTTTTCCATCCTGGTTTACAGGCGCAAAAGGAGAGCCTGTTGCCACAAGCGCTTTTCCGTTGGTCCACTCATAAATATCTTTGGGTAATGCTTCCGCTTTTGTGGTGGGGTTGCTCAATGGAAGAATTGCAGGTCTGTCTGAGTTCTGCATGACAGCATCCACAATCTGTTTTGTAAAACAACCGGGCTGACCGGATGTACCAATCAATACCGTGATTTTTTCGTTGATGCAGACATTGAGCAGGGTGTTGTCGGCTGGTGTTTTTAACCATGTCAATTTTTCAGGATCTTTAGCAAATTTTAATTTATAAGGTTCAATATTCCGGTCAGAGGTTACAACACCGCGTGAGTCAAGGGTAAAGATGATGTCCCGGGCAGCTTGATCGCTCATTCCCTGGGCAACCAGTTCATTATGGATCTGTTCAGCAACACCTATCCCACCGGCACCGGCACCGTGAACCAGGAAGATCTGGTCGGTCATTTTTTCATTTTTTACTTTCATTGCAGCAAGAGTCCCTGCTAGAACAACAGAGCCGGTTCCCTGGATATCATCATTAAAAGAGATAACTTCATTCAGATATCTGTCTCGCACATCAAAGGCGGTCTGTTTTGAAAAATCTTCCCACTGGCAAAGGGCCTTTGGGAAAACCTTTTTAAAGGCTATGACAAATTTTTCAACAAATTGATTGTATTCATCACCGGTTATCCGTTTGTTTCTCCAGCCCAGATAATCTGGGTCATCCAAAAGTGCCTGGTTATCTGTTCCCACATCAAGGGAGATGGGCAGACAATGCCAGGGAGCAATCCCAGCACCCTGGGTGTAAAGCATGAGTTTGCCAAGGCAGATGGGAAGGCCGCCAGCACCCTGATCGCCAATTCCAAGGATTCCCTGGTTATCTGTGACAACCGCAATTCTGATATCCTGGTCAGTGTAATTTCTCAGGATGTATTCTGCATACTCAATGTTGCCGGGATAAAAATGGATACCATTGGCTCTTCGGAACATGGATGAATACTGTTGGCAGGCCAGACCCACAGTCGGGGTATAAATAATGGGCATATATTTTGTGATATTGCTTGCTACAACCGCATGGGCAAGAACGACGTTTCGATCGTAAAGGCTTCGGATATAAATAAATCGTTCAATATCATTTTCTTTATTATCAAGGATTTTAAGGCTGTTTTGGATCTGTTCTTTCAATGTTTTTACTCTGGGCGGCAGAAATCCACTTAATTTGAGTTTTTTTCTTTCTTCAATTGTATAAGCGGTGCCTTTGCTGATATTGTTATACCGGAGAACATCAAACCCTCTCAGATTGATTTGTACACCCAGCGTTTCTCCAAATTCACCGTATTTAAACTCATAATGATTAATTTCCATGATCAATAGACCCCTTTATTATTAGTTCGTTAAAAAAAGTTATTCAAAACTTTTAAAACAGATTATAACAGAGAATAAAATAAAAAATTAAAAAAAAATAAAATGATGTTAATTGATAAAAATTATTCATAGGATATAATTGTGTTTCATTGTATGAAACAAAAAATTGAAAAAGGATACCCATGAAACAAACCCGTATCGTTCTGACACAAAAGCCTGAGTGGTCACTCAATTCAGATCTGCTTGTTTATTGTCTGCCCCTGGAGAAAAACGGGAAATTACCCAGAACGAATTGGATTTTAAAAAAACCGTTACAAAAAGCATATGATCTGAAAGATTTTTCAGGGAAAACCGATGAAATGCTCTTGTTCTATCCTTCTTGTGCTGCCACAGAAAAACAGATCCGGGCAAAACGGATTCTTGTGATGGGAATGGGTGAAACAGGCAAAGATGATGAGACGTTTGAGGTATGTGAAATGCTTCGACAGATCGGTGGAGAAATTGCAAAAATCTGTGAAAAAATAAAGGTAAAAACAGTGACCATCTGTCTGCCATCCATTAAAACACCTGGAATTAAAAAAACAGCCCAGGCGTTGATAGAAGGGGTATTGTTGGGTGATTATCGTTTTCTAAAATACAAGAAAACTACCCAGAAAAAAACAGATTATACCGGTCTGGATACCATTCGGCTGGCCTGTGAAAAATCAACAAAAGATATTCGCAGGGGAATGTCCCTGGGCAGTACAGCAGCCTTTGCTGCCTGCAAGGCAAGAGATATGGCCAATGAGCCGGGAAATGGCTGGACATCGGTTGAATTTGCTGAATATGCCAAAACCATTGCAAAAAAGTATGATCTTATATATTCATGCCTTGAAAAAGAGGATATGGAAAAATCAGGCATGGGCGGTATTCTGGCAGTGAACCAGGGATCGGCCATTCCGCCTAAAATGGTAATTCTTGAATATTGGTCCAAAAAGAAAACTGCAAAAAACAAAACCGAGACCCTGTTGCTGGTTGGCAAAGGCATCACCTTTGATTCAGGTGGGATCAGCATTAAACCGGCTGCCGGCATGGAGGAGATGAAATATGATATGTGCGGCGGCGCTGCTGTTCTGACAGTCATGCAGGTGGTGGGAGAAGAACAGCCGGATCTGAATGTTGTGGCCATTGTACCGGCTACCGATAACATGTCCGGCAGTTCAGCCGTGCGGCCGGGAGATATTATTCATCACTTTAACGGTGTGACCAGTGAAATCGTCAATACCGATGCTGAAGGCCGTATGATTTTAGCCGATGCCCTGGCATATGGGATCAAGACCTTTTCTCCGGATGGGGTTGTGGATATTGCGACACTGACCGGGGCGGTGATCATTGGTCTGGGCCATCACCATTCCGGGTTGATGAGCAACAATGATGTGTTTTCAGACTGTTTGATCCAGGCGGGCAAAGAGGCAGGAGAACCCATATGGCGACTGCCCCTGACCAAAGAGTACATCAAACAGATTGAATCAAAAGTGGCAGACATTAAAAATGTGGGTGGTCGTCCGGCAGGGTCTATTACGGCAGCTGCCTATCTGTCCAAATTTGTGGGCGATACTCCCTGGGCTCATCTTGATATTGCCGGCACAGCCTGGGATTATACGGAAAAGTCTTATATTCCCAAAGGGCCGTCCGGAATCTGTGTCCGAACCTTTATTGCCTTGATTCGGAACTGGAAAAAAGGAATGATAAAATAGCGTTCCAGCCTATTTTTGAATCATCTGTCTGAGCACGTAATGAAGGATACCGCCGTTTTTAATATAGTCAACTTCAATATTAATATTGAGTTTTACAATGACCTGAAAATCTGTTTTTTTGCCGTTCTTTGATGCCGTGACCGTGAGAAGGCTGTTGGGTTTGATCTGATTGAGTCCTTTGATTTCAAATGTTTCATCGCCTTTGAGTCCCAACGTCTCAAGGGATTGGTTTTCTTTGAAAACCAGGGGTAAAATCCCCATGCCCACCAGATTGGATCGATGGATCCGCTCAAAGGAGGTGGCAATCACAGCCTTAACCCCTAAAAGGGCGGTTCCTTTGGCTGCCCAGTCCCGGGAGGAACCTGTGCCGTATTCCCTGCCGCCAAAGACCAGAAGGTCGGTCTTTTCATTCTGATATCGTTGGGATGCCTCAAACACATAAGCCTGGTCATTTTCCGGAAATTTAAGGGTCAGGCCACCTGGATCAGACACCAGTCTGTTTTTAATCCGGATATTGGCAAATGTGCCTCTCATCATCACTTCATGGTTGCCCCTGCGGGAACCGTAAGAGTTAAAATCCCAGGGTTTGACATTATTGTTAATCAAATATTGTCCGGCGGGATAGTCAATTGGAATGGCCCCGGCCGGAGAAATATGGTCCGTGGTGACAGAATCGCCCAGAACCAAAAGTGCTCTTGCATTTTTAATGTCTGAAAGTTCAGGAATGTTTTGGGAAAAGTTTTTAAAAAACGGCGGGTTCCGGATATAGGTGGAGTGCGGGTCAAAGGAAAACGTAGTGCTTTCTTTGACTTCAAGGTCCTGCCAGAGTTTGTCGCCTGTAAAAATATGGGCATATTGATCTTTGAAAAAGCGTTCATGGACATAGGTTTGAACAAACTCATTGATCTGATCAGCCCCGGGCCAGATCTCGTTCATAAAGACCGGGTTGCCATATTTTGAAATCCCCAGAGGCTGGGTTTCAATATCAATATCCATTCGCCCGGCAATGGCAAACATGACCACAAGAATCGGGGACATTAAATAATTGCCTTTGACCAACTGGTGGATTCTGGCTTCAAAGTTCCGGTTGCCGGACAACACAGACATGACATCCAGATCATGCTTTTTAATTGATTCTTCAATAAATGGATCCAGAGGGCCTGAGTTCCCAATGCAGGTCATGCAGCCAAATCCGGTATTGTTGAATCCCAGTTGTTCAAAAAAAGTCATTAAGCCTGAATTGTTTAAATAGTCCAGAACCACCCGGGAGCCCGGGGATAATGAGGTTTTAACATACCATGGAATGGATAGTCCTTTTTGTACGGCATTTTTGGCAGCAAGCCCGGCACCTATCATGGTATAAGGATTGGAAGTGTTGGTACAGGATGTAATGGCGGCAATGACCACGCTGCCATTGGTCAGGGCGTGGGCATGGTTATCCGGGTTGATCTGTATTTTTTCTTGTTTTTCAAGGTTGAATTTTTCTATGGTTTTTTGTTTGACACCGGACAGGGAGATCCGGTCCTGGGGTCTGGAAGGGCCTGCCACTGAGGTTTCAATCAATGACAGATCCACGTCAATTTTTTTTGAATATTGGATATCTTCAGTATAGGTATTAAAAAATCCACAGGCCTTGCAATAGGCTTCCACCCTGGAGGCAACTTCGGGACGGTTGGTTTTTTTAAGATAGGTCAGGGTCTGGTCATCCACGGGGAAGAATCCGGCCGTGGCCCCGTATTCCGGAGACATGTTGGATATGGTGGCCCGATCAGTCAAGGTCAGATACTTTAGGCCCTCACCCGTATATTCCACAATTTTTTCCACAACGTTCTGTTCTCTTAAAATATGGGTAATGTAAAGGGCAATATCTGTGGATGTAATCTGCTGCCGTGGTTTTCCTGTAAAATTGACCCCGATGATCCGGGGAAGATTCATGTAATAGGGCTGCCCCAGCATGACCGCTTCAGCCTCTATTCCGCCCACGCCCCAGCCCAGAACACCCAGGGCATTGATCATGGTGGTGTGAGAATCGGTTCCCACCAATGTATCTGGAAAGGCTTGAAGGCCGTCTGCTGTTTGTCGGGTAGAAATCACCTGGGCCAGGTATTCCAGGTTTACCTGATGGCAGATGCCGGATTCCGGCGGAACCACCCGGAAATTGTCAAAGCTTTTCTGGGCCCACTTTAATAATTGATATCGTTCTTTATTTCGCTCATATTCTTTTTGGGCATTTAAAAAGAATGAATTTTTTTCTTTAAAATGATCCACCTGGATGGAATGATCAATCACCAGGTCAACCGGAACCAGGGGGTTGATTTGCTCAGGATCTTTGCCTGCAGCCTTTACCGCATCCCGCATGGCTGCAAAATCCACCACTGCCGGAACCCCGGTAAAATCCTGCATCAATACCCGGCCGGGGTAAAAGGCAATCAGTTGTGCTGCTTGATTTGGAAAATTATAAAAGTTTACAGCAGCGAGAAGGTTTGACCACTGGTTGATATCCTCGTCCATGTTCCTGGCCATATTTTCAATTAAAACCCTGGCTGCAAAAGGCAGGCGGCCAATGTTTGCCAGGCCTTTTTTTTCAAGAAGACTCAGATTATGAATACAATATTCCTGCTGTCCTAAAAATCGTTTTTCTTTTAAAGGATAATCTGTCATTTGTCTGCTCCCTGGTTGAATTGGTTCTCTTTATTGAAGTCAAGGACAAGTTATGATTTTAAAATAGTTATGATCAGGATAGTACTAAACCACTGAGAGTTCAAGGCCTGAAAGTATCGGGTATGTCTGTAATCTTATTTTTGATGTAATCAAAAAAGACAAGCCCTGTTTTGGCCTCCAGAATCAGGGTTTTGTTTTTTGCGTGGGATACCCGGTAAAAAAGATCACACCCGTATTTGTTAAAATCTGCAAACCTCATTTCAACGTTCAGGATGTCTCCATGAAAGGATTGGGATTTATAGATCACAGCAAGGTCTGAAATGACGATTCCTTTGCCTTCAATATTTTTTTCTGTGTATCCCAGATGGTCCAGAAACCTGACACGGGCTTCATGCAAAATTGAAATAAAAGCATCATGGCCGACATGATTTCCATAATTAATATCGCAAATTCTGATATTAATTTGAGTTGTATAATTAAATTCGTCCGGCATGTTGATTTTTAAACGAGTCATGACTCACCTTATCATGAATCAAACAAAGATGAACGGGATCGTCTTGTCGAAGAGATGCTCTGGCCCAATATCCAGCCAAGAAGAAGCGTTCCCACACCAGCGAGAAACCATTTGATCATGCCGATTTTCAATATGGATGTGCTGGATTTTTTCAATGCATCAAGATCGATGGTCAGTGATTTATTTTGTTCTTTCAGGGTTTTGTTTTCGGCAACAATGGATTGAATGTTCTTGGATTGCTGGATCAGGGTGTTATATTTTTCATTGGTTTCCGACAACGAACGGGTCAGTGTTTGGTTTTCGCTAAGAGCAGTCTGCAAAGAGGATTCAAGGGATTGAATTTTGATAATATTATCATCATTTGAAGATGATAAATGATCTTTTGATGCTTGAGCAGCAGATTGGAGGGTTGTGATTTGATTTTCCAAAGACGCAATGGTCTGCTCTAATTGTTTAATAATCATACTTTTGGGGGTTTCAAAAATAATAAATTTTTTGTCCACCCATCCGATTTCCCTGGACTGAAGTTGAACCTTATAAAACCCAACCTGTTCTTCAAGGATTTCAACCGGTGTGCTGCTGGACAGGGTTTTGATGACCGAAGCGGTTTTGCCTGGCCCATCTCTGAAAGTTAACAAAAGCATATCAGAGACATACCCTGTTTTTGCAATAAGGGAATGGGGGATCAAGCAGATTGTCAGTGCAAACAGTACACAATAAAAGACAGATTTTCTCATATTTTCAGCCTCCACGTTTGTTACGGTTCAATAGCAAGCCTTGACGATTATTACAATAAAAAAGTCTTGCCAAGTCATACTTAACAAGAGTATCAATCAAAGTGAACAATTTTTATAACAGGTCAGGCGTTAATGAACCAGTCTTTTTATTATAAATTATGTATTAACAATATTCTAAACGGTGTTGTAGAGGGACTTTCAAAATATTCTCAACCTAGCAAGGTTGCTTTAATCTTTGTTGCCCAAAAAGATGATCCCATCCGTGTGTTAGATCCTCAGAATGTTTTAAAAGGGCATGAACCCAAACTCAAAGAGGTCTATCATGATAATGAGGCAGAATGGCGGGCCAGGATTGAAAAAAAAATTAAAAATCAACCTCTGGGACATATTGCCACTCAAAGTGATCTGGAACTGACCGGTCTGATTTCCTATGGGGGCTGTTCTTCTGATTTTTTCTACCAGATGTGGTTAACGGAACAACACCCGGACATGTGCTCCATACATCCGACAGAGCGGTGGCTGGAACAGGCGGCAAGCCTACTGGCACATGATTATAATTCACAAGGATCAGTTATTAATTCATCTGACTATGTGTTGAAAAATTATTCTCTCCAGGCCATTGCTGATTATATTGTCGATGAACGGGATCAGCATTTATGGTTTGACAGCAAGATTTTAATCCCACCGATTTTGAACGATATCTTGAATATTTCCAAAACCAGGGAGGAAGGGGCGTGGGCCAGAGGCACCCTTTTTTTTACTGATCCCCAAAGGCTGGAAAAGATCTCGTTTATCACCAAAATTCAGCGACATGAACAACCTGTGATCAGCAATGCCAAGCACATCCGAAAGTTATTGCTGGCTGTTGAAAATTCAGATCGAAAGCTGGTCTCTGACGGGTGTACCATTATCGGCATCACAGACAGCGATATTCCGGATTATGCCATTACCGGAGATTTCAGGGGGGATCACGGATTCTTACGGCTGGGCAATGAAAAGATCGCTTCTTTTTTTGACGGCAGTTTTCATTCAACCACCCGGGAAGCCAAAATGGTTGAGCTCGAAGAGATTTTGTTAGATTCCAAGCTTGATATTGAGATCACCACACGGCTGTTTCAATTGGTTTCACATCTGGTTCACCATGCCGGTATCGGTCGTTATGGCTGTACCCTGGTGCTGGACCTTCATCCTGTACCGATTCATCTGTCCGGTCATGTGCTTGAACCGCCGTTAAGTCTTTTAGAACCTAAGAATGTTAATCTGGTCAGTTCCCTGCTGAAAATTGATGGTGCCGTTCACATCACAGCAGACTTGAAAATCAGAGGATTTGGGTGCCTGCTGGATGGTAAGTCCATTAACTGGGAAAACATGGCCAGAGGTGCCCGATATAATTCTGCTTTGCGATTTTCAGCTGATCACAGTCAAGTGATTGTGGTGGTTGTATCATCGGATCGACCGGTGTCTATTGTTTACAATGGTATTGAAATCAATGCATTCAGTCAGTGGCGACCGGTATATTCATTTACGCCTGAAGCCATTAATATAAAAAAATATTTAAATGGAGTTTTATTATGACCCACGACCATAAAGAAGATCAATCTCACACCCATGGCCATTGTCATGGACATTCCCATGACCACTCTCACAGCCATGATCACAGCCATGACAAGCCGCATGGCCACAATGTTCCAGAACAGATGAGTCTGGCACAGAAACTGGAAAAATTGCTCAGTCACTGGATAGATCACAATGACAGCCACAAGCAGACATTTTTTACATGGGCGGGCCGGGCAAAAGAGGAAGGGATGGACAAAGTAGCAGGCAATATTGAACAGGCTGGACAATTGTCTGAACAGGTGACAGTCCTTCTTAAAGAAGCCCTGCAAAAAATTAAAGGATAGTCTGTTGCTGTTTTTTCTGCCAGGATGCGATCATGGATAAAAAGATGACCGAGATCCGAACACTTGCCGGTCAACGCCTGATGCTGGGGTTTGACAGCCCTGTCTTTAATGATGAAATAAAATATATTATCAATGATATCAAAGCCGGCGGCATCATTTTATTTAAGAATAATATTGAAGATCCTGAACAGATCTCTGCACTTTGCCGTGACTGTCAGGCCTATGCCAGAAAATGTGGTCTTTTGCCGTTGATGATTGCTGTGGACCAGGAGGGCGGCACAGTTGCGCGGCTTAAAAAAGGATTTACACAGTTTAAAGGCAATCCGTTCATTCAATCCATTGAGGATGCCCGAATTTTTGCCCGGATCACAGCCCAGGAATTAAAGGCTGTGGGAATCAACATGAACCTTGCCCCGGTTCTTGATATTGAACCCAAAGGGGTGAGCAGCATCATGAAAGACCGGGTGTTTAAAGCAGATGCCAACATTGTTTCCATTCTTGGCAAAGAAGTGATCAACACCCTGCAAAAAAATGGAATCATGGCCGTGGCAAAGCACTTTCCCGGTATCGGCAGGACGGTTCTGGATTCCCATTTTCATCTTCCAAAACTGGATATTTCGCTTGAAACACTTGAATGCTCGGATTTAATTCCATTTAAGCATGCCATAAAATCCAATGTATCCGGCATGATGCTGTCCCATATTTTTTATCCTGATCTGGACCAGGACTGGCAGGCCAGCCTGTCTCCGGCCATAGCCAATGAGCTGTTGCGCAATAAACTGGGATATCAAGGTATTATCATGACCGATGATCTGGATATGAAAGCCATTGGCCATGATATGAAAACCTGTGTCAGGCAGATCCTTTTGTCACAGATCGATATGGCATTGATCTGTCATGCAGGTCCCAATATCGAAATTGCAGCAGATGAAATCAATTGTCTTCTGTCTGATGAGCCCTTATTGTATGAGATGGGAAAGGTTTCAGTTGAACGGATTTTAAGGTTCAAGAAACAATATCTGAAACATGAATTTAAACTGTAAAATCGTTCTTTTGTGAGTGGGCAGGGTTAATCGATCAGGGTTCTTGAAAACACATCATGCTCCAGGCGGCAAAACTGTTTTTGCAGGATCATGGTGGTTCCTCTTGCAGCGATCATGGCAGCATTATCTCCGCACAGGGCCAGTGGCGGTGCAAAAACATGGATATTTTTTTTGCCGGCAGCCTTTGATAATTGTTCAACAAAGGTCTTGTTTGCAGAAACCCCGCCTGAAACCGCAATCTGCCGACATTTTTTAAACAGAGCAGCATTGATCAGTTTCTGGGACAGCACATCAATGACGGCAGCCTGAAACGAGGCTGCAACCTGGGCTTTATCATCATCGCTGATGATTTTTTGATCATGGATATATCGGGCAACTGAAGATTTAATTCCACTGAAACTGAAATCAAAACTGTCTTTGTCCAGCATGGTTCTGGGAAAGGTTATGGCATCCGGGTTTTTTGTTTTTGCAAGGGTTTCAATGATGGGTCCACCAGGATATCCAAGGCCCAGCATTTTGGCGACTTTATCAAACGCCTCACCTGCCGCATCATCTCGTGTCTGCCCCATGAGTTCAAAATGCTCATGGGATAAAACATGGTAAATATTGGTATGGCCGCCTGAAACCACCAGGGCGATAAACGGGAAGGCCGGCGGCGGGTCCATTAAAAACAATGAGTAAATATGGGCTTCAAGATGGTTGACCCCGGCAAACGGCAGGTCTTTTGCCCATGCAAAGGCTTTGGCAAAATTAAATCCGACCAAAAGGGCACCAATTAGCCCGGGACCCCGGGTAGCGGCAACACCGTCAATGTCATCAAGGGTAATTTGGGCTGTATGAATGGCCTTGTCCACAACAGGGCCAATGGCTTCAATGTGCATGCGCGCCGCAAGTTCCGGTACCACACCGCCATATTTATGATGAACCTGTATCTGGGACGCAATCTCCGAGGAAAGAATATAAGAACCATCTTTAACAATAGCTGCTGCGGTTTCATCGCAGGAGGATTCAATCCCGAGAACGATCATGGGGTGTCAGTAATGATTAAACCCATTCGGTCTGGGGTTCATTATTTTCTCTGTTCAGGATTTCACCGATAAAATAGGCTTTTTCGTCCATTGCACCCAGTCTGTCCATGACTTCCTGGGCAGACTTTTCAGGCACAACCATTACCATACCGATACCATTATTAAATGTTCGATGCATTTCTCTGTCCGACACATTTCCCTGTGTTTGAAGGATTTTAAAAATAGGGGGTGTCTGCCAGGCATCTTTATGAACAATGGCTTTACAGGCTTCCGGGATAACACGGATGATATTCTCATCAATGCCGCCGCCCGTGATATGAACCAGCCCGTGGATAGGAAGATCCCGTAACAGGCTCAAAATGGTGGACACATAAATGATGGTCGGTTTTAACAGCTCTTCACCAAGGGTGATGCCCAGATCATTGAGCCTGGTGTTGACATTATATTTGCATTTATCAAAAAGTATTTTTCTAACCAGGGAAAATCCATTGGAATGAATCCCACTGGAGGCCAGACCGATCAATTTATGACCATTCCGGATGGATGAGCCGTCAATGATTTTGGTGTTGTCTACCATTCCGACAGAAAATCCGGCAAGGTCATATTCTCCTTGCTGGTATATCCCCGGCATCTCTGCTGTTTCGCCGCCAATCAAGGCACAGCCGGCCTGGGTACAGCCATCGGCAATACCAAGGACAATCTGTTCAGCCACTGCATTATCCAGTTTTCCCATGGCAATATAATCCAGGAAAAATAAGGGCTTTGCACCCTGGACAATGATGTCATTGACACACATGGCCACCAGATCAATCCCAATGGTGTCATGCTTGTCCATCATAAAGGCAATTTTAATTTTGGTGCCCACACCATCTGTGGAACTGACCAGAACCGGATTGGAAATATTGGATAAGTTAAGAGAATAAAGGCCGCCAAATCCACCGATTTCACCCATGACACCTGATCTTGGGGTTGATTTTGCAATAACTTTTATACGATCTACCAGCCGGCTTGCCTTGTCAATATCAACACCGGAATCCGCATATGTTAAGGAGTCGCTCATGTATGCTCACCTATTTGAAATTTACGTTGTTTAATCTTGATAAAAACCCTTCAATACTAAACAGAAAACGTTGAAAAGTCAAAAGCTTTTTGACATCAGCAGTTGAATAATGTATCTATTTTACTCTATATGAAAGAATTTGAAAAAATCACTGCTTTTCTTTCATGTTTTGTCGTGGGCAGGCCAGGGTGAACTACCAGGGCGGCCCATGACCGTTATATGAACTTAAATTTTGGAGAATTAAACCAAATGGAAAAAATCAATATCGGAATCCTGGGATACGGTGTTGTCGGCGCAGGCGTGGCAAAGTTGCTGATTGAAAAAAAACAATTGCTGGAATCCAGAATCGGTGCGGTTTTAAACCTTAAATCAATTGCTGATATTGATACGACCACCGACCGGGGCATTGATTTAAAGCAAACCCAATTACTTGCTGATGCAAATCAGGTGATTGATGATCCTCAGATTGATATTATCGTTGAAACCATTGGTGGTGAAACCATTGCCAGGACATTTATTGAAAAAGCATTGAATCATAAAAAGCATGTGGTAACGGCCAACAAGGCACTTTTGGCTGCATTTGGAAACGATCTGGTCAAACTTGCCGATAAAAACAAGGTGGATCTGGCATTTGAGGCCAGTTGCGGCGGATGCATGCCCATTATCAAATCCTTAAGAGAATCTTATGTGGCCAATCATATTTTGTCCATGTCCGCTATATTGAACGGAACCTGCAATTATATATTAACCCGGATTTCACAGGAAGGATCTGAATTTGAAGATGCCTTAAAAGATGCCCAGGCTCTTGGGTTTGCAGAAGCAGAACCCTCTCTGGATATAGACGGTCATGACACGGCTCACAAGCTGGCTATTTTAAATTCTCTGGCCCATGGCATGGAAATCAATTTAAAAGATATCCATGTGGAAGGCATCCGCAATATTACGCCCATTGATATCGAGTTTGCCAGAGAGTTCGGGTATACGATCAAGCTATTGGCCATTGGTAAAATCCATGGGGATCATGTGGAGGCAAGAGTTCATCCCACCATGATACCGGACAGCAATCCATTGTCCCATGTGGATCAAGCCATGAACGCCATCGTCATTAATGCGGATGCCACCGGCCAGACCATGCTCTACGGCAGGGGTGCCGGGATGATGCCCACTGCCAGTGCTGTTTTAAGTGATATTGCTGACATTGCCAGGAATATGATTGCATGCACCAGAGCACGGATGCCGATTCTGGGTTGCCTTAATAAAAATATCAAGCAGATTCCCATTTTACCCATGGATAAGCTCACAACCCGCTATTATCTGAGATTTAACGCCAAGGATCATCCCGGCGTGCTGGCCATGATCGCAGGCGTATTGGGAACAAACAATATCAGTATCAAATCGGTCCACCAGAAAGGAAGAAGCAGCAAAGGTCTGGTTCCGGTGGTCATGATTACCCATCTTGCCAAAGAAGCCAGTGTACAGGCCGCATTGCAAGAGATTTCCAAAAGTCAGTCTGTTGTTGGAGACCCTGTTGTTATTCGAATTGAAGAAACTGCTGCTGAGGAGTAGACAAAATGAAAATGATTGTTGCAGACCTGGAAGGGGTCTTTTTGCCGGAAATCTGGATTAATGTTGCAATAAAAACCGGGATCGAAGAGCTGAAACTGACCACCCGGGATATCAGTGACTATGATGTGCTCATGACCAAACGGCTGGGCATATTAAAAGAACATCATATAAAAATCCAGGATATTCAGGATGTCATAGCCACATTGAATCCCCTGGACGGGGCAGTAGAAACCCTGGCCTGGATAAGGGAACGATCCCAGATTATTATTCTGTCGGATACATTTGAAGAATTTATAAAACCATTGATGAAAAAGCTCAATTTTCCAGTGGTGTTCTGCCACAGCCTGACTCTGGATCCTGCCGGCAATGTCATTGCTTACAATCTTCGGATTGATGATCAGAAAAAACGGGCTGTAAAGGCTTTTAAACAATTGAATTATGAGGTCATCGCATTTGGGGATTCTTATAATGATATCGGCATGATCCAGCAAGCAGATCATGGTTTCTTCTTTTGCCCGCCAGAATCAGTGATAACAGATTTTCCTGAAGTGCCTGTGACCAGAAGTTATGAAGAACTTAAAATCATGCTGGGGTCTTTGTTATCATCATGATTTATGATCTTGATAAATTTAAAGCTGTTACAGCCATGGTGATTGGCGATTTAATGATCGATGAATATCTGTGGGGCAGTGTTGACCGGATCTCTCCGGAAGCTCCGGTTCCGGTGGTCTGTGTTCTCAAAGAAAGTCAGACTCTTGGAGGCGCCGGTAATGTGATCAATAACCTGACAGCCATGGGTGCCAAAGTGTGTGCCATTGGGACAGCCGGTACAGGCAAGGCCGGCCAGATGATATTTGACAAGTTCAAGGAGCTGGGTATATCAACAGACGGCATTATCAGTGAGCCCCTAAGACCCACCACCCGTAAAACCCGGGTGATTGCATCCAACCAGCAGGTGTTAAGAATCGACAGGGAAATCAAAAAAAATATCACAGATGAAACCCTTGAAAAACTTGTGGCAATTATTGCGCAAAATATCAAAGACACTAATCTGGTCATTATTTCAGATTATGATAAAGGTTTGATTACCCCGAAACTGGTTCAAGAAACCGTTAAGCTGGCCAAACAGCATCAGGTGCTGGTGCTGGCTGATCCAAAATCTTTAAATTTCACAAAATATGAAGCGGTTAACATTCTGACACCCAATAAAAAAGAAGCAAGCCTGGCTGCCAACATGGATATACACTGTGATCAGGATCTGGTAAATGCCGGAAACAAAATCATGAAAAAAGTAAAACTTGAAAAACTGCTGATCACCTGTGGCCAGGACGGAATGATGCTGTTTGAAAAAGGTGAGCCGGTTTTTCATATTGAATCCAATGCCCGCCAGGTTTTTGATGTCTCCGGTGCAGGGGATACGGTTATCTCTCTTTTGGGCCTTGGTCTTGCCACAGGCGCCAGTTTCAAACAAAGCGCCCAGATTGCCAATGCTGCTGCCGGTATTGTCGTGGCAAAGGTGGGTACAGCAACCGCTTCAATTGAAGAACTCAAACAGGCCCTTGCCAGATTGCCATGATTAAACGCAATTGTTTACAGGCTTTTCAAACATTTAGGCATAATAAGTCTTGACACAAATCTAACAATTTTATATAGTGCCCTTCATTGATGCGGGGTGGAGCAGTCTGGTAGCTCGTCGGGCTCATAACCCGAAGGTCGTTGGTTCAAATCCTTCCCCCGCTACCAAATAAAATCAAGGGTTTAGAAGAAATTCTAAGCCCTTTTTGATTTTTAAAGAAAATCGATTCCAACCGTATTTCCAACCTGGCAAAATTCCAACCTTTTTTCCAACTCTGTTTTTTTTTTCAGGATCTCCCAGACAAAAAAATGGCTCATATGTCCATATCCGGAAAGACCTTTCCATAATTTTCTGAAAAACCCTATCCGCAAAAGTAGCAATATCCGCAAAACTCACTTTATCCAAAGTAAAATGCTCTCCACATTGCATAGAATTATTTCTGTCGGGAATTGTCCCCATGACTTTTAATGTGAAGGCCCTGTCAGAAAATGAAAAGACCCAGGGTTTACCTCAGGCCTTGGAAGATCTCATCCGAAAAAGATTTAAGCATTGCTTAAGATATTATTGCAAAATGGATGAATATTATTAATTGTTCTAGACAGATCTTCATTGTCCATTGCCGTGTCAATATCATAGTCGTTTTGCAGGCCAAGCCAAAATTCAATAGATGTTCCAAAATATTTTGACAGCCGTAAGGCAGTGTCTGTTGTAATCCTTCTTTTCTTTTTAACTATCTCACTGATTTTCATTTGGCTGACATTGATATCTTTTGCCAATTTATATTGACTGATATTCAAAGGTTTTATAAATTCTTCAAATAAAACCTCACCCGGATGAAGCGCATTTATTTTTTGTGCCATATTCATACTTCCTTTTAATGGTAATCTATTATTTCAACATCATAAGCATCTGGATGTATCCAGGTAAAACAGATACGCCATTGATCATTTATTCTTATGCTATATTGTTCTTTTTTATCACCTTTTAATTTTTCTAACCGGTTAGAAGGCGGTATCCTTAAATCATTTAATCCATTTGAGTTCTTGATCATCCTCAATTTTCTAAAAGCCAATGTTTGCAAATCTTTTGACCATTTTTTTGAGAATGTTCTACTGAAAACTTTCTCAGTTTCTTTGCATTTAAAAGACTTTATCATGACTAAATTATATACAACACAATAGTATTGTCAAGCAATAGTATAAGCGATTCTATATTTTTCCAGAACATGGGTAAATTTATCGCCTTTAGAAAGTGAAGTAAAAAAAAGGGTTAAACCGCTTCACCTTTGGAAAGCACTGTTCAACAAAAGGTCTGTTAGATTAGGGTCATGGTGAAGGCATCAAAATAGGGTCCAGGACATCCATATCAATGTGGGAATAATGAAAAAGATGGGTTAAAAGCCTCTGAAGGACGTACATATCAACCTTGCCGGACGATGCCAGCATCGACGTATAAACGTGCCTTAACCCATGCAATGGTCTGAATTTTTCAGGCAGTCCAGCCGCCTTGCTGATTTTTTTCATGGGCTTTATAATATCCGTGCGCTGTTCACCTCCCCCCGCCCAGGAAAAACATAGGGACTTAGGGTCCTATGGTGATTTTGTAGCAGATCCCGTGCCGTACCGTTCAAAGGGATCGTTTGATCGATTACCCCTTTAGGGTCCCGGATGTGAATAAAACCTCGTTCAAAAACCACATTTCCCCTATAAAAAGAAAAGTTACGGATAAAACCAGAAAATCAATGGAATCAGACGACTGTTCAGATAGTCTGCAGACGCAATTTTCCCATTCTCTTTTTTTAAAACAAGTACTGCTCTTTGACACTTTTTTTTTATGCAGGCTGCAATTGTCTGAACCCGGACACATGAAGCAGATAATGCTCGCTGGGCAGTTGCTCCAACAGCGGGATTTCTCCCAGCCAGCGTCGATGGCGGGTCCATTCTGACACTTCAAGGGCGCCTCTGGATGCCCGCAAAGAACCGTCAAAAGAGATTTCTTTGAATTTGAGCCGTCGGCTGCGCACGGGTTTTCCTTCCACCTGAAACAGTTCATGGGGACTGTTTATATGCAGATTATATTGACGGGCATTTCGGGCAAAGTGGGTTCCCTCAAAAAGCACAAATGCACTGGCCGAAAGGGCGTCTGTCGTGTCATAGTTACGTTCCAGAAACCCGATGGTTTCAGACAGGTCCTGATCCGTACTGGTGGGCAGACCAAAGATCAACATTGGCAGATTCGAGATCCCCGCGTCAGCAGAATCCTTAAGCACCTGTTCGATATCCGTGACCCGGGTTCCTTTGTTGATCAGATCCAGCAGGCGCTGGGAACCGCTTTCAACTCCCCAGCCGATCCACCGGCAGCCTGAGGCTGACCACAGGGCCATGCGCTCTCTGGTACAATCATGTGTGGGCTTTCCCAGTATCTGGTAGGAAATTTTCAATCCCCTTGACTGGATCTCCATGGCAATGGCATCCATGTCCGGCGGTGCAATATACTCGTCAGCAGAATAAAAATACCGAGCACCCAGGGCGGTGTAATAGCTTTGAATTTCGTCAACAAATGCAGTGACAGTTTTTTTCCGGTATCCTGAAAAAGAAAAGTTGTGGGCACAGAACCGGCATTTGCGCCACAGGCACCCACGGGAAAAAAGAATTGGTAAAACCGGTGTCGGATTAAAATAATGATGCAGGAAAAGACGTGAGAAATCAGGTGCAGGCAATGATTTTAATGACAGGGTCTGGGATTTTGGATTTTCCACAATTTTAGACCTGCTTTTAAACGTCAGGCCTGGAACAAGAGACCAGTCCATTCCTGATGCAAGGGCTGCTCCAGCCATTTCACCCTCTCCGCAGACGACCCCATCAACCCATGAACAGGCAGAGAGAAGATCTTGAACCGACAATGCAGACATCATGGCACCGCCCATGACAATTTTTAATGTGTGGTTATATCCTTTTGACTCGCTTGCCTGTCTGACTGCCCGTGCCAGAGCAGCTGCAAACGGAATCTGCTCCGGGAACAGTACTGAAAACCCGACAAGTTCAGGATCTGAGGAAAGAATACCAAGAGCCTGGGTTTTAAGAAGGGTTGCATATTCACAACCGGTTTCTCCGGTTTCAACAAATAGTTTTGCTTGAACCGCAAATTCGCCCATCTGTTTGCGGAGCCTGTCCCAGATGATTTTATGGAGTCCAATCTCCTGTTCATCATGGAATTGTCCGGTCCTGCCCTGGAGAAAATCAAGAAGCATCTGGCCCTGATGATCTTTTTTGGACAGATGAATCCATGTTTCAATGTTCAGGTCTATCATGTCAACCGATGCAGTTGGTACGGCTTGTTCAATATAAGCGGTTAAAGAGGCAATGCCAAGGGGTGCATAGGTTGCACTGGCCCTGGGAGGGAACACAAGTACGATCCGCATGGATATTAACTCCTTAAAAATCCATTATTTAAATCAATTGCCGCAGTTCTGAGCAGTGGCAGAAACGCTATATTATTGGATTTTTCTGGTTTTCCATGCGTTGATATCACCTGCTGCCGGATCTGGGGCGTATCTGTATATCACCACCAGATCTGCTTTGCAATGGGAGCCAATGAAAATAGTTAACAGCATTTAATTGACTAATGGCCATGGGCTGCCCTGGTATGTTACCCTGGCCTGCCCTCAATAAAACATGAAAGAATTCAGTAAGTTGATCTGTTCTTTCATATCAACAGGTTTCAAGAACGTGGCACTTTCAGCGATTATGAAGATCCAGGTTTGTAATAGTTTTGGTTACATCATAATTATGGGCGGGATATTCAAAGATTTTATTGATGGGTTCTGTTTCGCTCAATGAGTATCCATAGATTGAAGTATAGTCGGCAGCATCTTCCCCCATATTGTCAAGCTGGCGAAGATAGTCATGAATGCTTTTTGATTCAATAATGATGATCTTACCAAGCTTTTCTATGATCGGGCTGTGTTTTCTGGTTCGGTCATGGTCAAATTCAAGAATTCTCCTGCCGTCATTGGTAATGCCGATGGTTCTGAAGGTAAGGCTCTTGCCAACCCCTGGAAGGTTGAGAACATTTCGGTCAGAAGCTAAAAATGGGATACTGGCATCGGCTCTGAGCCGGGAAAGGGATTCCACAATATGTTCTGTGTCCAGGGGCAGTTGTTCCAGGTCCGGCAACAAACGATCAGGCAGGCGACCAATCCTTTTTTCTTCAACACTTTCCTGGACCAATCGGGCATTGGGTGAAACAATTCGGCTGTTTTCCATATACCCTTTAACCGTGAATGAATAATAGGGAATAATACCGATATCATTCAGCGTTTGTCGCAGTTTGGCAGTATGACCCCGTCTGGATGCGGCAGAGGTGAAAACCAGCTGGTTGGTTACAATCCATCCAGCCTGATTGAGTTGATGCACACAGCGTTTTGTTTCGGGCGTGATTTCCATGGGGGACTCAAAATGAGTCTGAAAAACAAATTGTTGAATCCCAATTTTTGAGGCTTTATTTTTAAATTCAGCCAGTATGTTCACAAGACCGGTCTGGATTCTCATGGGAAGATAAACCGGAAGCCGGGTACCCAGCCGTACCCTTAAGATCTGTGCGTATTTCTCGCCATTTTTTCTGTTCATATTGGCCCTGCGTTTCCGTCTGGCCATTTTATAAACGCTTTGAAGGATTGTTCTAAGGGTTTTATTGGTGCTCATCAATGCGTCACCGCCAGTGATCAGGATATCTCTTAACTGTGAGTCATTTTCAAAATAAGTGATGGACTTTTCCAGGGTGTCACCCAATGATTTGTTAAGTTTTAATTTTTCAAGGTCAAAGGTTAATTCTCCTTGTTGAAAGCCATACATCCGCTGGCAGATTGAACATAGCCCGCCGCAGGCCCGGCCCATGCTTTTGGGAATTAAGATCGCAACATTGGGATATCTTCTGTGAATACAGTCGTCCGGAATAATCCATCCGGCTGCATTGGGTTTTCCCGGTTCCACTTTGTCTTCTTTTTCCCATGCCGTAATGTTGCCGAATTCATTGACCAGCTCTTTTGAATAGAGCATGTATTGCCGGATGGCAAGGTCAGCCCCCAGAGAATGAACAGATGCCTGTGTGTCCAGAAGTGACAGGTAGTAGGGATTTATAAAAATCGGGATTCCTGCCTGCTGAGCCTTTTTCATTGTGTGCATGGTTTCCCGGTCAAGAGAAAAATCCAGCATTTCATTGAGTTCTTCAGGTGTTCTGACGGCAAATTTAAGATGAAACTTGTGATCATTCCACCAGGATTTGGCAAGAAAAAGTTTTTTTTGTCCGGACATCCCTTTTTTAAATTGATACCGTTTGCTTTTGATGTGGTTTTTTTCAATTTTTCTGATGATAATCTTGAGTATGCGAAGTTTGTTTTTTTCCCTGTGTTTAATGACATCCGGTTCAAGACCTGAAGAATACCTGTCCATCCATGATTGAATATCAGCTTGATCCGGCATTGGCTCCTGCCGTCCGGACAGTTGCCTGAACAGGTGAATCATATCATGAAAAAAGGCAGGCGTGCCACCGCCGGTTCCTTTGCGGGTACATTGCATGAGAACCGCAAATGGATTGTTTTCAACCATATCTCCATGCAGGTTCAGATCCTTAAATTGCCTGCCGGAATTTTGAATATAGTCCAGGATTCGAATGGCGGCATAGTCTTTGGATCTGAGTTTTTCAAGCTGGTTTGCCCCTTTTTTTTTCCTGGTATAATATAAACAGGCTTCCTGGTTTTCTGACAGAATCTGCATGGCCATGTTTTTTAATTGTTTTTTAACCTGTGAAAGGCTTTTGGATGTGGCAAGAATTTGATTCAGTTCAGGATTTTCCGTTAACAGCTGCTGCATGAGCCGAAACGCTCTGACATTGGGAAGGGTATGTTCTAATTCGGTTGAAAACGGCATATCTATACATTCTATGGGTTAATTGTAATTAAAATTTTATAAAACCTATCAGAAAACAAAAGTGATGTCAAAAAAGTGCAGAAAACCTTAAATCCTGTTGGTTTATTTTTTCAGGATTATTCTTGCATCCACAACATCCAGCCCCTGTTCATATAAAAGCACTGGGTTCAGATCCATTTCTTCGATTTCAGGATAGGATTCAATCAGTTCAGAACACATGGATATCAGTTTTCTCAATGTTTTTTTGTCATATCCTTTCTGGCCTCTTACACCATCTAAAAGGACAGAAGATCGTGTGTCAGCCAGCATCTTTTTACAGGCGGTGGAAGAAACCGGTAACACCCAGAAGGTCACATCTTTCATGATTTCCACCATGATTCCCCCCAGGCCATACATGATCACCGGTCCGAACTGCTCATCAATCTTGGTCCCAATGATAATTTCAAGACCCTTATGTGCCATGGGTGTCACAAGGACTCCCCGGATATCTGCATCTGGATTATAGGCCTTCGCATTTTTAATAATTTGCCCAAATCCTTTCCTGATCTCATTTTCAGAGCTCAAATTCAATATAACCCCACAGGCATCACTTTTGTGAAGAATATCAGGAGAAACAATCTTTAATACAATTTTCCCATTGCCTTCATGATTCAGTTTTATTTTTTTTGCAATCTGCCAGGCTTCATCTTTGGTTTGCGCCACCTGGCCGACAGATGTCAAAGCCCCATGCAGCTTAATCAATTCTTTGGCTTCATGCTCCAAAAGCACATGGCGGCCTTCGTTTTTGGCTGTTGCAATAATCTGCTGGCCCTCTTTTTTGGCCCTGTCCCCCCAGTTAAAAACAAAATTGGTTATTCCATGATATGAATTTAAGTAGTTGCCATATTTGCACAAGGATGCCACACATTTGCAGGAGATATCCAGGGAATCATGAACCGGTATGCCGTAATGCCTTAGCAGATCCAGAGCCCTGGATGGATATGAACTGTAAAGAGAATGCACAAAAATGGGTTTATGTTTCTTTTTTACCATGGCTCCGAATCGGTGGGCGGCTGCTTCTTCTCCAATGGCCAGGCTTTCTTCAAACCGGATGCCGTACCCGCCGAAAAGCCCTACCACAAGCAAACCGCCGACATCGGGATCTGATAATATAATCTTGGCACAGTCTGCAAACAGGCTGGGGTCTGTATCTGTACCGCCCGCCACATCAACTGGATTGACAACCGATGCGCCATGAGGCAAAATTTGTCTTAATCTGGCCTTGGTTTTATCAGATAATTCCGGCAGGTTTATACCATAGTCACTCAACAGATCTGCAGCAATGGTGGCATGCCCGCCACCATCAGCCAGTATGGCAATGGTATTGCTTTTAATGGCCGGCTGACTTGAAACGGTTTCAGCCACAGGAAACAGTTCGTCTGAATTTTCAATCACGATGATGCCGGCTCTTTCAAAAGCCCGGTTTGATACTTCACTCATGCCGGCCAATGAACCGGTATGGGATCCTGCCGATTTTTTACCGGTAACGGATCGGCCACTCTTTAAAAGAACAATGGGTTTTTTCTGGCTGGTCTTATAAGCTTCCTGCAAAAATTTTCGACCTTCACTCATGCCCTCAACATACATGAGAATGGATTTGGTGTCTGGGTCGTTTCTGAAAAATTCAAGATATTCATGAAATTTGATATCTGATTCATTGCCTACTCCGATGTAATAGGTAAAGCCCTCGTGCTTCCGGATGGTTGCCTCTGTAATGAGCGTCAGTGCCATGTTGCCGCTTTGGCACAACAGGGCAATATTGCCCCGGGGCGCATTTTGGATTCCCACAAGATTCATATTGGTTTTAAGATTGATCATTCCCGAGGTGTTAGGCCCGATCAATCTGACACCGGTCTCTTTGGCCACCGCAACGACCTGTTGCTCAAGTTCTTTGCCTTTAGCTCCCAACTCCTTGAAACCCCCGGCAATAATAACGGCACCAGCCACTTTCTTTTCACCACATTTACGCAAAATATCAGGGATTGTTCTGGCAGGTGTTGTGATCAAAGCAAGATCAATGGGAGACTGGATATCAGTGATATCCTGATAACAGGGCAGTCCCAGTATTCTGTCTTCTTTCGGGTTTACCGGATAGATCTGACCTTCATACCCTTCGGATAAAAGGGTTTTAATGGCCTGGTATCCCCGTTTTGTTTTATTCTTTGATGCACCGATAATGGCGACAGATCCGGCATTGAGTACTCTATCCAACATAAAAAAATCCTTTGGTTATTTTTTGCGTTGTTCAAAGTTATCTAAAGATAATTTTCTTTCTCTGGTTGAAACGCAAGCCAGGCAGCCTTCAATTTCATACTCCATTAAAGCCTCAAGGCTGCATTCACCCTGGGCCATGAGGAATCCTTTTTTGATGATTTTTAAAGAAAAAGACGAATTGGCTGCAATCTTTTGGGCCATAACCATGGCTTCCTCCATCAATAAATCCAGTGGTACAGCTTTATTGACCAGGCCGATCCGTTCAGCTTCCTCTCCTGTAATATTTTCGGCAGTAAATAAAAGCTCCCGGGCTTTGCCGGGGCCGACCAGATCCTGAACAAGGCGAAAAGCCCCTCCTGTGACAGAGGATGTCACCCGTGCTTCAGGAGATCCGATCAGGGCATCTTTGGCTGCAATCCGGATATCACAGGCCAGGGCAAGTTCATACCCGGAACCCAGAGCATAGCCGTTTATGGCTGCAATGGTCGGTTTTTCAAAACGAATGATTTTTCTGGACGCTTCCTGCAGGGATTCAAGGTATAGCCTGTAATCTTCAGGGGGTCTGTCTTTTGAATCCTTAAGATCAGCCCCGGTTGAAAAGGCCCGGCCCATACCGGTGATGATCAGGACCTTAACATTATTGTCCTGTTTTGCGGTTTCAAGGGCATTTTGCATGTCAATCCAGAGTTGGCGGTTCATTGCATTGAGCACCTTGGGCCTGTTCAGTTTGATCAGGCCAATGTTGTCAATTGTTTCATAAAGAATACATTCATCGCTCATGAAATTTTCCTGTTTTTGTCAGCATTTGTTGTATTGGCTTATCCAGTGTTATCAGGAGGATTTAACCAGTTGTGTATACTTCGCCTTTTCTGCCATTTGTACATCCAGCTTTCTTTTTTACAGCAATGAGAATCGTCTTGAATGAAAATGGTTATCAATCAATTCATAAGACCGTGTCTGATTTATAATATTTTTATCGATACGGATCAATGATTAAAAAAAATACAAAAAACATCAGGCCAAGTTTTTTTGTAAAAAAAAAGAATTGTGATTGGGTGAAATCGCAGATAAGTTTATAATTGAATTCAATTAAATGGTTCAGTGGTGCGCAGTACTGATTTAAGCAGCCTGCTGCGGTCATGATAATGGGTGCGCTCCCGCTCCAGAATGTCATCTGCGGTGATACTGCCCAGTTCTTCATCCAGGGAGGAAGAGATTTCTCCAGCACTGATCAGAAAAAGATAACGGGCACAGCAGACCCGGAGAAAGGAAGTAAAATTCCCCAGGTCATGCCCTGCATCTATGGATTCATAATAAAGCCTGGTAATCAGTTGGTTTACCGTCATCCGGTCACGGGCGGCAATTTCCTCCAGTGTTGACCAGAAGAAGTTTTCAATGCGGATACTGGTGGATACCCCATCAATACGTAAAGACTTGGATCGGCTTTTCCATAACTCGCTGTCAGCATTAATAAACAAGTGACACATTGAAAACCTCCTCTCTTTTTTTTTATGAAAGAACAGATCAACGCACTGAATTCTTTCATGTTTTGTTGTGGACAGGCCAAGGTAGAATACCAGGGTGGCCCATGGTCGTTATTAAGACTTCAGCAGCGCCATGAATTGGGCCATCCAGGCGGGGTTTGCCGGCCATGCCGGTGCAGTGACCAGATTTTTGTCAGTAAAGGCTTGTGTCATTTCCATTGTTTGATACTGCCCGCCAGCAGCTTTTATTTCAGGGGCGCAGGCTGGATAGGCAGAACATTTGCGACCGTTGAGTACTTCTGCTGCTACAAGTATCTGTGCGCCGTGGCAGATCGCTGCAACAGGCTTGTTTGCCAGAAAAAAATGTTGAACCATTTCAATGACCCGGCTGTCAAGCCGCAGATATTCAGGAGCCCGGCCACCGGGAATCACCAGACCGTCATAGTCCTGGGGAAAAATTTTGTCAAATGAGGCGTTCAGTGTAAAATTATGCCCAGGTTTTTCAGTGTAGGTCTGGTGTCCTTCAAAGTCATGGATGGCTGTGGCAACCGTATCCCCAGCAGTTTTATCCGGACAGACGGCATCCACCTCATGGCCTGCGGCCAGTAGAATCTGAAACGGTACCATGGTTTCATAATCTTCAGTAAAATCACCTGTAATCATTAAAATTTTAGCCATTTTCTCCTCCTTTGATTAAGCGGTTAGCATTCATTTAATAGTTCACGGGATGATGTCCTCATGAGATATTGTAAATTAACGGTATCATAAAAAAGAAAGGCTCAGGTGGTATAAGAATACTACATTTTATTTTTTTTAATAACAGGCAAACAGGTGACCGAGCATTTTTTTATCAGGTCATATCTTTTAAATATTACCGAAAATATTATATCGGGTAAAGACAAATTTTTTAAGATTTAATATTCAATTATACAGGAATTTAAAGGACCAGATTGAACAAGGCTCCATTACTGTACTGTAAATTGGTGGCAAAAGCCATTGGATTTTTGTCCCATTCCAATGAATGAATTTTAAAAAATCACGTATCTGTTGATTTGGGGTTGAGACACACTTTGTCACAAATTTTGCCGATAATTTGTATATTTCAACATAGTTTGTTGTCGTTCTCATAGACAGATCTTTTCTAATACACTCAATTTAAATAGTTTTTTCGATATTTTTTATAATGGTATGATCCTTGCAAACGCAATTTAAGAAACGGCAAAGAAACTTGAGAAACAAAGATGGGCCTGAAAGGAATGTCAGTGGCCGATAATAATGGGAGATAATAATGAAGAAACTTTTTTTAATTTTGTATTCTATAATTGGTATTCAAAGCGTATCAAATGCGTTGACAATTGATTACCTCCATGCAGTTTCAAGTGACGGAACGTTAACCTCTTCTTTCATCGGAGCTGTTGTTGAGACTTTTGATTCTCCGACATGGGAGTGGGAAGGGAGTGGACAGGTCGTGTTGGGTTCATTGCCTGGCAAATATGCGGCACCATATAACAGTCAGTATATGTCTGATAAGGATCTGACACATTATATGTCAGTGCCTGATCCGGATGGAGCAAGTACAGGCGCTTATGCAACCAGTTTTAAAGAGACCTATACCTATTTTGGTCTTTTCTGGGGATCGATAGATGGTTATAATTCTCTTTCGTTTTATAACGGGCTTGACCTTGTACATTCTTTTAATGGCAAAGACATAACTAAACCTGGGGAATTTGGAGTGAATTACGGGAATCAATCCGCCCCGTCAACTAATCTTTATGTGAATTTTTATGATCTTAATCCTTTTGATAAAGTCATTATGACAAGTTTGAGTTTTGCGTTTGAAGCGGACAACCTTGCGGTTGGGAATCGCATGATACCTAACCCAGAACCTGCCACAGTGATTCTCTTTGGTTTTGGCCTCCTCGGTGTAGCAGGAATCAGTAGAAAGGAAAAATAGTGCAGATATATAAATCAGAATTAAAGGTAGGATTCTTGAAATGGTTCTGCCTTTGATTTATATCATCACCATTATTTTCTGAATTTATATTAATCTATATAAACCAGAAACAGCGCTGATGATACACAGCCCGCACATTGACTGATTGGACTTCGTGAATGATTAAAGTAACCAGTAACCTTGTTATCCAATAGCCTTTCATTGGTTGATCAAATTTGGGTAAGGCTCACACTGATGATGCCATACCTATTCGTTAGCAGTTCTGTTACAATTTGACCGACAGTTTGTTTTGCATTGGAGTCTCTATTGATGTATTATCACTTCAAAATAGCAGCAATGAACAGTATTAAATTGTACAGAAAGATTAAAAAAGATAAACCATGGCCTTTGAATTTGTCCTAACTGGACATGCATCGCTCATCGAGCTTATGGCTTGCCGACAGACGAGATCTGACGATTATTTCAAAAAAAAAATAGAGGTTCTCAAGGGATTTGCAAAATTTGCAAATGATGCTTGTGAAAAGAATGAATGCTGGGAAAAAAGATGCAGACAATAATAGTGTACAAGTTAAAAAGGAAAACAAACTATGCCAGCCAGCATTAAAAAACTTCTTTTGCATAATATGATTTTCATAACCTTGATTTCTTTTGTTTGCCTTTATTTTTTTTGGATTTTGAATGAATACACTAAATTTAATGAAGAATCTGTGTCCGTTAAAGAAAAATTTGTTGCCTCAGAGAAAGAAAGACTGAAAATCCAGGTTCAAACCGTTCTGGAATATGTTCAATATATGAGAAACCAGACAGAAAAAAGACTTCAAGATTCGATTAAAGGGCGTGTGAATGAGGCCTGTGCCATAGCCTTGAACATCTATTATGAAAATAAGAAGTTAAAATCCCGCGATGAAATCAAAAAAATAATCAAAGATGCCTTAAGACCGATACGGTTTAACCAGAACCGGGGGTATTATTTTGCCTTTAACATGGAAGGAATTGAAGAACTTTTTGCCGACAGGCCTGAAATGGAAGGCAAAAATATGCTTACGGTTCAGGGTGCCAAGGGCGAATATGTTGTATCGGATATGATCGAAATAATAAAAACACATGAAGAAGGATTTTATTCTTATACCTGGTCAAAGCCAGGAGAATTATCTGTAAAACATTTGAAAATTGCCTATGTAAAATATTTTGAACCCTGTGGATGGGGAATCGGGACCGGTGAATATGTAGAAGATGTGGTAAAAGAAATTCAGGAGGAAGTTCTGGAAAGAATTTCAAAACTCCGGTTTGAAAAAGAAGGCTATTTTTTCGGGAGCGTTTACGGGGGGAAGTCTCTATTTACAAATGGAAAAATTGAAAATGGAACAAAAAATATCTGGGAACTGACTGATTCCAAAGGGGTTAAAATCATACAGGAACAAAACAGAGCTGCAAAAGAGCCAGGGGGCGGATTTGTTTCCTATATCTGGCAGAAAAGGGATTCAGAGAAACTTTCCCCCAAGCTGTCCTATGTTGTCAATATCCCGGAATGGGAATGGATCATTGGTGCCGGAGTGTATCTGGATTCGATGGATGAAATTATTCTGTTAAAGAAAAAATCTTTGTATCATGATTTTTTAAAACAAGCTGTTTTATATTTTGCTGTTATGATTTTGCTGTTCTTTCTGATTTTTTTGTGGACTCGATACCAGGCCCAGAAGATTCACTCCGGGATCAGGCTTTTTTCAAACTTTTTTGAAACAGCATCTTCGCAGGCAACGACCATTGATCCTGCAGGATTGCAGTTTGAGGAGTTCAAGAGTATAGCTGTGTTTGCCAATCAGATGATTGAAACGAGGACAAAAGCCATTCAGGCGCTTCGGGAAAGTGAGGAAAAATTCAGGCTGGCATTTTTTTCAAGCCCGGATTCGATCAATCTCAACCGAGTTGAGGATGGAACATATCTTGAAATAAATGAAGGATTCACAAAGATTATGGGCTATTCATATGAAGAAATTATTGGAAAATCTTCAATTGCCCTCAATATATGGAAAAACCCCAAAGACAGAGACAGTTTGCTTACAGGGCTGAAAAAAGATGGGGTCGTTGAAAACCTGGAAGCAGAGTTCATAGGAAAAGAAGGGCAAATAAGAGTTGGTCTTATGTCTGCACGAATATTGACAATCGGAAAAGAAGATATCATTCTTTCCATTACCCGGGATGTCACTGAGCGTAAACAGATGGAGGCAGATCGTGAGCGTTACTTTGCTGCCATTGAACAAGTCGCAGAAGGTGTTGTCATTACAGATACGGATGCCAATATAGAGTATGTCAATCCCGCTTTTGAAAAAATCACAGGGTTTTCAGAGCAAGAGTTAATCGGAAAAAATCCGCGAATCCTGAAAAGTGGTGAGCATGATGAATTGTTTTACCGGCAACTCTGGGAGACGATAATGACTGGGAATATCTGGAATGGCAGGATAATGAACAAAAGAAAGAATGGAAGTTTTTATATTGAAGATGCCACTATTTCACCGGTACTTGATAAATTAGGAAAAATAATAAATTTTGTGGCAGTTAAACACGATATTACGGATGAAGTAAGGATGGAGAAAATGTCGCAGCAGTCCCAGAAAATGGAAGCCATCGGCACACTTGCCGGCGGGATTGCCCATGATTTTAACAATATTCTTTTCCCTATAGTTGGTTATACAGAAATGCTTTTAGAGGATGTTCCTGATGACAGTCCATACAGGGAAAGCATCAATGAAATTTATACGGGCTCACTGAGAGCCAGAGATCTTGTCCATCAAATTCTTGCCTTTTCACGCCAAGGGACAGATGAACTGAAACTGATGAGGATGCAGCCGATTATCAAAGAAGCCCTGAAACTTATCAGATCCACAATCCCTACAACCATTTCCATCAATCAAAGCCTACAATCTGATTGTGGTGCCGTGAAAGCCGATCCCACGCAAATCCATCAGATTATAATGAACCTTACAACTAATGCCTATCATGCAATGGAGGAGAATGGTGGAGAACTCGATGTAACACTTAGAGAAATCGATTTGGATCAGTATGATCGAATCACGCCTGATTTGATACCAGGTTCATACGCCTGCCTGACAATCGCAGACACAGGTATGGGTATGGATCAGAAAACAATTGATAAAATCTTTGACCCTTTTTTTACTACAAAAGAAAAAGGCAAAGGGACTGGCATGGGATTGTCAGTGGTCCACGGTATTGTGAAAGGTATGAATGGCGTAATAAAAGTTTATAGTGAACTATTCAAAGGAACTGAATTCCATATTTACCTGCCAATCGTTAAGAGCACTTTTGAAATGCAAGTGATCCAGGCAAAAGAACCCCTGCAGGCTGGAACTGAAAGCGTTCTTCTGGTAGATGATGAAGAACGTATCATTACAATGGAAAAACAAGTTCTGGAGCGATTAGGGTATTTGGTGACTTCATGTACAAGCAGCATTGAAGCGTTAGAAATTTTTCGTTCTGATCCTGATAAATTTGATATAGTTATTTCTGATATGGCTATGCCTAAAATGCCCGGGGACAGACTGGCTGCTGAATTGATCAAAATACGTCCTGACATTCCCATATTAATTTGTACAGGATTCAGTGAATCCATGTCTGAAGAGAAAATTAAATCTTTGGGTGTTAAGGGACTTTTATTGAAACCAATTGTTATAAAGAACCTTACCCAAAAGATAAGGCAACTTTTGGATGAGAATGACGATAAGATTCAAAAGGGAACATCTGAAATCCATCCAATATGAGTTTGTTTATTTTTAATTTTTGCCATGTTCTTTAGCAAAACCACTCGAAATGCATGCTGCTATTGTGGTAATGGCTATCAAAATGGATACCAGATTATTCGGGAAAACTAATATGAATCAAGAAACGACAACTCACCCTGGCATAAAAAAAATTTATGTCAAACATATAATCTATGCCGCCTTATTCGTCATTGTTTTTTTACATCTAATTTCGTCTTTGCCAGGGCTCTATCGATCTTTAAAAACCCACTACCAGGCTCAAAGCATATCCTTTTTAACCGATGTAAGCGATGATTTATTTGCTGCAGTCGGTAAGTTGGGTTTTGAACGAGGAAGAGTCAATGTCGTGCTAAATGATGCTGGGCCTGTTGAAGAGATGGAAGGTAATAGGCAATTCATCCTGTCATGCCGTAAAAATGCTGAAAAAGCATTGGATAGAGCTTTAGCAAGTTTAAGACAAACAGATTCTAAAAATACGAAGACAAATATTTCAGCCATCATCGACATCAGGCAGAAAATTAACAAATTGCGGAATCAGACTGGAAAAAATCTTGTGGCGACCAAAGATCAAAGAGAAAAAGGATTATCAGAAATATGGTTTTCAGCAATGACTGCATACATTGAAAGCATCGAGACTTTATTGGTTACGATTTCAAAAGATATCAGCAATGCTGATGGTATGATTAGCCGTTTTTCTTCATTGAAGTATGAAACAATGGCCCTTCGTAATACTGCAGGTCCGGAGATGTCGATTCTCTCGGCAACAATTTTATCCAGAGCTCCTATCAAACCGGAATTGGCTAAAAAGATCGTTTCTCTGCAGATTATCACAAAACATCATTTTGAACAGATCACCGCTTTAAGCCAGGGGCTTTCAACTCCAGTGGTTTCCAATGCGCTGAAAAAGCTAAAAGAGGTATATTTTTCAGATTATTTGCCCTACAGAGAAAAAATCTTCCCTCTTGCATATACGGGCGGTCCATATCCATATTCACAAGTGGAATTTCTTGAGCAGGGGGTAAAAGCCCTTAAAGAAATAGAAAACTTCATGGATGCAATCGTTTCTGATACAAAAAGCTACGCAACCCTGCAATTAAATAAGAGTCGGTCACAGATAATGGTTCTCTCTATCAGTAGTTCCGGTTCCTTAATTCTAATTATTTTAATTATCCTTTTTATTCATCTCAAGGTCATTCGGCCAATAGGCGAATTGACATCTGTCGTAAGCAACATAGCAAAAAAAGAAACAAAAGTTGAAGTACCGCTTTTGCAAGAAAAAAATGAGATTGGAGAAATGGCCAGAGCTTTAGAAGTCTTCAGAAAAATGGCCATACAAATCGAAATGGATTTGATTGATCTTAAAAATGCAGAAAAAACAATCAGAGAAAATGAAGAAAAGTTAAAATACATATTGGATTCTTTGCCCGATATGATACTGGAAGTTGATTCAAAGCTAACCATTGTCTGGGCAAACAAAACCGCATTAGATTTGAACCAGGATGCAATCGGGCATGCTTGTTATCAATCGTTTCCCGGTAAACAAACAGCATGTGAAGGGTGTTATTGTTCCAAAGCCTTGAAAACTGGGAAAATAGAAGCAGGGATAATGTATCAACCAGCTTCTAAAACTTCAGGTGAAAGTTATTGGGAAAATATCGGGATTCCCTTGAAAAGCGATGGTAAAAATACACTTACAGTTCTTGAAGTTTCAAAAAACGTTACGGATCGCATACTTGCGGAAAAAGAAAAAGAAAAGCTGATTCGAGAACTAAAATTGGCCTTGTCAGATATCAAAATGTTGAGAGGATTGCTTCCAATCTGTTCTCATTGTAAGAAAATTAGAGATGACAAAGGATATTGGCGGCAAATTGAGGGTTATATCCAGGAACATTCGGATGCAAAATTCAGCCATGGTATCTGCCATGAATGTGCTAAAAAATATTACCCTGATTTGGATATCTATGAAGAATAAAGGATATCGCCAAAATGACTGCCCACAATATTTTTATTGTACCACCTAATGAACGATAACTATGAGAAAAAATTTGTATTTCTCAGCCCCCAATTTCTTACCAGGTAGTGCCATCCGTGTCGAAGTACCGTGAGCAACAAGATTCATAGCATCATCGAAAACTTTAATTTCAGCACCTGAAGGCGATATTGGTCAAGTTTTAGAACAATACCTGCTTTATCTATTCCTATTTCGTCAAGTTTCATAAAATATTGATAGGGTTTGATGAACCCATATCTGTGTTTTATCGTTTTTAAGATAAAAGATTGAATAAATATTGGTTTTGGGTTACTCAAGTAGTGATTAACAAAGAGGGAATTATGAAAATTATTGCCACACATAAGGGATCTGATTTTGATGCACTGGCATCTCTTGTTGCAGCGACCCTGATTTATCCGGATGCCAAACCTGTGTTACCGGATAATATTAATGCCAATTTAAAAGCTTTCTTATCCATTCACAAGAACCTGTTTGATTTTTATTCTCCCACAGAGATTACATTGGAACATGTGGACACGCTTATTCTTGTGGATACCCATTCCTGGAACCGTCTGGAAGGCATGAGTGCGTTAAAAGATAAAAAAAATCTTGAGATTATCATCTGGGATCATCACCTTCAAGGAGATATCAAAGGCGATATTGAGCAAATCAGAGAAACCGGAGCTTCAGTGACCCTGCTGGTCAAGGAAATTGAACGGCAAAGAAAATTGATCACCCCGATCCAGGCCACCTTGTTTTTGATCGGGCTTTATGAGGATACCGGGAATCTGACCTTTCCTTCCACTTTGCCTGAAGATGCCTATGCAGCCGGATTTTTACTGGATCGAAAAGCAGATCTTCATATTCTTGCCACTTTTTTACGTCAGGCCTATGGAAAAAAGCAAAAAGACATTTTATACCAAATGATCAAACACGCCAAAAGAGAAGAAGGTGCCGGTTTTTCATATAGTATTGTTAAAATGGAGATTGATGGCAGGGTCCAGAACCTTTCCATGGTGATCCAGATGTACAGGGAGATTGTCAATGTTGATGCTGCCTTTGGTATTTTTAATGAGGTTGAACGCAATCGATGCATGGTCATCGGCCGGAGTGCGGTGGACGAGGTCAATGTGGGTGTGATTTTGAGAAGTGTTGGCGGCGGGGGTCACCCGGGCGCAGGCTCTGCCTTGATTAAAGATCTTGATTCGGATAAAATTGAGGAGATCCTTACACAAATGATTCAAGGCAATCAGCATTCGTCTGTGGTATTGTCTGATATCATGTCCTATCCTGTGGTTACGGTGAGCGAAGATACAATTTTGGAAGATGTTGCCATGATTTTAAGAGACATGGGATGTTCCGGCATGCCTGTGGTGGATGATCAAGAGCGTGTTGTGGGTGTGGTTTCAAGAAGAGATTTTAAAAAGGTCCGCAAATCAAACCATATGCAATCTCCTGTCAAAGCCTTTATGAGTCGTAACGTGGTGGTCCTCTCCCCTGAAAAGAATGCAATTGAAGCAGCCAGAATGATGATCAAGCATGATATCGGGCGAATCCCGATAGTAAAAGACGATAAGGTGGTCGGGATTGTTACCCGCTCTGATGTAATGTTGTATTTTTATGATCTGTTGCCGGATTAGCCAGGAAATATTCGGGTTAGCCCGGCTATTTTAATCCCAGTTTCTTTTTTGCTTTCTGGGCCAGTTTTTCCCTGAAAATTTTGGAGTTATGGCGGATGTCCACGGGAAAGGATTTTTCAATGAATATGTGTTCAATTGATGCGGTTAATGGATTTGATTTTCCAAGTGATTTAAGTTCCTGAATAAACGCCTTTTGATTGATGATCTTTGAATTGGCTTCGATAAATATCACCGGGATTTGATTGTTTTTTTCTCCCACACCAGCCAGGGCGCTCCTGAAAACCTGATCATGATTATTAAAAATAGCTTCAACCGGGATGGAAAATAAAGTTTCCTTGTGTGTGGTCACCCTGTGATTTTTTCGGCCGCAAAACCAGATCCTGCCTTTGGAATCCTTCCATCCCAGATCACCCATCCGGTGCCAGACACCACCGTCGGCATCCGGTATTTTGGCCAGAAGGTCCGCTTCCTTGTTGTCAAAATAATGTTCAGTTACAAGGTCTGCTTTAACCGTGATTTCACCCACTTCATTTTCACTGGCTTTAAGGCGGTCATGAAGCTGGGTAATCGGGGCATCGCTGATTTTAATGATCTCAACCCGGGTGGTGCAGATGGGGCGGCCAATACACATGCCAAAGCCCTGTTCTGACAGTTTTCTTGTTTCTGACAGGATTTCGTTTGAAGCAATGGAAATAACAGGAACCGCTTCTGTGGCACCGTAAGGGGTATGAATCTGGGCATGGTTGCCCAACATACTGGAAAATTGCTCGATATTGGCCGGTGTCACAGGTGCGCCAGCTGAAATAACACGGCGTAAAGAAGGCAGCTTGATATGGTTTTTTTGTCCATATTGTCCCACCCGGTTTAACAGGGCAGGCGAGGCAAACATATTGGTTACCCCGTGGTTTTCGATGGCTTCAATAATTTTGGTCGGGTCAACCAGCGCAGGTTTGGTCGGGTCCATATCCGGGATCACCGCAGTCATGCCCAGTGCCGGATCAAATACGGCAAATAAGGGGAAGGTGGGCAAGTCAATCTCATCCGGCTGGATCTGCCAGTGTTCGAGTATCTGATTGATCTGGGCTTCAAAATTGCCATGGGTATAGATCACCCCTTTGGCAGGTCCGGTGGACCCTGTGGTAAAGGCAATGGCAGCGGTTTCATTACGGGTTGTCTGGGCTATTGGATAGGGGGTATGGGTGTCGGTCATGAGCTGATCCAGGGTATAGCCGCCCCAGAACCAGCGTTTTCCGACCGTTACCCAGTGCTTGACAGATTTGAAATACAAGGGTTTGAGTTTTCTTAACAAATGGGCTTTTTCAATGCCGATAAAGGCTTTTGGTTTTCCCTGATTCAGACATTGGAGCATGCGGTCAATGCCCATGCCCGGATCGACCACAACAGGTACGGCTCCCACTTTGAACATGGCAAAGATAATGATAAAAAACTCCATTCCCGGCGGTACCATTAATATGGTCCTGGCTCCTCTTGAGATTCCGATTCGTTCCAACCCAAAGGCAAGGCGGTCAGATTCTTTTTCAAGTTGAGAAAAGGTGATCTGGCTGTAGAGAACACGGCCGTGTTTATCCCTTCCTTGAGGATAAACAACCGCTCTTTTATGGGGATATTTTTCTTGTGTTTGTTTAAGACCCAGTGCGATATTGGTGTAGATTGTCATAAAAATTTCTTTTTTAGTTTGTACAGGGTTGAGTTGATCAACCCTTCTGGTACTTTTTCTTCTGATTTGAGTTTGCCGGTCAGCTCCTGCACCGGTGCAAGTGCAGTGTTTGCAAGTTCTATCAGTTCTGCTTGTCGGGTGTCAATCTGGATCAATCCTTGTTCTTTGTTCACACGGAACAGGACATAGATCTCTTTAACAGGCTTTTGAATTTTTAAAAAGGTATTTTCAAGTTTGTCTCTGGTTTTTTCCCAGGTCTGTTTTTCTTTGTCTGTGATTTTTATCTGATCCGGGTATTTTTGACCAATGGCCTGGATGCGTAATATTTGAGCATCAATCAAATCAGTTTCAACGTTATAGGTTACCATGGCAGTGTACAGGTCAGGTAAATATTGAAAACTGAATTTTAAAATTTCATCCGGCAGTTCCACATGGTTTAATTGGATTTTTTTATATTTTACGGTTTTGGTGTCAGACTTTCCAGGCGTAAGGTAAAGGGTGTAGACGGCAAAACCTGAACCACCAATGGCAATCAGGACCATAAGAATCACAAGAATCAATTTGACCGGGAATTTTTTTTTCCTGGGTTGATCAGGTTCTGTTGACTCAGGCTGTGGTTTTTTTGAATCTTTTTTTGAGTCTTTTTTGGGGGTGTCCTCAGCTTTTGAGTCAGCGGTATGATCCGGAGATATAGGTTCCGGTTGTTTACCGGATTTTTTGAATTTTTTAAGAAAAGCAAGCATGGTTGTGTTTTACCTCAAGCACTGGATGATTGTCAAATATTAGGGCTTACTCAAACATAAATTTACATTTTGAAAGCCGATTCATCCAGTCCTGCTGCGTTGTGTAAATCCGGCATATTCCCGATATGCCTGCATTTTTACGCCTTGCAGGACAGGCGACTCGACTCCCAAAATTGGTAATTTATTTTTGAGTGAACCCTTACTGATTTAAAAAAGTGTTGATCAAGTGATCGGTCTGTTTGGGTTTATCCTCAAAAAGATAGTGCCCGGCATCATGAAAAACCATTGATTGGGCATTGGGGAAACGTTGTTTGAACTCATTGAAAAACGTAAGATCAAACACAAAATCTTTTGCACCCCATAACAACAAAAGTTTTGATTCATCCAATGTTTTCAGATGCGTATCCACATGATCAACAATGTCATAACTGATGTCTTTTTTACTTATCGGTATGTCCTGGACAAATTTTAAGGTGGCGATTCTGTTTTTCCAACTATTATAGGGTTCGATCATCCCTTTTTTTACTTTTCCGGACAGCCCTGTTGCACTTGCCATGAAAAGAGCGCTTTTTGCAAAGACATTCAGTCCGAGCACGGCAGGGATGCCAAACCAGCTAAGATATTTGATCAGCCACAAGCGCAGGGGAAAGCGCTTATTCCGGGGCAGGAAAAAGCCGGATGTATTGGTGATTATGATTTTATCGATTCGGTCTAGGTGATCCACAGCCCAGGCAAGGCCGATCATGCCGCCCCAGTCGTGAACAATCAGGCTGATTTTTTCGTTCAGGTCCAGATGCCGGATAAGCGTATCCAGATCATTTACCCTGGATTTTAAGGTATAAGAATAGGATCTTTCATCTGGTTTGTCGGAAAAACCGCACCCCATATGGTCCGGTACAATGCAGCGATGGGTCGCAGACAAACTTTTAATCAGGTTCCGATAGTAAAAGGACCAGGTTGGATTGCCATGTACCATGATAACGGGCTTGCCTTTGCCATGGTCTATATAATGCAGGTTGTGGCCGTCAATATTTAAAAAATTTGATTCAAACGGGTACAGATCCTGAAAATCATCTGTAGAGGTCAGTTTGTTGTTGAAAATTTTGCTTACCATTGAACACCCAGAATATAACAGTTTAATCCAGACCCTACGCCGATAAAAGCCACAAAATCATCCTTTTGCAAAAATCCTCTTTCATCTGCAATAGCAGCCGTGATGGGCAAAGATACGGTTCCTATATTGCCCAGAAAGGGAAAGGTGGCAAAATCTTTTTTAATATCCACATTAAGGGCCTGATAAAATTTTTGATGGTGGATGGACCCTACCTGGTGCCCGATGAATTTATCCGGCTGGTCCGGGGACAGGTTGAATTCTCGTTTAAATTTTTCAAAGGTCTGCTGGGCAAGAATAAGCCCGTTTACAAGAACCTTTTCAGCCTGGGTTCTCATAATGACCTTGGAATCTGCGGGCATTCCGTTTTGTTCAAACCCCCAGTAACACAGATCATGATGCAAGGATGCGTTTTTGACCACACCCCCTTTGAGGGCATGACGTCGGGTATCTGGATGTCCGATCCGGCCATTGGTCAGTAAAACAGCAGCAGCTCCGGACCCTCCGGTCATGGTGGCCACGGCATCTTTGTAAAATTCAAAGCTTTTATGGGTGTTGATTTCATTAATGGTTGATTCCACGATCTGTCTTGCGGTTTCGCATGACACCACAAGACCTGCATCAATATGGCCCAGTTCAATTTCGTTGGCAACCTGGACGATTCCTGTGATCATCCCTAAGCAGGCACTTTTCACATCAAAAATATGGGCATTCTCACTGATGTTCAATTGATGGGCCACAGAGCAGGAGGTGGCCGGTTCAAAACCGTCCTGGCCAACACCGCAATAAACAAGGGCACCGATCTGATCAGGAGAAATATCTGCTTCGTCCAGGGCCTTTTGTCCGGCCAGTGCAGCTTTGTCCGCAAGGCGATGGTCTTTTTCCCAGAACCGTCTTTCTTTGATACCGGTTAAGGCTTCCAATTGACCTTTACCATACCCGAGAGAATCAAAAAACGGGGTCAGTCGGTTTTCAAGCTCTGATGTGGGGACCACATGGGGGGCCAGTTCATAGCCAAATGATTCTATAAATACGGTTGAATATTTCATCGTTCTCTCCAGAAAGTTTCCAGCTCACCCTGGGTAAGGCCCTTTATTTTAAGACCCATATCCTTGTATAACACAATGCGAAGATCATCGGAAAACATATGTGCATCAGCAATTACATAGGGTTCCGGGGCATATCCCATTTGTTTTATGTCTATTTCATACCGGGCCTTTTTTGTCTCTCTTGTTACAGGACCCCGGCATTTTAAATCGCTTTCATTGTTGACCACAATATCATAACACACATCATTTCGCTGGCTGACCCATCCCATTCTCTGGGTAAACACCCTGAGGGCATGGGCACAGCAATCATACATCAATGTTCCGGGCATGACCATGTCATCGATAAAATGGCAGGTTAAAAACCAGTCGTCCGGATGGATGTCTGCCTGGGCAATAATGGACCCAAGGCCATATCGGCCACCTGTGGGGTTGAATTCAAGTACCCGGTCTATCAGGTGCATTCGTCCGCCGGGAAGAAGTAAGTTTTTCCCCAGAGTGATGGATTTAAATGCAGGCCCGAAAGCAGTGTGAAGGTCGCCTGTTCGTAAGGCATCAATCTGTTGATCTGAATATTGCTCATGCTTAACCGGTGCCAGTGCCTGAAAGGATGACGCAGGCATAACTTTGGCTGTATCGCTGGCTTTAAGAATAATGCCGCCTGAATTTTCAACCTCCTGTTCGGTGAAGAACCCGGCACAACCATCCCGCATGGATATTAATAATTGATCGTTAATATATCCTTTATAGTGGAAAAAGAACAGGTAAACCTCTCCTTGTTTTAAAAAGCGGTCAATTTCAATATGGTATTCAATGGTTTGCCCAGGTTCGGGCAGGGTGCGGTGAAAAGTGACCCTGGCATCCAGCAGCCGGTATTTTCTCGTGCCTTTGATCGCATGGTCAATCCCCAGCCAGGCACATAAAAACAGATCGGCCTGGCCGGCTTCAATGGAGATGGAGACCGGTGTTTTGCCACCGTCCAGGTACCAGGCATTTTCTTTGACATCATGCTGGGTGATGATTTTGCCAGGACCTAAAGAAAGCATTTCTCCTTGAATATCCATGATTCGGTCAACCAGCATTAACGGCTCGGCCGGCAGACGGACCCGCACAGGATAGGTATCTATGATATCAAAGGCTTTGCCCAGTACATTGCCGGCTTTGCCTGTGGCATATTCAAGGCATTGGTCGCGGTTTAAAAATATTTTTTCAGGTTCAGCCGGTTCAGCTATTTTAGCAATTGTGTCAGTGGCTGGTATTGCGGCAGGATTGGCCATGATATCCGAGGCCAGTTGTGTCAAGGTCTGAAATTGCTGCTCCATATTGACCATACTGTCTTGTGAGAATTCAAGAAATTTTTGATGGGCCAGGGCAGTGGCCTGGGTACCGGAAACAAGCAGGTTAAAGTCTATGGGGTTTTGTCCACAGACATTTTCGTGTTTTAAAATTTGAGTGCCATCATCTTCAAGGATAGCTTCCTGGATGATTGTATTGGCTTTCAAATCAGATCCTTGAATCATCAACAGCGTATCTTCTGAAATCGGATGCCCATTGGTTTTGATATGGATAAAGGGTGAGGCGTTTTTATCCTCTCCGGGTGGCATTGGATTTGCCGATAATAAGGTCAGTTCCGGTTTGGGAATATTGGACAGATGCTCTTTTAGAATAATATGTGAGCAGGCCCCGTCCCGGGTTATGGTTGCAGAACAGGCCTGCCGATGGGTTGTACCAGGGGCCGGCTCCCAGGTTTGGGGTGCATCCTTATGGTTGGGATGGGTGCTCTTTGATACGTCATCAGGGAGTAATCCATGGTAAAGGCACAATGCTGTTTTGATGACGGAAAACAGTGAGGACGCACCAAACGTGTTGCCAATGGCTGACGTGGTTGCTGTCATAAAAGGATTCTTCCCAGGGCTGCAAGCGTTGCAAAAATTTTCCAGAACACTGGATTCAATTGTATCATCGGTCAAGGCACCTGAGGAACAGGTTTCATAAAGACCGATCTGCTTAAAGGATGTGCCGGCAGATTCAAGCGCTGTTGTAAGGGATCGGGTATATTGCCGAATGGATTGATCCTGATCCAACTGATCATGATCCATACGGGTTTCGCCTGGAATGCAATCTCCACTGGATGCTCCGATTCCGGTGATAACCCCATAAATTTTATCCTGGTCTTCAATGGCCTGGTCCAACCGCTTTAAGACAATGGCAGCAGCCCCTTCCGAAGGAAGCACATGATTATTTCCGGGCTTTGCAGCAGTGTTTAAAAACAATTGCCTCATTTCACCGGCAAGATCCACACAGCCGCAGATAAACACATTGGTTTCATGGGAACTTAAGGAATGAAGCGCTGTTTCAATGGTTTTCATGCCCGAAGCCATGCCGGCGGACAGGGTAAAACACGGACCTCCCAGCTTAAATTCTCTGGCAACTCTGGATGCCACAATGCCGCCTAAGGCTCCCAAAGTCCGGTTAAAGGTGAGGGGTTTTGAAACAGCATCTTTGTAAGACTCATCCAGAGAATTGATCTGCCAGCGTAAATTAAAATCCGCAGCCCCGTAATCAAAATCAATTCCAATGGCACAGCCCATATCCTGGCGAATGGGATCATCATCTGAGGGCCGGGAAGAAATGCCTGCATCTGTCAGGGCACCCAATGTGGCTTTGAGTAAGAACAGGTGCTGGGGCAGAATATCAGCCATCTGGTTGGGCTGGATATGAAACTGGCCGATCCGGGTGCACAATTCGTCCATAAAAAAGCCTTCAATTGCTTTATATGGGGCATCAGGACGTTTCCACCGGTTAGTTGAATCATTGCTCAAAAGACGGGTGTTTCCAAAGATCAAGGATGTAAACTGGTCCAGTGTGTCACAGTCCTTTACAATGGTTTGCATTCCCACAATGGCACAGGGTACGGTTTTGAGCATATCAGATTTGACCATATCTGGGTCATGGGTATCCGGCTCAATATCAGTATTTTGGGTTTTAACAAAATATTGGGTTGCATTGTTCTGATACTCTTCAATGAGCAGATGAGCGTTGATACCACCAAACCCGAAAGCAGATACTGCAGCTTTTCTGGTTGTACGGCTGTTTTCAGGGGTCCAGTTTTCGCATTCAGCCTGGACCTTGATCCGGGTGTGATTCAGGATGCTTTTTTCAGACGGAAGAGAATAGTTCAAAGAGGGCGGAAGGGTATGGTCATTCATGGACAGAACGGTTTTTATAAACCCTGCTGCACCCGCAGCAGTTAGCAGATGGCCGATCATGGATTTAACCGAGCCGATGCGAAGGTCCTTATCCGGACAGCCAAATTGGTCCAGCAAAGCCTTGATGCTTGATAGTTCAACCTGATCGCCCACAGGTGTTCCAGATCCATGGCATTCCATATACTGGATATCAGCAGGCGACCATGATGCCTGCTCATATGCCTGGATCATGGCCCGCTGTTGGCCCTCAGAAGCCGGACCCACCAGGGTACCGTCAATGTCATTGGATACACCGGCACCGGTAATCACGGCATGGACTTTATCACCCTGGGTTATGGCATCTTCCAATCGTTTTAAAATTATGATACCCGTGCCTTCACCCACAACCAATCCGTTGGCCTTGTGATCAAAAGGAGAACATCTGCCTGTGGGAGAAAGGGCCTGAAGCTGAGAAAAACCAACCTGGGTATACAGCGAAGATGGCCTTGAAACACCGCCGGCCACCATGATATCCGCTTTTTTCAAGTGAAGATGTTCACAGGCAAGTTTAATGGCATACAAGGAAGAAGCACAGGCTGCATCCAGAGTGAAACAGCCGGCTTCAAATCCCATGGCTCTTGCCAGAACAGCTGCAGGAAATGATACCACCGAAGCAATTGAAAAATCTGCCGGTTCTGTTTTGTATGGAGCGGGGTTTAACAGGATCTGGCTGGAAAAATGTGAGGCTGCCTGGGTGGGCAGAGCAATGGCCGCCAGGATGACCCCGGTTCTTTTCCGGGTTTCCCTGGTATGAGAACATTGTAAAAACGCATCCCGGCCGGCATGCAGAACCAGTTGGTGAACCGGGTCCAGCCGGGCCAACAGATCGGCTTCCACCAGAAAGCCTGTGGGATCAAAATAAAAGTTTTCAATCAGGCCGGCCTTTTTTGAAATGGCTTTGTCCTCAACCACATGCGAGGATATAAACGTATCCACAGGTCCTGCCCATCGATGGTCAGGCACTGTCACAACCGCATCTTTTTTATTCAAAATATTATTTAAAAACCGGCAGGTATCTGCAGCCTTCGGGAAAACGCCTGACATTCCCACCACAGCAATTTTTACAATTTTCTTTTTAGAGATATTTTTCATATGGGCTCATATAGTTGAGACAGACAATGATTGCAAGAAAGCAATGTAAAACTTGTGTAAAATTCATGTATGGGTGCAGCCTTGAAAAGATTTTATAAGAAAGAATTTTTAAAGCCTTTGCGTTTTTTTCATGTTTTGTTGTGGGTAGGCCAGGGTAAAATACCAGGGCGGCCCATGGCCGTTATATGAAAATCAGTAAGAATCCGGATAAAACAGATCGACCCAGAAGAAAAAGGGTTGCAGCGGCAAAGAACAGGGCCAGAACCAAATCAAATCTTGATTCTTTTCTCCTCTCCTGATATCCCAATACCCAGCCGAAAAAAATACCGGATAACAGTCCGCCTGCATGACCCCAATTGTTGATATGGGGCATGAGAAATCCAATGACAACAAGACTGAGCACCCAGCCTGAAGTTTGTTTATACACCAGTTGTCCCCATTGTCCGCCCCGGGACTTGCCAAAATACAGGGCCGCACCAATCAGTCCGCATAAGCCCGAAGAGGCCCCAATCGTTAAGTACACATTGCCGGCATAGGATAATAAAAAACCTGCCATGCCGGTTAACGTGTATATGGAAAACATTCGATAGGGACCAAACTCTTTGATCACCAGGGGAGCTACGGTTCCAAGGGCCATCATGTTAAACACAATATGCAGGAGTGAGCCGTGCAGCCAGTTGGCAGTGATCAGAGACCACCAGGTCTCAAAATGAGCAATGGGGTATCTGCCCGAGGCTCCCAGAAAGTTCAGGACATCTGTGGACGGAGTAAAGGCAAAGAGAGGGTTAAGGGTTAGTCCGATCTCTTTACCACTGTATATCAGGCTGACAATAAACATGAAAATATTGGCATAGATAATGGTTTTGACCACAACCGGAGAATACTGCACTGGATTATAGGTTCTGTTGGGTGTCATGGAAGCTTAATTTAACTTGATATCATCAATCTGGACAGCATTTAAATATTCCTGTACCGCACCCAGCGTGAGGGCAAACATTTTTGTGCCGGTGAGTACGGTAATGGCATCCCCGGCATGATTGCAGGCAACGGCAAATGCCGGCCCCATAGCGCCGGCCGGGTTTTCAACAGTTTTAGGCAGATTTTTCATAACCTTTAAATAGGTATTGAGCCGGTCTTTAATGACTTCAAAATAATCGATCTGGGTGCCGGAAGTGGTAGCGGTTAAAGTGGAAATTTTTTGAGCAATGTCTCTGATATTAATCCAGAACTGTTCTGCCAAAGGCCCTTTGTGTTTATCATCTGGTGGCATATAAAAAGCTATGGACCACCCCACACTTAGAATTTTTAAAATCTGCAGTTCATATTCAATGGTGGTTGTATTTAACCCGCTATTTTGTGGAATGGCAGCTAAAAGTGCTTTCAGATCGGTCCGGTCAATGGCAAAGGCGGCTAGATTTTTTGCCAGTTCTTCCAGGGGTATGATTTGAATCTTTGCTTCGGCCATGGTGCTCCGTTATTTATCAAATTTTTGTTCAAAAAAATAAAGTTATGTCCTATAATGGTCTTTTATAAATAACAGCACTGGCAAAAAGAGTAAACGATAAAATGCCGATCAATATGGATTGTTTGCCCGAACTGTGCAATGATTCACTGTATGCGCCGTTGATTGTTTGTTACTGTTTCAAACATGGGAAATAAATAGTGTCTGACCGAAAACCTGAAAATTTTTTCGAGTACAAGGCGGGCGAGAATTTTAACCGGAGGAATACATTGAGTATTTTGAGGATTAAAATTTGCAGCCCAACGCAGTAATCGGGAAAATTGGCGGTTTTCGGT
>JBDRPM010000027.1:0-6271 GCA_043827005.1 Pseudomonadota bacterium | reverse complement strand
ATTGGTATCCAGCATGCCGCCGACGGATTTTTCCTTAAGATTATCGTCATCAGCAGTATCAATATATGTTACACCGGCAGAAAGCCCCCATGCTTCGGAAATGGCGTAGTCCATGGAAAGCGAGAGGGTATAATCAAAGAAGCCTGAATCAACACCACCGGCAGCCTGGACAAATTTATCACCAGCATAGGCGATTGTGGCGCCAAGTTCAGCGCTTAATTTGTCATTGATATCATAGCCGTAGGAAAGAGCAAAGGTTGAATAGGAGAATTCTTCGAGTGCATCGAAATCATAATATCCGGTTATCGCAGCGGACAGCCCGCCGATAATTTCCATTCCAAGACTTAAATATACTTCAGCTGTGTCAGCAGCACCGGCAGGAAACAGATAGGAGATTACACCCACGCCTATATCTAATTTTTCCAGGGAGAACCCGTAAGAAACAGTGAAATCGATTTCAGAAAATTCCCTGCTGTCCACTGTATTGTTATAATCAGAGAGATCATAGTTACCCCATGCATTGAATCCGAATCCGTTTTCTGAGGTGACATCAACACTGGGTTGAACCACAGCACCGTCATTAAAGGTTTGTCCGCGCCATACATAAGCTGATGCCACATTCACAGATGCGGTGGCATCTGCTGCCAGGGCTGGCGTGGATACCGCTCCAATGCATAATGTGACTGCTGATATCAGTGCGATAATGGATTTGCCAATAAAACCGGTTTTTTTGTTTGCTATGCTTTTCATTTTCTATTTTTCCTTTTTTAAAAAAATTAAAATTTTAAGACCATTTGTCTTAATCACTTGTCAATCTGAAATAGCAAGGAGTGTTCCATCGGATATAAAAAAAATAAAATATCTTATAACAGCTTGTTATCTTGGGTAATTTTTTCATTATGCAATTGTCAATAAGATGTAAAATTTTTTAATATACAAAAATATATTTCAAATTCGTGTCATATTGAATACAAATTTGTTATTTATTGGCTGGGTTTAAAATTTCGGACAGGGGGTTTTCGGGTTTTACAAAAAAGGAGCCGGTCTTTGGAAAAATCAATCCAGGGTTTGTTTGATAAAAGCATTTGACATTTTGTAATTTCAAGAATGGAAAATTTTGTGCAACTATCTTAATTTATTAAATAAACAAACGAAATGTCTAAAATTTCATGAAACATCCGGGTCTGATTAGAAAAAGGCGACAACCTGCCTGGCATTCACCGGCGAAATGATCAGCAGATCCGCGGCAGTTGCTCTCCGGCCAGCATGTCCACCCGTCTTTGTCCGCCCACCAGGGTGGTTAAATACACCTTTCCAGGATAGTCTTGAACAACTTCGCCGATAATGGCGGCATCTTTGCCAAATTCATTGGCTTTTATGATTTCCAGGGCTTTTGGTGCATCTTTTTGTGCTACAAAGGCTATGAGTTTGCCTTCATTGGCAATGTATAGCGGATCAAATCCAAGCAGTTCGCAGGTTCCTTGAACCGCTGGTTTTACCGGAATATGGGACTCGTCAATTCTTATTCCGACATTGGACTGGACTGCAATCTCGTTTAAGGTTGTGCCAAGCCCGCCCCGGGTGGGGTCGCGCAACAGGTGAAGCTCACAGCCTGATTGAATGAGCGCCTGGGCCATGGTGTTCAGGGGAGCAGAATCGGTCTGGATATCGGAATCAAATTTGAGCCCCTCTCTTGAACTTAAAACAGCAATGCCGTGGTCGGCAATGGTTCCGCTGACAATGATCGCATCTCCTATCCGGGCATTGTGACCGGACAGATCAACGCCATCAGGGATCATGCCGAATCCTGAGGTATTGATAAATATTTTATCGGCTTTTCCTCTGGGTACGACCTTGGTATCGCCTGTGACAATGTGAACCCCGGCTTTTTTTGCAGCTGTGGCCATGGATTCGAGAATGATCTGCAGATCTTTTATCGGCAGGCCTTCTTCCATGATCAATCCCACGCTGATGGCCATGGGTACAGCCCCCATCATGCTGATATCATTGATAGTGCCGTTGACGGCCAGATCTCCGATGTTCCCGCCCGGAAAAAAAATCGGGTCCACTACATAGGAATCGGTTGAAAAGGCGATTCTGCCTTTTTCCACATCAAGCACAGCACCATCATCCTGTTTGGATAGAATCGTGTTGTTAAACAGGGGCAGGATCAAATCTGTGAACATGGAGTGAGAGATTTTACCGCCTGAACCATGGTCCAGTTGAACAATTTTTTCAGTCATTTGTTTTTCCTATTGGTATTTGTAAAATGCGGCACAGGTGCCTTCGCTGGACACCATACAGGGTCCCACCGGTGTCATGGGGGTGCATGTTTTCTTGTAAAGACCGCATTGTTCCGGTGTTTTTAATCCCATAAGGATCTGACCGCATAAACAGCCGCGCGGTTCAGCCACATCCGGAAGATCAACATTAAAGGCGCAAGCTGCGTCATAAGATTTAAATTCTGTTTTTAAGGCCATGCCGCTGTTCGGGATATTGCCGATCCCCCGCCAGGTGGTATCACTGACATCAAACACCTGGTTCATGATTTGCTGGGCTTTTTCATTGCCCAGGTCGGAGACAGCCCTGGGGTAAAGATTTTCCAGGGCAGGTCGGTTGGATTCATTCTGCTGTGCCAGATGGAGAATGGCGGTCAAAATATCAATGGGCTCAAACCCGGTTATGACCGAAGGGATATTGTATCTTTCAAAAGTATCCTGGTAGGCATGGGTTCCGGTGATCACGGATACATGGCCGGGCAGGATAAATCCGTCAATATGAACATCTTTTGTTTCCATCAAGGCGGCCAGTGCGGGCGGGGTAAGTTTGGTGGCTGCATGGATGAAAAAATTGTTCAGCCTGGCCTGCTGCGCCATTAAAATACCGGCAGCAATTGTGGGAATGGTGGTTTCAAATCCCACAGCGCAGAATACAATTTTTTTATGGGGATTTTCTTTTGCAATGGTCACGGCATCAAATATGGAATAAACAATGCGGACATCTGCGCCCCTGGCTTTTTCATTTCCAAGGCTGGAGCCTGATCCCGGCACCTTGATCAGATCTCCAAAAGTGGTGACAATGACATCTTTTATGCGCGCAAATTCTACAAAGGCATCAATATCTTTTTGTGCAGTCACACACACAGGACACCCGGGACCGGACAATAAAGTGATATTCGGGGGTAACAGGCTTCTTATGCCAAACCTGAAAATGGACATGGTATGGGTTCCGCAGACTTCCATCAACCTCAGGTTTTTTTTGCTGTATGTTTTTATAGATTGGACTAGATCACGGGCAAGATCAGCATCCCGGTATTCTTTGATATATTTTAAGACCATGGTTTAATTGTCCTCCAATGCAGCAGCAATCACAGCCTGACCCAGGCTGATGCCGCCGTCTCCTGTTGGAATGGTTGAATGGGTAAAGACCATAAGGCCTTTATTCGTAAGGGTATTGACCATATTTGTAAAAATGCTGGCGTTGTTAAATACCCCGCCTGAAAGCACAATTTTTTTAATTGCAGTTTTCTGGCTTATCATAGCGGCCACATCAGAAAAAGCAGTAACCATGGTATGATGAAAATCGGCACTGATCTGACTGGGTGACCGGCCTTGCCCGATGGATTCCACAATCTGGCCGATGGCGGGTATCATGTCAATGGTATAGGTGTTTTCTGAAAGACTTTCGAGCGCATGCGTCTTTGGTGGTTGTTCTATATTTTCATGGTCAATAGTGTTGTCTTCAAGGACATGAAAATCATAGGCCTGACCGGATGTTGTATCGCCGGCAATGGCTTCAAGTTCCATGGCAGCCTGGCTTTCATAGGAGATCGTATGCCGTATGCACAGCAGGGAGGCCACGGCATCGAACAAGCGGCCGGCACTTGAGGTCAATGGCGAGTTCAGATCTTTTTCCATCATCTGGCAGATAAAGGATAGTTTTTTTTCATCCATCTCATGGATGAACGGCAGATCCAGATTGAGCAGGTCATCACCAAACGCCTGATAGAGCAGGGAGGTTGCCATGCGCCAGGGTTCTAATACGGCAGCATCCCCTCCGGGCATCTGAACATAGGACAGGTGCGCCTTTCGGGTGAAGCCCGATTGGGTGCACACCAGGATTTCACCCCCCCAGATATGGCCGTCGGTTCCCAGGCCTGTGCCATCCAGGGTAATGGCGATGACAGGTTCATCCAGATGATTTTCAGCCATACAGGCTGCGGCATGGGCATGATGGTGCTGGACCTGTATGATTTTTACATCCTTCTGGGCCATGGCATACTGACTGCTCATATACCCCGGGTGCAGGTCATGGGCAATGATCCCAGGCTGGATATCCAGGATCTGTTTGAGGTGAGCAATGTTGTTTTGATAGTATTCGAAAACTTTTTTATTGTCCAGATCACCAATATAAGGACTTAAAAAGGCGTGATTGTTCCGGGTCAGACAGACCGTGCTTTTAAGCCCTCCGCCACACCCCAGGATGCCTGGCATGGTGCGGTTCAAGTAGATCGGCAGAGGGGCATATCCTCGGGAACGGCGGATAAATCTGGGTTTTTTATCAAGGACCTGGATAACTGAATCATCTGCGCCAAAATAGATATCCCGGTTGTGCAGCAAGAAATAATCTGCAATATGGGAAAACGCATCCACTGCATCGTTATTTTCAATGGACAAGGGTTCGCCGGATCGGTTTCCGCTGGTCATGACCAGGATATCAGGTCCTTTTTGAAGCAGTAAATGGTGCAGCGGCGTGCTGGGCAGCATGACACCCAGGTAATTGTTTAATGGGGCGATTTCACAAGCCAGATCAGGCACGAAATCAGGCACAGAATCAGGTGCTGTGCTCTGGTCAGGATCGGTGTGTGTTGTTTTTGGGCCAGATTTTTTTTTTCAAAAGAACAATCGGGCTGTGATAGGATTCAAGCAATGTTTTTTCATAATCGTTCACATCCACATGGTTCAGAACGGCTGATACAGTGGCTGCCATTAATGCAAAGGGTTTGTGGGGCCGGTTTTTTTGTTTGCGCAGCCGAATGACCGCACCTGAGTTTTTCGCATCGCAGGACAGATGAAAACCACCCAGCCCCTTTATAGCGATAATGTTTCCCTGTCTGAGAAGGTCAGCCGCTGTGTTCAAGGCTGTTTTAGGGTCAGACTCTACAATCTGGCCCCTGTTATCCGTCAAAAAAACCTGTGGCCCGCAATCCGGGCAGGCATTGGGCTGGGCATGGAACCTGCGGTTGAGCGGGTTATCATACTCTTTTTGACAGGCTGCACACATGGTAAAGGGGTTCATGGATGTTTTGGGCCGGTCATAGGGGATGTCTTTGATGATGGTATATCTGGGACCGCAATGGGTACAATTGATAAACGGATATTCATGCCGCCGGTCATTTGGATCGTTTAATTCAGACAGGCAGTCTTTGCAGACTGCAACATCAGGAGAAATAAGGGTGGATCGGTTTTGGGAGCCCTGGCTTTTAACAATTTTAAACAAAGAACAATTCTGCGGTTGTGCGTCTTTAACCTGAATATTGGTGATCGCAGATAATAAAGGTTTCTCAGAATGGATATCATGAATAAACCTGTGTATATTATCCAGCTGGCCTTCCACAAAAATGTGGACCCCGTCATCGGTGTTTGATACCTCACCGTTTAAATGATGTTTTTTTGCCAGAACAAACAGGAAGGGTCTGAATCCGACACCCTGGACCACACCATTGATTTTGATTTTTTTGGCAGACACGGTAAGATTCATGGAATCAGGTTATTGATCATTCTGATGATCAGCCAGGCCGGCTTCTATGGCCAGAAAGGTTCTCAGATCTTTGATCGTTTGCAGGGCGGCTTCTTCGTCAATCTTGCTGATGGCAAAACCGGCATGAACAATTACATAATCGCCAATCTGGGCATCCTCCATGAGCATGAGACTGGTTTCCCGGATCACGCCATCGACATCGACTTTGGCAACATGGTCATTGATTTCAATAATTTTTGATGGAACAGCTAAGCACATATAAAACCTCATTTGTTAAAAAAATATTTAGAATATAGCATATACTATGGACAGGGCAAAATCATTATTTTGATTCAGCAGGGTATAAAATCGATTTGTTCGGCTCAATCTGTTTAGTGCCCGACCGAAAACCGCCAATTTTCCCGATTACTGCGTTGGGCTGCAAATTTTAATCCTCAAAATACTCAATGTATTCCTCCGGTTAAAATTCTCGCCCGCCTTGTACTCGAAAAAATTTTCAGGTTTTCGGTCA
>JBDRPM010000026.1:0-38404 GCA_043827005.1 Pseudomonadota bacterium | reverse complement strand
TACCAATTTTGGGAGTCGAGTCGCCTGGCCTGCAAGGCGTGGAAATGCAGGCATATCGGGAATATGCCGAATTTACACAACGCAGCAGGACAGGATGAATCGGCTTTCAAAATGTAAATTTATTTTTGAGTGGGCCCTAAGATTCAAGCATTGATAAAAATTGACCTTCATCCATCACCTTAACCCCTGATAGTTTTGCCTTCTCAAGTTTGCTGCCGGCATTTTCACCAGCCAGAACATAATCTGTTTTTGAACTGACCGTGGATGTGAGTATGGCCCCAAGCGCTTCCAGCTTTTCCTGGGCCTGACTGCGGGTCATGGTCTGCAGGGTTCCGGTCAGTACAATCCGTTTACCCTTAAAGGGATTATCGCTGGAACGTGTTGACCTGTTTTGTTCATTAATCAACACAACACCCAGATCCATCATCCGGCGGATCATGGCCATATTTTCAGGGTTGGAAAAAAAACATCGCACAGCAGATGCTGTTTCAGGCCCTATCCCATGGATGCCAGTCAAATCTTCTTCAGTGGCAGCAGCAATCTGGTCAAGGGTTGAAAAATGTTCGCTCAACAATTTAGCGGCATTTTCTCCGGTGTGATCGATCCCTAACGCATAAATAAACCGTCTTAATGAAATGGTTTTGGACTTTTCAATCGAATGGACCAGATTAAATGCTGATTTTTCGCCCATCCGTTCAAGATCTGCCAGACGATCTTCCTGCAACACAAAAAGATCTGCAAACGAATACAGCATCCCTTCATCCACCAGCTGAAACACATTTTTTTTGCCCATCCCGTCTATATCAAAGGCTTTTTTGGATACAAAATGGGCTATTCTCTCTTTTAGCTGGGCCTGGCAGGAAAGATTCACGCACTTATTGATATGGGAGCGGTCCTGCCTGACGCGTTGAAGGCGGCTGCCACAAACCGGGCAGGTATCCGGCATTTTAAATGGAACCTCATCACCGGTTCGTCGGGATTCAACAACCCGGACCACTTTGGGGATCACATCCCCTGCCCGCATGATATGAACCATATCCCCAATCCGGACATCTTTTCGTCTGATCTCATCCTCATTGTGAAGGGTGGCTCTTGAAACCATAACCCCGCCGACATTCACAGGTTCCAGAACTGCAACCGGCGTCAAAATGCCGGTTCGGCCGACTTGAACAATAATATCCAGGATACGGGTCGTTTCCTGAACAGCAACAAATTTATAGGCAATGGCCCATCTGGGACTTTTTATTTTTTCACCCAATTGCTGCTGCAGCATGATATCATCCACTTTGATCACCATGCCGTCAATTTCATAGGCAAGGCTTTCTCGAAGTGCGGCAAGTTCCTTATAATAGTCAAGAACGCCCTGTATGGTCAGCCCTGAACGAATATGGGGATTAACCGGAAACCCCAGTTCTTTCAATTGAGCAAGCATTTGAGACTGATGGTCAAACTGGACCCCCATCACCTGGCCAATGCCATAGACAAATATATCAAGGGGCCTTTGGGCCGTCACTTTTGAATCCAGCTGCCGCAATGAACCGGCGGCTGCATTTCTGGGATTGGCAAACAGTTTTTCTCCTTTTTCCAGGCGGGTGAGGTTCAATCGTTCAAATGCAGGCTTTTGAATAATGATCTCGCCCCGGACTTCCAATATCTCAGGTGGATTTGAACTCTTTAGTTTCAACGGGACCGAACCAATGGTGCGAACATTTTGGGTAATCACTTCACCGATCACGCCATCCCCCCGGGTGGTGGCCAAAACCAGCAAACCAGTTTCATATCGAAGCTCTACAGCCACACCATCCAGCTTGGGTTCCACTGTATAGGCGATCTGATCTGAATCAATCAATTTTGCAATTCGTTTATGAAAATCCAGGACATCCTGATTATCAAATGCATTGTCAAGACTGAGCATGGGAATGACATGCCTGGCCTGTTCAAAGGCATCCAGGGGAGCTGCCCCCACCCGTTTTGTGGGTGAGTCAAAGGTGGACAGTTCAGGGTATTGTTCTTCAATCTGGATCAATCGTTTGAGTTTTCGATCATATTCAGCGTCTGAAATAATCGGATCATCCAGAACATGATAATGGTAAGAATGGTCGGTCAACTCCTGTTGAAGGTCAATGGCTTCCTGTTTTAATGTCTGATCCATGATCTCATCCCTGGTCACTCATTTTCTTGGTAAAATTAAGGGCAAGGTCACAGGCAATTTCCCGCCCCTGCACAAAAGCTTTTTTTCGAAATCCAGGATTCCAGTCCCTGGATGCCACACTGTCCGAAACCACCAGGAGTGCTGTAATCTCAACCTTTCGAAACTGTGCCACGCTGAACAGTGCGGAACATTCCATTTCAACGACATGCGCACCCAGATGTTTAAAGTGTGCAACCTTCCGGGGGGTTTCCCTGTAGATGGCATCCGTGGTCCAGACCGTCTGTTTTGTCACCACCTTTGTCCGGGATGCCAGAAACCCTGCAAATTGATCGGTCAGAAGTTGATCCGGCAAAGAACACGGCAGGTCTGAATCCAGATTGATATAATTACACGAAGTGCCCTCGTCCACAATGGCCTTGTCTGCAAGAACGATATCCCCTACATTCAAGTCATGGCTCACAGCACCGCACCAGCCCAGCACGATTATTTTTTTTGTCCCTCTTGCAATCAGCGATTCCAGCAGCATGGCGCCATAAGGCGCACCCATATAGGGCCCTGCAACACAAATACCCTTTTCACCATCATCCGAGGTGATAAGGGTATTGTTAAAAAAAGGAAACACCCTGGGATTGGTCAATTGAGCTTTGATCAGATTGATATCCGGCCTGCAGCTTACCATCAGTGCAACAGGGCCCATATCCGGCGCCCTGTTGGTCCCCAGGGGCGGGACTATGGATTCACTATTCAGGTCCGACCAGGTCGGAAAACTCATCCTTTACCTCATCAATAATCTCATAAACCCACATCACATCTTCAATGGAAAGACGACCGGCTTTTGCCGGAGCCCGGTCTGTTCCATCTTTCTTTTTTAAAAGCCTGGGGCCAATCTGGAGCTTTGGTTCTCCTTGCCCATATTGATGGATAGACAGCAAAAGCCCGGTCTCTTCATTTTTCCACTCTTTTAATTTTTTATCCAGTTCAGGATCATAACCTGCCATCTTTTCTATTCCTTTCTTAATACGCTACCTTGTTTGAATTTAAAATTACCCGTAAAAACCGATTTCTTATTAAATTAAAGCAAAGAAAAATCAGCTATGTTCTTAAACAATCCTGACACAGATGACAACAGGGCAATCCTGTTATTTTTAATTTTCTCATCTTCGGCCATGACCATCACATCATCAAAAAACAGATCTACAATGGGGCGTAAAGTGGCAATGCTGGCCAGGGCATCATCATAATTGCCCTGGGCAATCAGGTCGTTTACACCCTGCTCTACTTTATTGACCGCAGCAAACAATTGTTTTTCTGACGGATCTTCAAATAATGCCTCATCCACTGTGTGGATGGCTGTTCCATTGGATTTTCGAATAATATTTTCCACCCGCTTAAACGTGATGGACAAAGGTTCAAAGTCAGGTGCCTGTCTTAAATTGTCCAATGCTTTTACCCGCAACACAACATCCGGGACATTATCAAAAGAAGCAATCAGGGCAGAGTTAACCGATTCTTTTAAAAATCCCATATCTGTCAGGATATTGATCATTCTGTTCTTAAAAAACTCTTTAATGTTTAAACCGGTTTCCTGCTTTTTATCTGCATCCTCCATAAAGGCGGAAAGTCCGGAATCGATCATGTCGGTTAAAGACAAAGACAATTTTTCTTCCAGCAGGATCTGAATAATGCCGATGCCCTGTCGTCTTAGTGCATAGGGGTCTGCCGCACCGGTTGGAATCAGATCAACCGAAAAACACCCGCAGATCGTATCCAGCTTGTCCGCAATGGCCAGGATACAGGCCACTGGATTTTCCGGCAGTTTCCCGCCTGAATACACAGGCCGGTAATGCTGTTCAATGGCCAGGGCAACATCCTGTTTTTCTCCGGCTTTCAATGCATAGGTCCTGCCGATGATTCCCTGGAGTTTAGTAAATTCAATCACCACCTGACTGACCAGATCGGCCTTGCAGATCTGCGCTGCCCGGATCACATCAGAAGAAAGTGTCTCAATGTCTGCATAGGAGGAGACTGAAACCAGATAGGTTGCAAGCGCCTGAATCCGAAGGGTCTTGTCATAAACCGATCCCAGTTTTTCCTGGAATGTAACTGCTTTAAGCTTTTGGGCAAACTGGTCCAAAGATGAGTGCAAGTCTGCATCATAGAAAAATTTGGCATCGGATAATCTGGCCCGGAGCACTTTTTCATGACCCCGTGCCACAAGGGTTAAATCTTTTGCCCGGGTGTTGTTCACTGCTATAAACTGGTTTTTCAGCTTTCCCTGGTCATCTGTGAGGGCAAAATATTTTTGATGTTCCCGCATGGCTGTGATCAATACTTCATCCGGCACCTGTAAAAAATCCGGGTCAAAGGACCCCACAACCGGATAGACAGATTCCACAAGATTGGTTACAATATCAACCAGCTCATCATCCTGGAGAATATGTGCGCCCTTTTCTGCTGCGCATGCTTGAATCGATTCAAGCAATGTTTGTTTTCTTTTGTCAATATCAGCAATCACACCGCAGGATTGGGCCACCTCCAGGTATAAATCAGCTGATTTAACCGTATACTTTCCAGGAGACATGAACTGATGTCCAAATATGGTTGTCGAGGATTTGATATTACCGATTTGAAAATCCAGCAGATGATCCCCCAAAAGCCCGACAAGAGAAATAATGGGCCGGGCAAAACTGACGGACAGATCCCCCCACCGCATGCTTTTTGGAAAGGGGATCGATAAAATTTCGTGTTCAAGAATCCCTTCTAAAATCACAGCTGTTGTTTGGCATGTTTCTTCAACCACCGCTGTCAGATACCGGCCCTTTGCAGTTTGTTCAATCTTGATCGCTTCAATGGCGATCCCTGCCTTGGCAGCAAATTTTTCAGCCGCCATGGTGGGATGACCTTCTTTATCATATCCGACTTTTTCCGGAGGACCGGTCAAAGTGGAGGTCTGGGCATTCTGCAATTCTGCCACAGCATCGATCATGAGTGCAAGACGCCGGGGGGTTCCATATATGCTGGCCTGGCCATGATCGATTCTGGCCCGGTCCAGTGCAGCCACAATATTGGTCCTGAACACCTCAAGTGCAGGGATAATATAACCTGCAGGGATCTCTTCGCATCCGATTTCAATTAACAGTGGTTTCATTTTAATTTGTCCCTCCCTTAACAGATACCGGCTTCAATAAAGGATGCCCCAGTGCTTCCCGCTGGGCAATATAATTTTTGGAACAGATCCGTGCAATATCCCGGATCCGTTTGATATATCCGGTACGCTGGGTTACACTGATGGCACCCCTGGCATCCAGAAGATTAAAGGTGTGGGAGCATTTCAACCCATATTCATAGGCCGGCAAAACCAGACCCCTTTCAATAATACGATGGGCTTCTGCCTCATATTTATTGAACAGGTCCCAGAGAAGGTCCACATCAGCAACTTCAAAATTATAGGTAGACTGTTCCACTTCCTGCTGATGATACACATCCTTGTAAGTAATCTGGTCATTCCACTTCAGATCAAAAACATTGTCGACCCCCTGAAGATACATACAGATACGCTCAAGCCCGTAGGTCAATTCCACAGGTACAGGCTTGACTTCCACACTGCCGGTCATTTGAAAATAGGTAAACTGGGTCACTTCCATGCCATCCAGCCAGACTTCCCAGCCAAGCCCGGATGCACCAAGTGTCGGAGATTCCCAGTCATCTTCAACAAACCGGATGTCATGTTCCAATGGATCCACACCCAAAGTTTTCATGGATTCCAGATACAATTGCTGGACATTGGGGGGAGATGGTTTGAGCATCACCTGGTATTGGTAATAATGCTGAAGTCTGTTCGGATTTTCACCATAACGGCCGTCGGTCGGTCGTCGTGATGGCTGGACATAAGCCACTTTCCAGGGTTCAGGTCCAAGCGCCTTTAAAAGCGTTGTGGGGTGAAAGGTTCCGGCTCCCACTTCTGTATCATAGGATTGAATCAGCACACACCCGCGCTTGGCCCAAAAATTATTCAGGTTTAAAATCACATCTTGAAAATTCATGTTACTCCGCTTTTTTAATATATTTTAATACACATTAGATTAACCAATTATATTTTAACCAATGATAATACCTTTATTTTCAATTTTTGTATCCAGAATTTTTGCATTGTTTATGGATTCTAATCTCTTATGCCAGATTGGACGCAATTTTTCAATATCCCTTTGTTCACCAATGGCCCACAGACATCCACCGCCGCCTGCCCCTGTAAATCGTGCCCCACACCCGCAGGTCCAGGCAGCATCAAACAGGTCAATCCCTGTATGATCCAGCACATCCGGTGTCAGTTCCAGCCTTGCGTGGGTTTCTTTGTTCATCAGCTCTGCGGCTGACTTTAAATCAAAACCGGCTACTGCTTTGGCAAATGCACTGGTAAACCCGGCAATGGCCTCAAACACCTGTCTTGATTGGCCATTGACAAAAGAATGAACCCAGCGGCTGTTAACATCTTTGGATACATGGGGGACCCCGCAATAGGCCACCAGAATATGTGAATTAAAAAGCTCAGTCTGACTGTCCTGCTCGATCAGCGGATGCCGTTCAAATTCAGGGGATGTTTTCCCCATTTTCCAGACCCACTGATTGATCCCGCCAAAAGCCGCTGCCAGCTGATCCTGCAACCCGCAGGGCACCCCTGCCACACTGGCTTCCAGATAATGGGCCAGCCAGGCAATCTCTCCTGGTTCTATGGATTTGCCCATGGCATGGTAAAACGCTGCGATGATAGCCACGGCTGCACATGAAGACCCGCCAAGGGCACTTCTTGGCGGTGAAGTCGATTCAATATCAATGTGGACCCCATGGGCATCAAAAAAATGGGCCACACTGAACATCAATCCCATGGGATGATTAAAGGGAGCTTTGCCCCGGTCAAATTCAGCAGGTTCAAAACCATGGGATGTTATCTTTACTTTTTCCTGCTGATATGGAAAAAGGGTCACATGGGTTCTCAAATCAAGGGCAATGTTGACGGTTGACGGACAAACCATATTCAAAGGCAAATAAAGCGTGCTGATATCCAGGGTTCCGCCAAAATCAATCCTGCACGGCACTGATGCGTGAACCGGTCCTGATTCCAATATTGTTTTAAAATTCATTTTCCTGCCTTATCTGCCTTAAAAATTTTAAACTTTTAAATTCTCTTCCGATGTGGAATGGAATAAAGGCTTCCAGCAGTGCCTCACCCTCTTTGATGGCATAATTGGAGAATTTAATTCTGTCAGCCCTTGTGATATCGGAAATTTTAATCCAGAACAATTGTTTTAAGGTTCCCTTGGATATGGTCATACCATACCTGGACTTTTTTTTATTACATTTTTGACAAACCAGACACCCTTCCTTAAAATCAAACCCCATGGTCTGGGTCTGAATATCATCGATTCTTATACCACAATGGTGACAGGTTTCAAAATTGGGAGAAAAGCCTGAAAGATCCATAAATCTAATCTGAAACAAAAGACTGATCACTTCTTTTGAAATGATCCCCTGACTTAAGGCTTCCAGAGAAAATATAAAAAGATCATAAAGCCTTGGTGACGGTTTTTCTTCTTCCAGCCAGAAATGGATCAGCTCTGCCCAGAAACTGGCATAGGCGGTCTTGAATATGTCATACCGGATATTTACAAATCCGTTTTCAAGATCTGCCTGGGAAAGAATGGTCAATCCTTCTTTGTTTTTTTTAGGATAAACACATTGAATATGGTACACACTGAAAAGATCCAGAGCACCCGAAAACCGTTTGATGCTTTTTTTGGCATTTTTGGCAATAACAGAAGTTTTGCCATGGGTCTGAGTTAAAAAACTGATGATATAATCATGGTCACCATATTCGATTTTCCGCAACAGCACCGCATCTGTTGAAAAGCCCGGCATAAGAAGGTCCGATCAAAACCCCAGCAGCCGACCGGCAATCATGAAATAGCAGTATACACTGACAATATCAATCGAAGTGGTCACAAAGGGGCCGGTGGCAACTGCAGGATCAATATGAAGCCGTTCCAGAATCAGCGGGACCATGGAGCCCACAAGCGCTGCAACAGTCATGGACGTAATAATGGCAAGCCCAACAGCAAAGGCCAGTTCCATGGAAAACAATTCAGCAGCAAAGGTGAATTTGGCAATAATGCCGATAAAAACGCCATAGACCACCCCCAGAATAAGACCGACGGAAAATTCTTTGACCACAACCTGACGAAAATCCCGAATATCAATTCTGCCCGTGGCAATCCCCCGGACCACGATAGTAGAACTCTGGGTGCCGATATTTCCCCCCATTCCCATGATAACCGGAATAAAAGCAGCCAGACTGGTAAACCTGGTCAGATTTTCCTCAAACCCGCTGATAATAAAAAAAGCGGCAACCCCTCCCAGAAAACTGGCAAACAGCCAGGGAAGCCGGATTCTGGTTCCTCTTAAAATCGTCTGGGTTTCAATATACTCATCACCCACACCCGCCATCTTTAGAATATCTTCAGTCGCTGCTTCATGAAGAATATCAATAACATCATCAACCGTGACCAGCCCCACCATACGATTGTCATCATCCACCACAGGAATGGCCAGATAATCATACCGGGATACCAGGCTGGCCACTTCTTCACGGTCTGTGTAAGGCTTGACCGAGACAATATCCTTGGCCATAAAATCTTTTAACGGCAGATCCGGATGAACCACCACAAGCTGTCTTAAGGAGCTGACCCCGACCAGCTTGCCATACTCGTCAACCACATAGATATAAAATGGCATCTCAACATCCAGATATTTATTCTGCAATGCTTCAATAACCTGTTTGGCGCCGACATCTTCTTCTAACGCAATAAAATCAGTCACCATTAATGAGCCGGCTGTATCTTCACCATAACTCATGAGCTGTTCGACATTTGCGGATCCTTCAGTCTGCATTTTTGACAGAATCCGGTCAGACAATTCTTCATCCAGAAGGGATAAAAGCGCTGCCGCATCATCTGAAGCCATGTGATCGAATGCATTTACAAGCTTTTCAAACTCAACATTTTTAACAAACTCCAAGAAGAAGGATTCATCCAGCATGGACAACAGCAGCCCGATCTGCTCAGGATTCTTGATCAGCTTGAATAATTTTTCCCGGTTATCTGAACTTAATTCTTTAAAGGCAATGGCCAGATCAGCCATATGGGTTTTTTTGACAATATTTTGAAGCTGCCGGGTGGCACCCCGACGTAACAATCGTTTCAAACTAGCTGTTAAAATTTTTATCTGTTCGTTTTGCATGGATATTCCTGCTCAGTAGAAAAACAAAAATTATAACATAATTTTGATGTGGGCGTTTTGTTTCAAGGTTTCAAGCCAGACCTTGAATTTTTTTTCCACCTGCTGCTGATAGAGGGTCTCTTCAATTTCTTTTGAAACCACTTCATAGGGCTGTTCACCGTCCAGAACAATATCCTGCACATAAAAAATCTGGAACCCCTGGGTGGTTGTAACCACATCCGTATATTGCCCTGCTTTCAGGCTGGAGAGACTCTCTTTTATCTCTTTTGAAAAATTATAGATATCAAACAACCCAAGGTCACCCCCCTCTGCTGCATTGGATGCCATTGAAAATTGTTTTGCAAGTTCTATAAACGACTGGCCATCATCTAATTTGTGTTTTATTTGAGAAATTTTTTCTTTGTCCTGCATTAAAATATTTCTCAAATAATGTTTTTGTTTACCTGCATATTTTTCTTTATTGTCTGAATAATATTGTTTGATACCTGACTCAGTGATCACCACCTTTGATTTCACAGCGACATTGATAATTTTTGACTGCAACAACTGTTTTTTGATATTTTCCCGAAAATCTGCAATATTTAAACCTTCATAGATCAATGCGTCTTCAAACTCTTTTTGGCTTAAGGATCTTCGACTTTTAATATTTTCAATTGCACTGTCAATCTCCTCATCAGGGATTAAAATCCCATATCTTTCCGCTTCCTGCTGGGTTAAGATTCTTTCAATCATTGAATTCAAGATATCCTGGTTCACATTACGAATCAACTCATCCTGCTTTTCTCTTGAATATCCTGAAGCTTCTATATTTTTCATATAAGGAGCTGCCCCTTTTTGAATATCAACCAGAGTGACAATGTCATTGTTGACAATGGCAACGATCTTATCAACAATTTCAGCAGCATGGACACCACTGCAAACACAAATCGCAGCAACCACCCATAACATAACAAAGATACTGATTTTATTTTTCATTTTTTACTTTCCTTACTGGTTTCCATGTCAATTAAAAAGGTTTTTAATTGGCCCTTATCAATTTCAACCGGATATTCATTCCACAGTTTTTGGACCCATTCTTCATAAGAATCTTGTGTCTTTTGCATGCGAAGGCTTGATATCAAATGTTCTTCGTTTTTAAAAGTTTTATTTTCATCACCCACTTGATCCGATGATTCAGGAATCATGTCCGCGTGTTTTTGATAAAACGCCATGATATCCTGGGATGATATTTCAATTTTCTGTTTTAATTCCTGGTCAATCACTTTATCTATAATCATGTTCTTTTTGAATCGCTTTTTCCAAAAAGAATAGGATATTGCATTTTCCAGCAGCATCTTTTCAAAAGTGTCATCCGGATACTCTTTTTTCATTTCAGCCTCAGCTGCATCCACTTGCTGATCAGTAACCATAATATTCAGATCATGGGCCGCACTTAACAGAACAATCTCTTCGGAAAGGGCTTTAACCAGATGGATCACCATTTCATTGTATTCTTCTGCCTGATCTTTGATATTGTATGGATAGGCTGCTTTTTTCAAATCCAGTTCTTCGCTAAACTCTTCATCAGTCACTATTATAAATGCTGTTTTCATAACGTATGCCGGCTCAGGTGCTTTAGGAGGGTCACTACAGCTTGACACCCACACACAACCGGTTGCCATCAATATCCAGAAAAAAAATTTAACCTGTATCATTATTATTTATCACAACCCAAAACCAATGTTTGACACCACAACCACAAAAAAAACATCTGTAGCATTACCACCGACTTTGTGCAAGATAATTCAAAACACGAAAAGTCGGGTAAAAACGGGTAAAACCACTGATAATCCTGACTTGTCGCATTTAAAACACATGACAAAAAGTTCGGTCTGCACAAAAAGAGATACCCTCCCAGAATTATTGTTTCTTCTTTTTCCCGGTTGGTTTGTTAAGAAAGGACACAGCATCTGTTCTATCGGTAAACAGTTGAATCTCCAGGACAGACGAATTTAAAAGCGGTATAATTTTCTCGAAATCAGAATTTTCAGGAATTTCTTTGAATAATACCGCCACTCTCCGTGAACCAAGAACTTTTGCAGACACATCCATCATCTTTTTAATTTTCTGGACATCCTCAACATTATAAGAAAAAACCTGTTCTGTCATATCAATCAAGCGCCTGGTAATACCATCTCCCCGCTTGATTGTGATCGCATGTTGAATTTCAGAAATAATATCCATTACAGATATCTTTCCTTTGGCTTTCAAAACCACAATATTTTTTTGGACATCCACAATACTTTTAAATGGCATATAGACTCTCCTCTGACTGTTTTTAATACACACGCTATGACTATATCACCATATAGCCTTTTTCTAGAAGAAAAAATGACAGGCGGTCAAATGAGTGGCATGGATTTCATTTTTAATCAAAGGGGGCTCTTTTTTATAGCAAATCTCTTTGACGTGGGGACAGCGGGTGTTGAATCGGCATCCAGAAGGCGGATGCTCTGCAGAAGGCACCTCTCCTGCCAATACAATCCGGTCTCGCCTGGATTCAGGATCTGGAACCGGCACTGAAGATAAAAGCGCCTTGGTGTAAGGATGCAGCCCGTTTTCATAAATAGTTGCTGCCTCTGCAGTTTCTACAATCTTTCCCAGATACATCACTGCAATTTTATCCGAGATATGCCTGACAACTGAAAGATCGTGGGAAATAAACAAAAAAGCCAATCCCATTGTTTTTTGCAATTCCAGCAGCAAATTTAAAATCTTGGACTGAACAGAGACATCCAGAGCAGAAACCGGTTCATCACAGATAATCAGATCAGGCTCAAGGCTGATGGCCCTTGCAATGCCGATCCGCTGGCGCTGGCCACCTGAAAACTCATGGGGAAATTTGATCAACGCATCCGGCGACAGCCCGACCCGCTCAAGCAGTGAGAGAATTTGAGCATCCAGTTGTCCATTCTTCTTTTTATGAATCCTGTATTTTTCTTCCAGAATCTCTTTGACGGTCTGCCTGGGATTTAAGGATTCAAAAGGGTCCTGAAATATCATCTGCAGATGAAGGGCCATTTTTTTTTGCTGTGCAGACGTCATGTCTGACACATCCTGGCCATTGACAACCACTGTACCAAATGACGGTTTATAAAGCCCCATAATGCACCTGCCCAGGGTTGTCTTTCCACAGCCGGACTCTCCGACAATACCCAGAGTTTCGCCCTTGTCCAAAGAAAAGGAAACCCCGTCCAGGGCATAGACAAAACCTTTCTGCCGCAAAAAAATACCGCCGGTGACAGGAAAATGCTTTTTTAAATTTTTAACCTCGAGAAGTGCCATACCATCCTTAGGGCCCTTATGCAAAAAAAGTAAAAGTCAAAAACATATACCATGATATATCAATTAAAGGAAATAGGATGCGACAAAAAAGAAAGGTTGAGTTTTTCCTTACAGATAAATCAGGGAAATTGTGTTTCAGGCAAGAGTGTTACGGTCATTTTTGGTAAAAAAAATCGTCTCAACAAACAAAATTGAATGTTGAGACGATTTTCATTCGGGCAGCAAAAAAAGTTTCTCCATCAATAAAGAAACCTTCTTGAAAGTTTTACAGGACAACTACATTCACTGCAGCGGGACCTTTTTTTCCGTCTTCTATATCAAACGACACCTTGTCGCCCTCATTGAGCGATCTAAAACCAGTGGAGTTGATACCTGAATGATGAACAAATACATCCGGTCCATCTTCTTGTTCGATAAAACCAAATCCCTTAGAATCATTAAACCATTTTACAATCCCGTTTGCCATTGTGACTTTCTCCTTGTGTTTTATGAAAGAACCTAAAAAAACCACTGCGTTTCTTTCATACTTTGTTGTGGGCAGGCCAGGGTGAAATACCAGGGCGGCCCATGACCGTTTGTTGAGTAATAAAAAGTTTCAAACTTCAGGAGTTGCCACACTTACAATGGGGTTTTCCTCCGGAACGAAACTGCTCAAGCCCTTCTCCAAGTGGCTTTTCTTGACTTTTAATGGCTTTCAGATAAAAAATCAAGATTTTTTTAAAAAAATTTTAAACGTTTTTTGTCTTAGGGTTCACTCAAAAATAAATTACCGATTTTGGGAGTCGAGTCGCCTGGCCTGCAAGGCGTGGAAATGCAGGCATATCGGGAATATGACGAATTTACACAACGCGGCAGGACAGGATGAATCGGCTTTCAAAATGTAAATTTACTTTTGAGTGGGCCCTTACGCAAAATGGCAGGCAATAGTATGCCCTTTACCGATCTCACGTTCAAGGGGAATTGTTTTTCTGCAAACCGCTTCCGCCTGAAAGCAGCGCCCTGCAAACCTGCATCCCTCCGGCATGTTGAGCAAAGAAGGAACACTTCCTTGAATGGTGGGCAGTATGGACTTAGGTTTTTTACTCAACGACGGAATTGAAGACAGCAGACCTTGTGTATACGGATGAGCCGGAGTTTTATACAAGATCTTCACCTCTGCCTGTTCAGCAATCCGCCCTGCATACATGACCACCACGTCATCACAGTTTTCCGCAATGACACCCAGATCATGGGTGATGAGAATCACTGACATATCAGACCGTTTCTGAAGCGCTCGGATTAAATCCAGAATCTGGGCCTGCACTGTAACATCCAGTGCTGTTGTGGGTTCATCAGCAATGAGAATCTCAGGCTCGCACGCCAGAGCCATGGCGATCATCACCCGCTGTCTCATCCCGCCGGACAACTGGTGGGGATATTTTTTCATCACCTGAACAGGATCTGCAATGCCGACCTCTTCGAGCATGCTTATTGCTGCCGACTTCATTTGATTGTCAGACATGGTTGAAAAATGAAGTTTATAAATCTCGATTATCTGTTTGCCGATGGTGTGAACCGGGTTCAATGCTGTCATGGGTTCCTGGAAAATCATGGATATTTTTCGTCCCCGGATATGGTGCATCTGTTCCACGGGCAGATCCAGAATGTCCTGATTATGGAACATTATCTGACCGCTCACAATACGGGATACAGGTTTGGGCAGCAATCGCATGATACTAAGCGCAGTGACACTTTTGCCACACCCGGATTCCCCGGCGATTCCCAGCACCCGGCCTTTTTTAAGTTCAAACCCGACCTGATCAACCGCCCGGATACAGCCGGCTTCAGCATCAAACTCAACCGCAAGATCCCTGACCTGTAAAATTGTTTGTGATTCCACGCTTTAAATTACTCCACCTTGAATTGTTTGTCCACAATGGTTGCGGCTTTAAATACAATGCCTTTTTTCATGGCATCCAGGGTTTGTTGTTTAATCTGTGGGTCAATCCAGAACAGACCGCCGGTCATGGTCGAAAACGGATCAAACAGATCATCTGATCGCCGGGTACCATAAAAATCAGGCAATTGGAGCCATCGCCAATACCCTATCCTGACATAAGGCACCATGAACGTGGGAACAAAAGCACCCTGGTCATGAATCAGGCGCTGTATCTTTTTTGAAAGTTCAATCCGCTCCTCCTCATCAAGACTTGCCCGAAATTGATCGATCAGGGCATCCATCTCAGGATTGTCTGTATTGGTTATATTGTTGGTCTGGGGTTTATGGGCATTGTCCGAGTGCCAGCTTTGCCAGTAAGACGGCCGCATGCTGGTGCTCCATCCCAGCCATCCCACATCATGCTTTTTCTCCATCACTTTTTTATAAGATGCGGAAGGATCAAGCTTTTCGAGCAACAATTCAATGCCTGCCTTTAATGCTTCTTCCTTGAGTACCACCAGTCTTGGCATATGTTCTTCATGGCTGTAAGTCACCTTGACCGAAAACCGCAGGTCGTTTTTTGCCCATATCCCATCATTACCCCTTGCCCAGCCGGCATCGGTCATTAATCGTTCCACCTCCTGAATATCATAGGGTCTGGGCTTTATGGCATAATCTGTATACCGGCCATATCCAAATGTTGCCTGGGACAGCCTGAAATAATCATTTCGCAACACCTTTTCAATCACCCTTTGTACATTCATGGCATGGGCAAAGGCATACCGTACCCGCTTATCCTTAAAAATGTCCTTATCCTGGTTGAGCCACAACCCCTGGGCTGATCGTTCCTGGTCATTGAAAAACCAGATCTTATTTATATAGCCTTTTTCAAACAAGGAAAGTTTTGATTTTTCATGCCAGTATTTGGGCAGGGTCAGGCCAAAGGTCTCAAGCCTGCCCTTTTTAAAATACTCCCATTCCAGATTGGTGTCCCTGATCACATCAAAGACCACAACATCCACATTAAACCGATGCTTGAAATATTGTTTATCTTTGGCCCACCAGTCTGGTTTACGCTTGAACCGGACAAACTTGCCTTTTTCAAACTCACTGATCTGATAGGCCCCGGTGTTGGGAACGATCTTCCAGTTATAGTCCTGGACAAAGGTGCTGGTCAAGGTTCCGAAAAAATGCCTGGGCGTGGGTGAAATCCCCAGTTTTAAATGAAGATCCGGCACTGCCTTGGTGCTTTTCACACCAATGGTATAATCATCATAAACCACAACCTTTTCAATTTCTTTTGTGTAGTAATCATTATACCAGGGTGCAATGATGTGCTCGGACCGCATGAATTCAAGGGTATAGACATAATCCCAGGCCGTGACCGGAACATTGTCCGACCACCGGGCATCCTTGTCCAGTTTGAAATACATGGTTTTTTTGTCTGCCCCATAAGCCCAGTGAGTGGCCAGCTCAGGAAGGATATGTTCGGTATTGGGATGAATATTAATCAACGACATCTGATTGCCTAAAATAGCACCCCGGAAAGAAGAGTTTGAATCCGGTCCCACCACACGGAAGGTCAAAGGAAAACTTGAGATAGACGAATGAAAAATCCCGCCTTTTTGCGCCTTGTCAGAGGCATACACCGGATCGGTATCATTGGTGAGCCATTCAATCTTCTGGGGCAATATCTCATATGCTTTGGCCTGCTCATGCCCAGACAAACTGCCTGCAACTTTTTTTTCAATTGTCTGATCTGTTTTTTTATCTGTTTTTTGATTTGTGGTTTCATTTTGATCATTGCTTGTATTCTGACACCCGAAAACAAAAAAACAGGCCAGGCAGATGATACCCATAAACAACAGCTTAACTTTCATTATAACTCCGATATCTGCTTTTGATTTTATTCATTCAGTACCATTGATACCAGATTCATCAAAGAATAATCAATGTTTCTTTTGGGCATTGAAAACATGTGTTAAAGAATCAAAGCTACCTGTCTATAAAATCCAGGCAGACAAAATTATCCATCAGGTTCAAAATTTAATTTAAAAAAATTATGATTGGTCCGGGTAAATCTTGACCCGAAAATTTTTATCATATAGCATGGGCATAAATCACCATAATGATTGTCTTTAACAGATTGCTGTATAATTGATAAGGATAAAAACCACATATGGATGTTGCATCTTTTATAGGGATTATTTCCGGATTTTCTTTGATCATCAGTGCCATTTATCTGGGCGGGGATCTTCATAATTTTATGAATGTTCAAAGCCTGATGATTGTATTTGGCGGAACCATTGCCACCACCCTGATCACCTTTCAATTCAGGGATGTGGTTGCCGCATTCAAGGCAGCCTATTTTGTTTTTTCAAAGGGCAAGCAAGATCCCAATGATGCCGTGGCCACCATGATCAGACTCAGCCATATCAGCCGGCGGCAGGGACTTTTAGAATTAAGTAAAATCAAAACCGAATCTCTTTTTTTAAAAAAAGCCTGCGGTCTTCTGGCAGACGGGTCTTCCGAAGAAGTGATCCGGGCTGCCCTGACCACTGAAATTCAGTCGCTTCAAATGCGGCATTTTATTGTCCAGGATGTGTTTAGAAAAATGGGCATCTATGCCCCGGCCTTTGGCATGCTGGGAACTTTGATCGGCCTTGTTCAAATGTTAAGCCGGCTCCAGGACCCGGCCAATATCGGACCTGCCATGGCCGTGGCCCTGTTGACCACATTTTACGGGTCTCTTTTGTCCACGCTCTTTTTTTTGCCCATAGCAGGCAAATTAAGATCCAGAACCGTGATTGAAATTATCAATCTTGAAATCCAGATGGAAGGCGCCATCTCCATTATTAAAAATAATAATCCAATGATCATTTATGAAAAACTGTCCAGTTTTATCTCATCAAGGCTGCGCAAACCCATGGAGAAAATGAACCTGAAAAGTCAATCATGAGAGATAACTCTTACAATTCCACATTTATTACCTATGATGATGAGGCCACCTGGCTTGTGACCTATGCAGACCTGATGACCATGTTGCTGGTATTTTTTGTCCTTCTGTACACCCTGGCAGTTTTTGAAAAAGACAAATACCGGAAAACCATGGACGATATCAAAGTCAAGGTTGAACAGGGCCAGAACCTGATCGGCTTAATGGAGTTGATGGAAATCCCTGAAAGACCTGACACACAGATCTCTATTGAAGATATCACAGGTCTTCGATCCCGGGAGAAAACTCTTTTTGAAAACCTGACCCACTTTGTCAAAGACAGCGCTCAAAAAGATGACCTGTCCACCCGGATTTTAAATGGCAAAATCATTGTCACGATCCAGGGCCAGGCATTGTTTAATTCAGGATCTGCCTCCCTGAATGCGGCAGCAATCAATATTTTTGATGAAATCATTCAAATTCTTGATGATTACCCGGAATACGCCATTAATATCAAGGGACACACAGATGATATCCCCATTTCTACGGCTATCTTTCCGTCCAATTGGGAATTGTCTGCTGTCAGGGCCACAACCGTATTAAAACACCTGATATCCAAAGGTGTGAAACCGGATCGATTAACAGCCACGGGCTATGGGGATGTCATGCCCCTTGTGCCCAATACGTCGGAAGAGAATCGAGCACAAAACAGGAGGGTTGAATTTGTTCTGGAAAAAAGAGAAACCAACAGGTGATGCCATCATTCATGATTCAGAAGACAAGAGAGAATCCTTTCGCTATCAATTTAAAGACGGTCAAAGAATCCAAATCCGGTTCCTGGAAAAAACAGTCCGGGTATTGAATATCAGCGCTGGCGGCATGGCCTTTAAAAACGATGGCTTCTTGCAATTTGACTTTGATTTTATCAAATTTACCCTGGATATCCCCAATTTCAACGGAAACAACACCTTTTTTGCCGGCTTGAGAATTCTGTCACTAATCCAGGAAGATATCTGTCATTGTATTTTTGCACAATGGTCCCTGGATCAGCATGAATTGATCCACAAATATGTTCTAGAGATGCAGAAAAATGATATTGCACATTGACATGGATGCATTTTTTGCTGCCATTGAACAAAGAGATAACCCAAGTCTTAAAGGGCAGCCCGTCATCATTTCAAGGGACCACGCACGAAGTGTTGTGGCCACCGCCAGCTATGAGGCCAGAAAGTTCGGCATCCATTCTGCCATGCCCGTGTTCCAGGCCAAACAAAGATGCGACCATCTTAAAATCATTCCAGGGAACATGGAAAAATATAAAACCGTTTCCCAGTCCATCATGAACATTCTTGCCAGTTTTTCTCCTGTTGTTGAACAGGTTTCCATTGACGAAGCTTATGTGGATATCCAGGGGTGTGAACGGCTTTTCGGTCCGCCCGATCAAATCGGACGGGCCATCAAAAAACAGATTTTCAATCATCTTAACCTGACCAGTTCGGTGGGAATAGCCCCGATCAAATTTTTATCAAAAATAGCATCCGGCATGAACAAGCCGGATGGGCTCACGATTATTGAAAAATCCAGGGTTAAGCAATTTATTGATGACCTTCCCATTGACAAAGTGCCGGGTGTTGGAAAACGGGTCATGGATCAGATGGCATTGTTGCAGATCAAAACCCTGGGGGATGTCCGGCCTTTTTCTGTGTCCATTTTAACCAAAAAATTTGGAACCCTGGGCCCGCGGCTGCTGGAGCTGTCCAATGGCATTGATGCATCCTCGGTCAACAGCAGTTATACCCGAAAATCCATTTCCAGTGAGACAACCCTGGCCAAAGACATTTCTGATTTTGAAGCGGTTAAACAAATCATCCTGGATCTGAGCCAAACCGTGGGACACCAGTTGCGTAAAAAAAATCTGGTCTGTGAAACTGTGTCCATCAAACTCAAATTTTCTGATTTTTCACAGATCACAAGGCAAAAAAAACTCAATGAGGCTGTTTGTTCATCTTCGGCCATTTTTAATGAAGCTCTTTTATTATACCGGAACATTGACTTAAAAAAGAAAATCAGGCTGGTGGGCGTTGGCGTGAGTGCGTTAAAAGATAAAGACAACCCCGTTCAGATGACTTTCATGACACAGGAAAGCCTTCACAAAAAACATTGGGACTGTGTGGATAAAGCAGTGGACAGCATATCTGAAAAATTTGGCACACATCTTGTTACAAAAGCCTCATTAAAACCAATATCGGCGCACGTTGATGGAAAAACAACCGGAACTGACTGATTATAAATCCTTTAACCCTGGAACAAATAGCAATGGACCTTTTATTTTTTTATGTTTCCAAGATTTTATGGATGATCTTTTCTCCGGATATAATTCTGGTGATGCTATTGATCACCGGGGTGACGCTTTTATTTCTTAAATCCCATAAACGGGCAAAAATCGTTTTATCGATCACTGTTTTTTTAATTGTGACCATTACCCTCTTCCCGGCAGGCGACTGGCTCCTATATCCTTTGGAAACCCGTTTTCCCGTCCAAAAAGCCCTGCCTGCTTGTGTTGATGGCATCATTGTTCTGGCCGGAGCTGAAAAGATCTATTCTTCAGTTCTATGGCAGCAGGTTGAATTCAATGAATCTGCTGAAAGAATGTTTGCCTTTCTTCACCTGATCAAACAATACCCAACAGCCAGACACCTTTTCATTGGTGGAACCGGCAGCCTGAACTTGCAGGAATACAAGAGCACACAGGTGGCCCGGCAACTTTTAGAAGAACAGGGCATCGATCCTGACCAGATATTATTTGAATCTGAATCTAAAAACACATATGAGAATGCCATTTTTTCTTTTCAAAAGATCAACCCCAAACCCGGAGAACAATGGGTCCTGATCACCTCAGCATCCCACATGGCAAGATCTGTGGGATGTTTTAACAAAGCCGGATGGCTGGTAATCCCATATCCTGTGGACCATAATGTTCATGAAAAAACACTTTACAGACTCACCCTTGATTTTTCAGGTAACCTCAAATGGCTCAAGTATGCATTAAGTGAGTGGGTGGGGCTTGGTGCCTATTATCTGACCGGGAAAACGAATCAATTGTTTCCCGGTCCGTACGATCAATCCAAAAAATAAAAAGAACAGGCTAATGGGGTCCCCTGCTATTGATCCTGTTTTTTCAGACAGTTTTTCAATACAGCGGAATGGATATCGGCTGCCACATGAACTGAACTTTTCCCCCAGAGCGGATCCCAGGCAGCTGGATCGGCTGAACAGAAAAACTGGACTTCCAGACCAAACCGGGTCCGGGCAAGTTCAATGGGCATATTTTTTATTTTATCCGCCGCATACCAGGTGGCGCCACAAGGAGCCCCTTTGATCACCTTGATTTGAGTGATAACATCCTGTTTTGTAAACACTTTGAGTTGCGGTGTACCAAACAGATCTCCATAATCACCCAGATGACGATGTTTTCCAAGGGTACAACAGACATGGGGACAGATGGCTTTACCGGCAGTAATTTTTTTACCTGAAGCAACCATTGGTATCCCTGATTTCTCACACAGGATACTCAAGTCATCGGACAAGTCCCGGTGCTTTAAATAATCCAGCACCAGGTCTGCTTCAATGGTCTTTGGCAGATAGTGTGAGGTATCATCAATCAGTTCCGGCAAAGGGCCATCAATATCAAATGTTTGAATGTTAAACCGGTTTTCCCCGAATTTATTCATGCCGTCTATTTTAATTTGTCCTGACCCATTTTGTTGAAATACGATTATTTTTTGCATAACTAAAAATCCATTAAAATCCTAAATCCTCATTAACCAGAATAATTTTTATCCTGTTTTTTTCAAAACATTTTTCCATGATCGTCCAATAGTTGCAGATCCTGTCAGGACTGTTGCAATCATGACAGGTCCCGGTTTTCCGGCAGGGCGTTTTCTTGTCCAGCCGCATGACATTCACAGGAGCTGCAAAATTTTTAACCCGGTTCATGGCATCTTCCAGGTCATTGCAAATCTTATTTCTGCCAATAATCAAAAGAACATTTTTGGGTCCCCACATCATGGCAGCCACCCGGTTTCCAACCATATCCAGGTTCACCAGTTGACCTGCCTCAGTTAATGCATTGGTACCGGTGATATACAGATCCACCAATAGTGATTGCCGTCGAAGCGCCATTATTTCATCTTTGGGTAATTTTGTGTCAAAGGTATTGAGCACCTTGATATCATCCCGATCTTTGAGACCATGAAACAATCCAATATCCACAAAAGACATGGACCCGCCCCAGGAAACGCTTTTGGGATCAAGGCCCGGAATGATGGTTTCCAATGCAATTGTTTTTGCAGACGTTGCATTGTCGGCAATAAATACTTCAAAGTTATTATGTTCAAGACTCAGTTTCACTGCTTCTAATTTCAGGCTCCAGAATTGATCAATTGGATTTTTCATGGCCATATCCTTTTATTTTTCATTTTTAAACCCAGCTTATTTTTTTTCGTTAATATACCTGCAAATCCAATGGTTGTAAAATTACTTTAACAAAAACTTAACCCGGCTGATTTTTTCTTGTTCATCTTTCCGGGTTTCAATGGGCTCGACAATAAAAATCTGTTCTTTATCCACTTGGTTTTTTGACAGAATATAGGCTTTAACATTTTCTGCCCGTTCAATGGATAACAGTCTTAAAGCATCCTGATTCACTAAAATATTGGCCATTAGCAGTTTTTTCTTTTCTTCCACATCAATCTGTTTTTCACCGCCGTCTGCATTCCTTGGTTTGATAAACTTTGCTTTGGTATAAGCAAAGTCCACATAAACCGGCATTTCCTCTTCAGATATCGTGATATCCTTCAATGCCACAGCAGTTGATCCTTTTGCCAGCATCTGCTTGATTTTTTCTGTCTTGATCAAATCCTGATAGCTTTTTAATCTTAACGCCTGAGCATCAAAACCATAGTCATACACTCCCTGAATCTCCAATTTAACCGACGGCTTGGCCGAAAGAATCTGTATTAATTTATCTATTTTTTCAAAATTTTCAGGGCTGATTTGAGTATCACCGGATTTAAAATCAAGATATTCCAGGTCTTCTCCCCCACCAAACATGGCGCCGATAATTGAAAAAGGCGAGGTCACCACCTTTAAGATCAGGTTGCCGATCATCTTAAAAAGAATGCCACCAAAACTGAATTCCGGATCATCCAGTTCCCCTGTTACAGGCAGATCAAGGTTAATCTGACCATCTTTGTTCTTTAAAAGAGAGATTGCCAGACTCACGGGCAAAGAGGTCGCATCCTTGCTGTCCACAGATTCTCCCAGGGCAAAGTTATCAAACCGGACCCGGTTCTCAGCTTTGAGTTTCTTGCCGTTAATATTGTATTCAAGATCCAGGATTAATTTTCCTTTTTCAATTTTATATCCCAGGTATTTGGCTGCATACGGAGTAAAACTGCTCAATTCAATATCCTTGAACGAAATATCAATATCAGCATATTTTGTTTGAGCCAGCGGATTAATCGTCCCGGTAATGGCCAGTGGCGACGATTGTCCATGAATGCCGTTTAAAACTAATTTGGCCTGTGTGTTTTCCTCGGATGAAAGGCCGGTAACAGCTCCTGCAAGCTCCTTCATCCCGGCTGTAAAATTAGGGCGGGTCAAATAGTCTGAAAACTGGATCTCTCCTCCCTGTAATGTCACGCTTTCAATTTTAATCTGTGACGGAACAGGCTCGGGTTCCTTGTGTTTCACATCTTTTTCAACGGTTTTGACGAGGCCTTTGTCACCTTCTGTTGATGCTTTTGTAAAAATTGAGTTCAGGTTCAGGTCACCTGTTTCACTGATGATAACCCTTGAATAAAAATCTGTCAGGGCAACTTCTTTGATCATGACCTTGACAGGAAGGACCGACACATCCAGTCCGGAAACATATAAAGATGTGGCCTTGAAAAAATCCTGGGCACTTTGCTTGTCCAGGGCAACAAACTGACTGACAGACGATTGCCCCACGAATCGAATATTCGGCGTGGACAGATCACTTATATCCATGCTCAGCTTGCCCCGGGTCTGGATAACGCCATCTGTGACCACCACTTTTACGGCATCTGTAAAATAGGGCTGCATTGATTGAATATCAATCTTATCCAGATTAACATCAAACGCCCCAATCATCTTGTCCGGCAGCAGTTTACCCGCAAGGCTGATTTTTCCAAGTTTGTTCCAGCGCATCTGTGCAGACAGGTCCCCTTTTTCATTTCCATTGGTCTGAAAATTAGATGCCTTGATATTGATATCAGAAAGATCAATATTCACCGGATCTAAATTGGTCAGATCCTGGAATTTAAGATCAAGACCGGCCAGATCAAACATTGGCAGCGTCACATCCCATGGTTCCGGTATGGGTGTGGCTTGTTTTTCAGGTGAATCAGACGATTGCCGTGTGCCTGAACCGGCTTGAAGGGCATTGACCAGGTTAATACTCCCATTTTTCAGGCGGCTGACAAACATTTTTCCGGGTTCGATTTTGATGGACCCGGTATTGACCTTGTGCTGTCCAATGTCCACAGCACTGTCTATGATTTTAATCTCTGGCAGTTGAACCATTTTTTCTTTAGACTGCCGGTCAAGGATGGCAAGAGCGTTGATCAACATCTCTGGCATGTTGACCAAGCCATTGAGTTTGTCAATTCCTGTGCTGGTGTCTGTATCCTGCCGGATATCAAAGTCAACAGCCATGGAAAGTTTACCAGTTTCAATCTCCAGATCAACCTGCTGATTATAATAGGGCGCATATTTATTCAATACCACATCTGTAATGGTTAAACTCCCTTTTGCTGCGACTGGATTGATGGAAAATTGACCAGTTGAATCGATGATCTCTTTGGATTCTGACTCTAGAACAATGGCGTAAGACCCGGCAACCGATTTTCCCAGTGTCACATTCTCAAAACGGGCAGTCATGGGTGATACCCTGGTCTCAAAGGGTGCGGCATTGGAAAGGTCTTTAAAGGCAATGGATGCCCCGGCAATATCAAGAAGTGCCAGCCGAAGCTGAAAGGCCGAGTTGCTTTGATCTGCTGACTGGGTGACCGGCATGGCTGTTTTTTCTTCTGATTCAATTGCAGAATCAGAAGAAACCGTCTGGGTTTGCGGAATGTGATTCATCAAAGTAATAAGACCCTGCTCATCCCGGGTAATATGAATGTCAGGCGAGGCCAGCAAAACAGTCCCAAGGTTTATATTGCCAGAAAGAACGTCGGATTTTAAAATTTCCACAGACAATTGTTCAAACTTGATGATGGGGGCATCCAGCGTATCGGTCAGGTCCAGATCAAGGGCATTGACCTTGCCCTGGATCTCAAGCAAGCCTGTCTTATGTTTTTTTCGAAATAAGACATCAAGGTCTGCATTGATGTCCAATGTCTTAAGCTTCAAACTGTCCGGCAACGGCAGGTATGCCAGATAATGGGGGACATGAATATCCTGGGTTTTAATCACTGCCCGTGTACCCATATCTTCGGCAAAGGGTGTGGTTTCCACATGGATATCAGTCTGGGATTGATTCAACATAAACCAGATATCCATGCCGGCTTTTTCATATCGTTTTTCCCATTGACTGCTCAGATAGGGCAAAAAGAATGAAAAATCGCTCACCTTGTGCGAGACTGCCTTCAGCTTATCCTCAAACCGCACTTCACCTTTGGAAATCTTGACATTTTTGAGTATGAATTCCGGAATAGCCTGACCTGATTCCTGATGTTTTAATTCTGAAGAATCTGCTGTTTTTATCTTCTTTTGGGACATGGATTGAATCAGATCTAAAAAGTTAAATGTCCCGTCTTTTTCTCTGACAATATCGAGCATTGGTTTTTCCACCCGAATTTCAGAGATGACCGGGGCCAGTCGAAACAGGGAAGACAGGCTCACACGGACATGAATACTGTCTGCAGAAAAAAAACTGGTTTTCCCCTCTTTGTCCCTGATATCAAGACCCTCAATACTGGCGGAAAACACATAAGGATTAAAGGCTGCATTCTGAATGGTCACCTGCCTGCCAAGCGCTTGAGATGCCTGATCCGGCAGATATTTTTTGGCCAGTTCAGGTACTGCGAAAAAACCTGCCAGCGTATAGACAATGACAAAAAACACAATAAAAAAAATAGTCTTTTTCGGGATCCTGTTCCAGATTGACATACCTGCCTCCTCCTATATAATTCCGTAAAGTGGTCCGCCTTTTATTCCCAGCGCCTTGACTGTTTCCACAACCTGTTTATCCGGTTCAAGCGCTTTGGCATGAAAGGGTTTGATTCGGGCATCAATGATCAGGGGCGGATTGCAGCCCCAGTGTTTGTAAACCATCTGTTCTTTTACCCCATATACATCATGGGATGGATTGGACCGGGTAAAAGTGACCCATAAAAAATTTGCAAACGATCGGGATGCAAAATCCGCATCATCCACAATCACACACAAAGGAAGGCTGTCCAGGCCGGCCTTTGCCTGAAAACATGCTTTTAATCTATTGATCCGGGTTTTTGCTGTTGCATGGGTTTTAAATTCAGGACCGTTAACCACGGCCATGCCGGGTGCTGCAATTTTTGCATTTAAAAACCCCTCCGGCAGAGAAAAATCCCTGGGAAACTGCGTGGAAAGATCCCGTTTCTTATCCCCGGCCGCAGCCATAACCAGCTTTGATCCGTTATGGATATCAGGGGTTGAATAATCCAGGGTATCCATGGTGGTGTGGGTCAAAAAATGAAGGTCACTGGAAAAATCAATCCTTTCAAGCAGATGGACAAAAAAGGCCTGCTCATCTGTGATATCCAGATCTGGACTATCTTCATGGGCGCAGATCAGAAGATATTTTGCTAAAGACAATTGCCCGGTTCCCAGAATCCGGCTGGCATGGGTCAACAATTCTCTTGGCACCCTTTTTTCACAGGGCAGATAACGCTCCCTGGCTTTGACCAGCAGCAAAGGATGAACACCGGCTGCATCCACGGCATTCACTGCGGTCACGCCAGGGATGGCCTGTTTAACAGCCGATCGGGTGATTTCATGGATCAATTTTCCAAAATGGCTGTCTTCCCGGGGGGGCCGGCCCACCACGGTAAAGGGGAAAACAGCATCTTTTCGATGGTAAACTTTATCCACTTTTAAGTAAGGAAATTCATGCGCCAGCGAATAATACCCCAGATGATCCCCGAACGGGCCTTCGGGTTTTGTTTTGCCCGGTACCACCGTGCCAATGATACAAAAGTCCGCATCCGCAGAAATCATGTATTGATTTTTTCTGGCATATTTAAAGTTGCTGCCGGCAAGAGCCCCGGCAAAACTGATCTCTGGCATACCTTCGGGCAGCGGCATCACAGCAGCCAGTGTATGGGCCAGTGGTCCGCCAATAAAAATACTGACCCGGAAAGGTTTGTTCTGTTCCAGTGCCTGTTTATGGTGGTTGCCGATTCCCCGGTGCAATTGATAGTGAAGCCCGATCTCCTGTCCCGGGGCATACTGGTTGCCCGAGATCTGTATCCGGTACATGCCTAAATTGGATTTAAAAATCGAATCATTGTCAGGATCACTGGAAAAGACCTGGGGCAGCAGGATAAAGGCGCCCCCATCTTCGGGCCAGCACCGGATCATGGGCAGATCTGTAATTCCACACTGATTTTCCATGACTTTGGGGTGTACGGTTTTTAACGGCAGGGCATGAATGGCCGCAGGGATGGCCCTGATCCCTTTTTTAAACGACCTGAAAACAGATCCCGGGTCAGACACCATATCCACCAGTGCAGTCACCGACGACAACTGGGGTTCAAATAGTTTGACCGTCCTTGACCATGTCCCCATCAAATTGGATACAGCCGGGAATTTGGAATTGATAATATTTTCAAACAAGATGGCCGGTCCCTGGGCATCAAACACCTGCCGGGTGATCTCGGCCATTTCCAGATCCGGATTAACCGGCTGGGATATTCGGACCAGTTCCTTTTCCCTGTCTAAAAATGCAATGGTCTGGGCAAGGCTTGAAAATTTCATAAAGATATCTCTTGTCTGGTTCCAAACCCTTTGGAATTGTCCATGAAAAAGAGTTGAACCGGAGTAAAACAAAACAGGTTTGCATGATATTGTGTTTTAAAAAAATTTAAGATATCGGGTGTGTCTATCTTTATTTTAAACCGCCGCATATAGCCGGCCGAAGCCTGTAACGCCTTTGTTGCAGACGAAACAGGATCAATGGTTCCCGACATCTGTACCCCTCGTATCTGATCAAACCGGCATTGATCTTCAAAAATGGATGCTGCACAACAGCCTCTGGATTCAATGGCATCCCGGATATGCCGGCTGGTTACACCTGAAAAAAAATAAAACCCTGTGTCCATAAAATAATAGTACACCGGCGCTGACCAGGCCCCTGCGCCGGATGATGTGGCAAGACTCATCACATGGTGAGACGCTATCAAACCCCTGCAGGCTTCAATTGAATCCATATCTGACACATTATTTGACATAACCCCATTCCTTGAGGCGGGCATAGGCATGCTTGGAATACTTATTGGGTTGATATTGAATCATTTCCAGATATTGGGCATAATTGGCTGCAGCATGTTTTCTGTCTTTTTGCTGTTCAGAACAATATCCTTTAAAAAAGGTCATTTGCGGATTGCCCGGCAACAACTTGTCGCAGGTATCAAAGTCCTGGTACGCTTTTGAGTATTGTTTGATCTCAACATTGGCAAGCCCGGCCATATAATACCCTTGTGTCTGGGAGGGATATAATTGTTTGGCCAGATCGGCATGGGTCACGGCAGAAGATGGATTTTCATTTAACATCAAACATTTGGCCATCATGACATGGGCGGTGTAGTCCTGATCTAATGTTTTTAATGCAGTTTTAAACATTTTTTGAGCATTATCATATTCTTTTTTACCCATAAGGGCTTCACCCTTTTGCAAAAAATCAATCCCCTCTTTTTTTGCTCTCAATGGAGCTATGTTATCCATATATTTTTCCCGATTGTCCCGGGCTGTATTGGATGACTGATAAATTGTTTTTTCTCTGTGACGGGCAGCTGTCAAACGTTCCGAACTCATGGGATGGGTTGAAAAAAGGATCTGGGATGAGCCTGGTTTTTCCTTGTTCAAAGAATCCAGCATTTCCATTAAGCCCACAAATCCCCTGGCAGGATAACCTGCCTTAACCATATATTCATTGCCCAGGGCATCAGCTTCTCTTTCATTATCCCGGCTGTATTTGGACAAAAGCAAGCCTTGACTGAGTGCCCCCAGTTGCTGGGTTAATTCGCCCAGACCTTTTCCCTGGGTACCTGCTACAGCTGAAAGACCTGCAACCAGCAAAGAGGACAACTGGCCTTTGGACATCTGTTCAGCCGCATGCCTGGCATTCACATGACCCAGTTCATGACCCAGCAGTGAAGCCAGCTGGGCTTCATTGTCCAGTGTCAGCAAAATCCCCCGGGTCGCAGCAATGGAACCGCCCGGGAACGCATAAGCGTTTATGTATGTGGCATTCACGCATTGAAAATTATACGGCATGCCCGGTCGATGCACATGGGGCAAAAGTTGTCTGCCCACAGAACTGATATAGACATTAATTGTCTTTTCCTGGGTAATGCCATAATCAGAAGCAAATTGAAATGGAGACTGCTGCTTGTCAATGGCGATTTCCTGTTGCTCAGACACCATCATCAATTGTTGTTTACCTGTTACCGGATCAAGGGCACAGCCTGAAAAGAACCCGGGTACAGCCACAACAGCAGAGGCTGCAGCCCCATATTGTAAAAACTGCCTCCTTGATATCAGTTCACGTATTTGATTTTTGTTCATGAGTTTATGTCCTGCTTAACGGGTTGGGATTTTATCTTTTATTTATGCGTTTTCATAAACAAACTGATCACCAGAAGAATGCTACCCAGACCGATTAAAATGCCGAAAAACGGTATCGTATAAAACACAGAGTCCAGACTGTTCTGGATAAACTCGGTATCAAACCAGGTGATGAACGACTCTGTATGATCTTCACCCAAAATTGCAGACAAGGTCAAATCAGACCACATGGTTTTTTTTTCCATAAACCCTGAAATCCCGGATAAAAGCGCAATAAAAAAACCTGCCAGAAGAGAAGAAATCCCAAGTTTGGTTATCATTTTAATTGTCCTTAATGCTTAGGGCCCACTCAAAAATAACTGGTAATTTATTTTTGAGTGACCCCTAACCTTTATATTCAGTTCTTTACCCAGCCACTATATTCTGCAAGGTTTATGCAAGTCAAACTATTTTAAAGTGACACCTGTTATTTGGTTATTCTTTGTGATAAACCATAGGCAACAAAAAATGGATATTGATTCACTAACTATATTTAATCGGCATTAAATCAAATATTCAAATGAGAGATCAATGGCAACAGAGAACACACTCAAAAAAGTAGGCCTTGCATCCGCTATCATGATGTCATCGGTGTTTTTAAGCCGGGTCATCGGGGTCTTCAGAGAAATGACCATTGCCGGTGTCGGCGGTATAAAAGCAGATGTGGATGCTTACCAGATTGCCTTTGTTATTCCTGAGATTCTTAATCATATTGTGGCTTCAGGTTTTTTGTCCATTACCTTTATTCCGATTTTTACCCTTTATCTGATCAACAAACAGGACCAGGAAGGCTATAAAGTCTTTTCCATCATCATGAACACCTTTGGTCTTGTGCTGGCAGGCTTGATTCTGGCAGGCATGATCTGGGCACCCCGGATCGTGAGTTTGTTTGCCCCGGGCCTTCATGATCCAGCCACTTTTAACCTGGCTGTAAAAATGACCCGGATCATTATCCCGGCCCAGTTTTTCTTTTTTGCCGGCGGACTTTTAATGGCAGTCCAGTTTGCAAAAGAACGATTTTTCATTCCAGCCCTTGCACCATTAATATACAATCTGTTGATTATCCTGGGCGGTGTTTTACTGGGCCCTTATATGGGAATGGAAGGGTTTGCCTGGGGCGTTTTGGCCGGAGCCTTTCTGGGTAATTTTGTTCTCCAGATTTTTGGCGCCCGACAGCTTGGCATCCGGTATTTTTTGATTATCAGCTTTGTTCATCCGGATCTGATCAAATATGTCAAACTGACTTTTCCGCTGATGCTGGGACTGACCATGACCTTTTCCATGGAAATTCTTTTAAAGTTTTTCGGTTCTTATCTTGATCCGGGCAGCATTGCTTCCATGAATTATGCCATCAGAATCATGTTTATTCTGGTGGGTCTGTTTGGCCAGGCTGTGGGTGTGGCATCCTATCCTTTCATGGCAAAACTTGCTCAGAACAAAGATCGTACACAATTAAACCGATTACTCAACAAAACCTTAAAATATATGTTCCTGGTTATACCGGTCAGTGTTCTGTTCATGATATTAAGCCATGAAATGGTAACCATTCTGTTTCAAAGAGGCCGGTTTGATGCTGCTGCCACAGCAGTCACTGCAGGCATTCTGCCGTTTTTCATGATCGGGGCTTTTGCCTTTTCAGCCCAGAATATTGTATCCCGGGGATATTATGCCATTCAAAACACCCTGTTCCCTGTTATGTTTACAACCATTTGCGTGCTAGCCAGCCTTCCGATAATCGGGCTGCTCATGAAAATGATGGGGGCAAAAGGTGTGGCCCTGGGCTTGTCTGTCACCGTGGCCATCCAATGTTTTGTCCTGTTTGAATGCTGGAACAGACAAAGCCGTAACACTGAAAAAAACCAGGTTTACCTGTTTTTTGTAAAAATGATTCCCTTAAGCCTTTGTATCGGGCTTGTTCTCAAACTTTCGGCTGATTTTTTAAGAACCATTTTAAATCAGGGCAATTTTGGCAACTCTCTGGGGATTGTACTCATCATTGGATTGGAATTTTGCCTTCTGCTCTTTTATTCGGGCAAAATTTTTAAAATAGAAGAAATTCTTGTTTTCAAAGACAAATTGCTCGCCATGCGCCGCTCACGAAACACAAAGATTTAAAACCTGCAATCTTTATTCTCCCCACAACTGTCACAGGCACTGCCAATGATTTATCCTGAACCATTTACCTGAATCATTTATCCGAACCTTTTACCGGATCAGCATAATTCTGACATCCATCACATTGGTATGGGTGGCACCTGTTATCAACAGATCTGAAAGCTGCTCAAACAATGGATAAGCATTGTTTTCATTTAAATGACGGTCTGGATTCAATCCTGATTCAAGTGCCCGCTGCATGGTCGTACCGTCCACAATAGCCCCTGCCGCATCAGTGGGGCCATCGGTTCCATCGGTTCCGCCACTTAATATGACAATGTGTTCAAGCCCTTTAATCCTGATACCGCAGGCCAGGGCAAACTCCTGGTTCCGCCCGCCTTTTCCCTTGCCTTTTATCGTCACGGTGGTTTCACCACCAGACAGGATACAGGCCGGCGGTTTAATCGGATGATGGCTTGTCAGAACCTGCCGGGCAATGGCTGCATGAACACCGGCCACATCCCGGGTTTCCCCTTCAATCATCGAAGAGAGCAGCAGCACCTGATACCCTAATTCCTGAGCTTTTTTCCGGGCACTTAAAAGCGCATTAAAATTACTGGCCACAATACTATGAGAAATATGGTTGAACACAGGATCCCCGGGCTTGGGTGTTTCAAAAATCAACCCATCCGCCCCTTTGGTCAAATAAGACATGACTGCGCCTGGCAGATGATCGCTGATATGGTAATGGTCTATAATTTTAAGACATTGTTCATAGGTTCCCGGATCAGCCACACACGGTCCTGACGAAATAATATCCAGATCATCCCCCACCACATCGGACAGGACCAAACAGGCCATGGTGGCAGGATAAACCGCCCTGGCCAGGCGGCCGCCCTTTATTTGGGACAGATGTTTTCGAATGGTATTGATTTCATGAATGGTGGCACCACAACCCAGCAATACCTGGGTGGTCTTCTGCTTGTCCAAAAGCGTTAACCCTTCTGCCGGCAATGCCATCAATGCCGACCCACCGCCTGAAATCAGACAGAGTACCAGGGTTTTTTCATCCGCAGACTGGGCAAGTTTTAACAATGCTGTTGACCCGTTCACCCCGTTTTCATCTGGTACAGGATGTGCCGCCTCAATAATTGATATGGTTTTAAGGGGTTCTGAATGATCATATTTAACAATCACCAGCCCCTTTGTTATCCGGTCTTGTAAGATCTGTTCAACAGCAGCAGCCATGGAAGCTGCTGCCTTACCCGCCCCGATCACCAGGATGGTCTCAAATCGATCCAGATCAAACACTTGTTTATCAATGTGCAAAAAACTGCCGTCAAGCTTACAATACTCAAGGATACAGGCTTTGGGATCTACTGCGGCAAGTCCTTGATTAAAAATATCAATGGCGTCTTGTTTCATTTGCTCAAGAATGGTGCCTGGACAATTCATAATTTTCGATCCTCCCTTAATTTCAACATAAATCCAACACGTCAAAGGTATTGGACCACAAATCTGCAATCAGCAGTTTATTGCGCAGCATATCCCCCCGGCCAAGCAAAATCTTGATGCATTCAGACGATTGGACTGACGAAACAAACAACGCACAATAAGAAAGATTACCGGTTTTTGTCTCCACTCCTTTAGACCGGGACTTAGTGTTTTGACCATATATGAGATCATACCCTTTATCACCGGGAAAGATAGTGGTCACCTGCCCGGTCACTCCGGCTATGGCTCCGGATACAATGGGAACCGATGCTTTAAACGCGGCAGCCTGTAATTTAAACCGCATGTCAATGGAATCCAGACAGTCCATAACCACATGTGCGCCCCTGATCCTCTCATACAAACTGGATTCATCAAGATATTCAACCCTGGCAATGGCCATGACCTCAGAATTGATGGCATGGATTCTTTGCTCGGCCGCCAGGGCCTTTGGTTTGCCCACCAGATGTTCCTGACTTAACACCTGGCGATTCAAATTACTGGCTTCAAAACAATCCCCGTCAATCAGGGTCAAGTGCCCGACACCGGTGCGTGCCAGCATCTCGCAGACCCCGCCGCCAAGGCCGCCAAGACCGATTACCACGACTTTTGATGCCATCAGTTTTTTTTGATCATCCCTGGAAAGGGTATCAAAATTTTTATCATACCGATGGTGTAATGTTAAATCAGACATGGCCTATCTGTCCTTGTGCAGTTTTTGATAAAAAACATTATATGACATGAATTTATTGCCTTGTATAGGAATTAAACAAAACAAAATACATAAAAAATTTAAACCGCAACCCCAGATTTACCGTGACAAACCCGGTACAGATATGGCACTGTTTTTTATCTATACAAACCTGCTTGTCAATTATGATCAGGAGAAAAACAGTGGCCGAACTTGAACTGGATATCAACCAGATCCTTTATTATGAAATGATCCCGGGGAATTCACATCTCCCTGTCCTTGTCTTTCTCCATGAAGGCCTGGGATGTTCAGCCATGTGGAAGCACTTTGCCCAGGCGCTTTGCAAAACCACCCAATGCCCGGGATTGATGTATGACCGACTGGGGTATGGCCGTTCATCAACCCTGATTCAGGCACGCACCATGAACTACCTGACCCGATATGCCCAGGATGAACTGCCGCAGGTCTTGAATGCCATTATTCCTGACCACCCCTATGTGTTCATCGGCCACTCAGACGGTGGAACCATTGCCCTGATTGCCGGGGCTCAAAAGCCGCCTTTGTTAAACGCCATCATCACAGAAGCGGCCCATGTGTTTGTGGAACCTGTCACCCTTGAAGGCATAAAAAAAGCCGACAAAGCCTTTGATCAAGGAAAACTAAAAGGCCTTTACGCCTATCACGGCAGTAAAACCCATACCATTTTCAAGGCCTGGTCACAGACCTGGTTAAATCCTTTGTACCAATCATGGAACATTGAGGCCCTGTTATCCGGCATTGAGTGCCCCCTGCTGGTCATCCAGGGCATAAACGACCAGTATGGCACCCCAAAACAGGTGGATTCCATCTGTTCAAGCGTTTCAGGCAAGGCTCACCCCTGTTTGATCCAGGATTGCGGGCACTCCCCCCATTCAGAGCAGCCCGAACAGGTCACAGCACTCATGTCTGATTTTATTCAAAGGGTGCCATTTATGAAAACATCCTTAATCTAATTATGGGCGTTATCATGAATTTCCCTGTCGTGTCCGTTTGGTCACGTATTTAGGCCGGGCGATTCAAGATATCCAGAAAAATCATTATTTTCTATCTTTAATAAAAATTATATCATATAGATAAAATTATGGATTTAAAGGAACATATAGACTATTGGGTTAAATCCGCAGAGAAGGATCTGTCTGCCAGCCAGAGCCTTTTAACTTCAGGTAAATATGATTGGTGCCTGTTTGTTGGTCACCTGGTGCTTGAAAAACTTTCAAAAGCATTGTTTGTTATGAATAATGACAATAAATTTCCCCTAAAACTCATAACTTAAATAAGTTGGCAAAACTTTCAATACTCACTTTATCTCAAGAACAAATGTTGTTTTTAGATGAAGTAAATGATTTCAACCTTGAAGTTCGATATCCTGAATATAAAAAAGAATTCTATAAGTTATGCACAAAAGAATTCACAGATAAATATTTTATAAAAATAGAGGCATTTGCATCATGGCTAAAGTCCCAAATAACATATTAAACTGTGCTAAAGAATACATTCACCTTTTAAATAAAAATGGTTTAATGATCTCCCAGGCATTTTTGTTTGGCAGCTATGTGCATGGTCACTATACAGAGCTTAGTGATATTGATATTGCCCTTGTATCAGACAAATTTGAAGGCATCAGATTTAATGATAGAAATCGTATCCGAAAATTTAAATTTGAGATCAACCCTGACATTGAGCCAATGCCATTCAGCAACAAGGATTTCACAAAAGATGATCCTTTTGTAAAAGAAATTCTTGAAACTGGTCTTAGAATAATTTGAGTACTGTTCTATGCAATAAAGGGGTCATCTATTTAATTGAACGATTCCAGTTTTTTCGTGAGTAATCCATTCGTACAGCCCCAATGGAAATATTCAAAGCATTGGTTCAAAGCAATTTGAATACAACCTCAATGACCGCTTGATCCGGATGACAGATGGTGGAAACACAATTGCAGAATATGAATAATCCGGTTAATTTGATTAATCCGGAAGGGCTATATTGGTTCCGGCAGGATTGGCAACAACCTGCACCACTGGGACAAGAAAGTCCATGCAAATGAAAAAAATCAATTCTACAATTATCCGTACCATTTGAGGGAAGCTTAGATGGGTTGAATCCAGAATTATTTAGCAGGCTGGAATAAATGAAATCGTGAGCCTGCCAAGTTCCGGGATCAGCAAGATAGTGATTAAGGAAAATACCGATAAACGTCACTTCGGTGCAGGCATCTGACAAAGCTGACGGTATTGTTTTCAATGACAAGGCCCAGGCGATAATCACCTATCCGGATACGATAGTGGTTGCCCTGGGCTTTTAGTTTTTTAAGATTCCGGATGTTGTGGATATCCTTGGCTGCTTCGACTTCTTGTTTGTTTTTTCGTTGCGGTTCCGGAACCTTGGCCTTCTTTGATTGCCCGGTTTAGGGCAATATCTTCCATGGCATCTATGACAATATCATGAAACAGATTTTGTTTTTCTTCGAGTATCTCTGTAAGGGCTTCTTTAAAGACTTGTTTTAGTCTGCCTTCATCCATTACGGTTTGCATGGTATCTCCGTTAAACAATCAGGCCCGGGCCAGTTGTTCAAACTTGTGTTTTTTAATAAAAGCATCCAGCAGACTGATAAGAATCAATTGGTCTGCTTTGGGAAGTTTTTCTATCTCTTCAATATGTTTTAAAAGCTCCCTGCTTTTGATCTTGTTGATTGCCACATCTGCTTCTCTATGTATATCGGGTGATATGCAATCATATTTTTTATTGAAAATAACTTTATAAGGTATTAGCTAACCATATTCAGTTATATTTTTTATCAAAAAAAAAACAAGCTTATTTTAATTTTAGGGAGTCTTTAAGAAAAAGGCCATCAACCCGAACTTGGCAAAGCAACCGGTTGATGGCCCAGAATCGAGATTACAAAAATATTGGTAACCGCTTTTATTTTCTATCGTATCTCCCTTCATAAATGCTAAATCCCAGAATATTTGGCAAATACAAAGATAATATCAGTGTTAGAATAACTGTTTTGGAGCCAGATCAAAAATTAGGAGAATATAGAGGCTCTATTATGTTGCAGATGGCGGTTAGCACTACTCCGTAAGGTGATTACAAATACTGATGACGGTAATGGTCTCTTGTTCAACTTTATGGAATTTGCCGGATTACTTGACAGCATATGCCTTGTCATGAGGACCTATGGTCAAAAATACAATGGTGTTGTCCGGCAGCTCTTCACAAAAACAAAACTCACAATTTTGGATACTGCGACATTCTTCGCAGACTACAAAAACAATACGAAAATTTTTGTCAATCCTGATACTTCGGCATCCAATCAAATTTAATTTTTCTTTACGATCACCAAGGAATTCGGTGTTATGATATGGATCTTTCAGAAGTCTGTTTATCTTATTTTTGGCATATTTTTTTATTGATGAATATTTGCGTAGGTTTTTGACAAACAAATCCTCGTATACAGCCTGGTAGTCACTCACCCCATACCTCATCATGTGAATGTAATTTCACCTGGCCTTTAGCCTTTCGTTGCAGGATATTTTCCATATCTTTATAAATCGGCACATCCGGATCAAGATAGAAGGTGCCTGATTCTGCTTTGACTAACCTGGATAATTCTTCACGTATGATCCGTCGGATCAACGGTTCAAGAATTTGAGTCATTTCTTCAGCCCGTCCCGGATCTTTATAGGTCTGGTTCATTTTTTTCCCCTCTTACACATGAGCATTGTTTTGATTTATAAGATCAAGCATCTTTTTTTTGTCAGCATGGAATCAATAACATTGATTATAGTTTGTCTGTCAGTATCTTCAAGCGAATCAATAAGCTCAAGGCGTTCAACAAGATTTTTATCCTTAATGGTTACTGGAGTAGCTTCTTCTGCATCTTCATCCATAAAATAATCCATTGATACGCCCAAAGCTTTTGCAATTTTCCAAAGCATATCTCCAGATGGTTGTGATTTACCGTTCTCCAATCGGCTCAGGTAGGTGATATTGACCCCAGCCTGCTCAGAAAGGGCAGTTTGTGACCATTTTCGTTCTTTTCTTAATTTGACTAATTTATCATGAAATTTCATTTTGCCCGCCTTTTAGTTAAAAACAAGGTGTTTGTGTCTCTAATAATAGCCTTCATGATAATATTTTTCAATAAATTTGTTTCAATACTGGGAATAGGGATTTAATTCCCAGCCAAAAACAAGGATTTTTTCCCAGCCAATTTCAGGATAACCTGCCAGCCACCCATCTCCTTTTCTCTATTTTCATGGGAGCCTCTTGCAGAAATAAAAATTTAAAAAATTTTACAATCAGAAGGCATTAATAATTGATGGAAAGCTGCTACCATGATATATTTCAGTTGTTTAATCATCACAAAAAATAACTGAACCAAGGAAGCAGCTTTATGAGAAAATTATCACAGATTTGGTTTGAGGTACAAGAAGTTCTTTTCCCTTTATTGAAAAAGAGATCGAAGAACCAATGACAGAGAAGCTAAAACAGCTGGTAACCACTTTGGAGCTTATCAGGATCGAAGATATGGTAAATGTTCCGGAATACTGGCACGGTCAATCTCCCAAGAAAAGG
>JBDRPM010000025.1:0-34830 GCA_043827005.1 Pseudomonadota bacterium | reverse complement strand
GGGCAACAGTACAGCTAATTTAATAAAGCGTCACCAAAGTCAGGTTCCGGTTCAATGGCGCATCGGTATTTGGCTTTTAAAATCTGAACAATGATGTATAAACCAAGGAGTAATAAAAGTGAACGACATTCTATCAAAAGTAAAAGAAAGAGATCCGTTTGAAAAAGAATTTCACCAGGCCGTCACAGAGGTTGTGGAATCTGTAAAACCAGTATTGGACAAACACCCTGAATACCGGCATGCTGCGATTATGGAACGGATTGTTGAACCGGAACGGGTCCTTCAGTTCAGGGTACCATGGCTGGATGACCAAGGCCGGGTTCAGGTCAACCGGGGGTTCAGGATACAGATGAACTCAGCAATCGGGCCATATAAAGGAGGCTTGCGCTTTCACCCGTCTGTTAACCTGTCTATTTTAAAATTTAAGGCGTTTGATCATGTATTTAAAAAAGCATTGACCACACTTCCCATGGGTGGCGGGAAAGGCGGTTCTGATTTTGATCCAAAAGGCAAATCCGACAATGAAGTCATGCGATTCTGCCAGAGCTTTATGTCTGAACTGTACAGCCACATTGGTCCGAACACAGACGTACCAGCCGGAGATATCGGTGTTGGTGCCCGCGAAATCGGGTATCTGTTTGGGATGTATAAAAAACTGAAAAATGAATTCTCCGGTATTTTGACGGGTAAAAGTTTAAACTGGGGCGGCAGTCTGATCCGTCCGGAAGCCACAGGGTATGGGTCAGTCTTTTTTGCCCAGGAGATGCTGGCCACCCGCAGCCAAAGCCTGGAAGGAAAAACCTGCCTGGTTTCAGGTTCCGGCAATGTGGCCCAGTACACCACACAAAAGATCATTGAGCTGAGCGGAAAAGTTGTTACCCTGTCTGATTCATCCGGATATATTTATGATGAACAGGGGATCGATACAGAGAAATTGAACCATATCATGTTCATTAAAAATGCAAAAAGAGGCCGGATCCAGGAATACGTCCAAAAATATCCTGAAGCTGTTTTTACGCCGGCAGATGATACAGCATCTTTCAACCCTTTATGGAATCATGTAGCAGATTGTGCATTCCCCAGCGCCACCCAGAATGAAATCAATGGAAAAGATGCACATAACCTGGTTGAAAATGGGGTTTATCTGGTCTGTGAAGGCGCCAATATGCCCACCATGCCCGAAGGAATTGATATTTTTGTGGATAGCAACCTTCTTTACGGTCCTGGAAAAGCAGCCAACGCCGGAGGCGTAGCCGTATCCGGTCTTGAGATGTCCCAGAACTCCATGAGAATCAGATGGACCAGGCAAGAAGTGGAGACCAAACTCAAAGGAATCATGAAGTCTATTCATACAGCCTGTCTGAATGCGTCAGAAGAATACGGCACTCCGGGCAATTATGTCAATGGTGCCAATATTGCAGGCTTTGTCAAAGTAGCAGATTCCATGATGGACCAGGGCCTGGTTTGAACTCGAAGCGTTCTCCCTTTGGCATGATTCGTTTACGTCCTCGTTTAGTGTTATGCCAAAGGGAAGCAACGCTGCAAACACCTGATCAAAATCATGGTCGTTTGGGTGATTTTAACCTGTATGCTTGAATCGGCTATCTGAGATGAACAAGAGTGACGTTCATCATGTTCTTGGTAACCTGGCTGGATGATTGAGATTGATGAAAAGCTCAAAATTGATGAAAAGCTCAAAATCCTGCAAAAGTGCTATACCTTTGGTTGGCAGGCTTTCTTTATGTTTTATTGAACAGCGGATTTGATCATTTCATCAATCAGAAACAATCGACTGTCGCATTGAAACGTTAGTTTTTATAGTGTTTTTGTCATGGCATGAACATTGCTCTTTATGGGTTGGCGATTAAAAGAAAAATTCAAAGAAAAGGAGGCAAAAAAAACCAACAAAGCAAATTTTTATAACGTCAATCTTTTTAATTATTAATTTTGGAGGATCCAATGAAAAACGTATTGATTTATTGTGTGGCAGTGATTTTCGGGTTGGTTGTTTTTTTGGGAACAGTTCCGGTTCAGGCAGACCAAACATTTGTAACCATTGGAACCGGTGGCGTAACCGGTGTTTATTATCCAACCGGTGGTGCTATTGCCCGTCTTGTGAATAAAAATAAAAAAGAGCATGGCATCCGGGCGTCTGTAGAGAGTACTGGCGGTTCTGTATATAATCTGAATGCGATTGCTGCTGGCGAGCTGGATATGGGAGTGTCTCAATCGGACTGGCAATACCATGCATACCATGGTACGGACAAATTTTCTGAAAAAGGCCCCAATAAAGATTTAAGAGCAGTATTCAGTATCCATCCTGAACCGTTTACCGTTGTTGCCCGTGCAGATTCAGGCATTAAAACCTTTGTGGACCTTAAAGGGAAACGGGTTAATATTGGAAATCCCGGTTCCGGCCAGAGAGGAACTCTGGAAGTTGTTATGAACGCAATCGGCTGGACAATGGATGATTTTAAACTGGCATCCGAATTAAAATCTGCTGAACAATCCAGTGCATTGTGTGATAATAAAATTGATGCCATTGTTTTTGTTGCAGGTCATCCATCTGGCTCGATTCAGGAGGCCACATCATCCTGCGATGCTGTAATGGTCAGTGTTACCGGCCCTGAAATTGACAAATTAATCAAAAATAATGATTACTTTCGGGCAGCAACAATTCCTGGTGGTATGTACCGTGGTACGGATACAGATACAAAAACATTTGGTGTTGGTGCAACATTTGTTTCTTCTGCCAAGGTCCCTGAAAAAGTCATTTACACCATTGTAAAAGCGGTATTTGAGAACTTTGATGATTTTAAGAGCCTTCATCCTGCATTTGCCCATCTTAAAAAAGAAGAAATGATCAAAGACGGTCTTTCAGCTCCTCTTCATGACGGTGCTGTAAAATATTATAAAGAAGCCGGCCTTATGTAATTCAGGATTTATTAAAAAAAAGAGTGCGGCCTGAAGATCAGGATCATTGAAGGTCGCACATTTTCAAAAGGTTTAAGGATAAGCCATTGATTCTGGCTGTCCTGTATTATATGGAGGATATCTTAAAAATGGCCGAAGAAAGTCGGAATGCAATTGATCAGGCATTGCTGCAGGAAATAGTAACAGAGGCTGATCTTGGAGCAAGAAACCCCAAAGGTATATTTTCAAAAACCATCCTTTTTTATATCCCTCTGGCCTGGACATTGTTCCAGTTATGGTATGCGTCTCCCTTACCCTTTTTTTTTAATATTCTGGTGTTTAATTCAACCGAAGCCAGAGCGATTCATCTTGCCTTTGCAGTCTTTTTAGCCTTTACTGCCTATCCAACGTTTAAATCATCCCCACGAGACTATATTCCTTTACAGGACTGGTTTATTGCGTTGCTGGGTGCATTCTGTGCCGGCTATCTGTTTTTGTTTTATGCCGGGCTTTCTGAACGCCCGGGTGATCCCAGGACAATTGATCTTGTGGTTGCCGTGATGGGTATGGCGATATTGCTTGAAGCCACACGACGTGCTTTGGGCCCTCCTTTGATGGTAGTGGCATCGGTTTTTATTTTATATACATTTGCCGGGCCATATATGCCGGATGTTATTGCTCATAAAGGTGCCAGTCTGGTTAAAGGCATGACCCATTACTGGTTGACCACTGAAGGGGTTTATGGCGTAGCTCTGGGAGTTTCGACCGGTATGGTGTTCATGTTTGTTCTGTTCGGATCTTTATTGGAATCAGCCGGGGCGGGTAATTATTTTATCCGTACGGCTTTTGCCGGTCTTGGGCATCTGAAAGGCGGGCCTGCCAAAGCTGCTGTCGTTTCTTCCGGGTTAACAGGCCTTGTGTCAGGATCTTCCATTGCCAATGTCGTGACCACAGGAACCTTTACCATACCGCTGATGAAAAAAGTGGGGTTTTCAGCTGAAAAAGCCGGTGCTATTGAGGTTGCCGCTTCCACCAATGGTCAGTTGACACCGCCGGTTATGGGAGCGGCTGCCTTCTTAATGGTGGAGTATGTGGGAATCCCCTATATTGATGTGATCAAGCATGCTTTTTTGCCGGCTATCATTTCTTATATTGCCTTGGTTTATATTGTCCATTTAGAGGCCTGCAAAATGGGGCTGAAAGGGATGCAAAAAAGGGTTGTGACAACCCTTGCTCAAAAATTGCTTTCTTTTGTCATGGGCTTTTTATTTGTCATCATTGTTGGCGGGGTCACCTATTATGGTCTGGGGTGGATCAAGACGGTAGCAGGTAACGCAACCATTTATATTGTTTCCATTCTTCTGGCCGCCGCTTATTTTTTTTTGCTCTGGTTTGCCTGCAGGGTGCCGGAACTGGATACGGCCCACGAAATTTTACAATTGCCTGACCTTCGGGAAACGGCTCAGGCTGGATATTATTTTTTGCTGCCTGTGGTTGTTTTGATGTGGTGTCTGGTTGTGGAAAGATTGTCCCCTGCTTTGGCAGCCTATTGGGCAACCATGCTGTTGCTGTTGATTGTTTTGACACAAAGACCGCTAAAAGGATTTATTCGAAAGACAGCGGGGGAAGAATTTTCTTTTAAAAGAGGCGTGGATGAAATGATTACCGGTCTTGTCTCCGGTGCCCGGAACATGATTGGTATTGGTGTCGCAACGGCTGCTGCCGGAATTGTTGTGGGAACGGTAACACTCACCGGTATAGGTCTGGTCATGACGGAATTCGTTGAGTTTATTTCCGGCGGAAATCTGCCGCTTATTTTGATTTTTACAGCAGTTATCAGTCTGATTTTAGGGATGGGGCTGCCGACAACTGCAAATTATATTGTTGTATCAACTCTGATGGCACCGGTTATTGTTGATCTGGGTGCCCAAAATGGTCTGATTGTTCCCCTGATTGCTGTCCACCTTTTTGTTTTTTATTTCGGCATATTGGCTGATGATACACCGCCTGTTGGCCTTGCAGCTTTTGCCGCGGCCGGGATATCCGGGGGGGACCCCATCCGTACGGGGATACAGGGTTTTGGGTATGATATCCGAACCGCCATTTTGCCGTTTATGTTTATTTTTAACACGGAATTATTGATGATTGGAATTGGGTCATGGTACCATCTTCTCATCGTTATTATCTCATCGGTTATTGGGATGCTGACCTTTGCTGCGGCAACCCAGAATTATTTTGTAATCAAAAACAGGACATGGGAAACGCTTGTCTTGCTGCTGGTTACCTTTATGCTGTTCCGTCCCGGATATTTCTGGGATATGATATATCCTCCGTTTGTTGAAAGGCCAGGGATTGAGCTGGTCGAAATTGTAGGCGATTTAGATCCGAACTCCATGATTCGACTGAAAATTGCGGGCGAAAGTATTGAAGGCGATTCATATACCAAAGTGATCATGCTGCCGATCGGCGAAGCCACAACAGGTCAACAGCGTTTGAGTGAAATCGGGATTGAAACTCGGGAAAAGGAAGGGAAACTGTTTGTTAAACAGGTAGGGTTTGCAAGTAAAGCTGAGAAGATGGGCGTTGAGTTTGATCAGGAGATACAATTGGTTAAAGTTTCATCAAACCGTTCTCCAAAACAATTTATATTTATTCCGGCATTGATGTTGCTGGGGATGGTCTATTATTCGCAACGCAAAAGACGTGGCTTACAAAAAGAAAATACTATAACCCAGGGATTAAATTATGTTCAATAAAATACTGGTGCCCATTGATGTGGAATATCCAAGGATATCCAAGGTGGTTTACGATAATGCAGCGCTGATAGCAAAATCAAACAATGCTCAGATTCGTCTGGTTAGTGTTATGCCGGGATTTGGAATGCCGATAGTGGCTTCTTATATTACGGAAGAAATTAAAGCAGATGCCAAAAAGCAATTTTTAAAAGCATTAAATGATTTTACATCTGCCAATTGCAATGATCAAGTGTCAGCAAAGGTTCTGGTGGGTAAGAATTATGAAGTGATTTTAGAGATGGCTGACAAATGGGAGGCAGATTTAATTGTTGTTTACCATAATCATCACAGGAAAATTAATGAAGCGTTTTCTCAAAATTGTGCCCAGCAGGTTGTTAAAAATGCCAATTGTTCTGTATTGCGACTGCGCAACATTGTTTGTGCAAATGAAACTATGTAAATAATTATCTGTTTGGTATAAAGGCATTGATCGAGCAGGGGGGCTGCACGACCAATGCCTCTTTGTTTGATTCAATCGTATGTTTAAAGAATCTGTGCTTTTTCAGCCGGATGTTCCTTTAAATATTCCAGCCGGTTCAGGCCATTGATATAGGCCAGGGCACTGGCCGTGATAATATCCAGGTCAGACCCTTTACCCAGCGCAACCAGGCCGTCTTCTTTTAACCGGACGGTTACCTCACCCTGGGCATCGGTGCCTCCGGTCAGGGCGGATATGGTGAATCTGAGCAGTTCGGATTTGGTATCGGTCAGCTTGGAAATCGTATTGAATACCGCATCAATGGGTCCGTTCCCCCCCATTTCTCCTTTTATTGGCCGGCCATTGACATTGATCTGTACGCAGGCAGACGGAAAAACTGTGGTTCCTGAAACAATATGAAGGTATTCCAGGCGAAAGGTTTCCGTGCTTCTTAATACCCCTTCGTTGATCAGGGCTTCAATATCTTCGTCCTGAATGCTTTTTTTCTTGTCTGCCAGGCGTTTGAATTTATCAAACACGATATCCAGTTCCTCTTTGGACAGTTCATAGCCCATATTCTGAATATGGGACAAAAGCGCATGCCGGCCGGAATGTTTGCCCAACACCAGGCTGTTGGTGGTTAATCCAATGGTTTCCGGTTTCATGATTTCATAGGTCATGGGGTTTTTGAGCACCCCGTCCTGGTGGATTCCGGCTTCATGGGCAAAGGCATTGGCCCCGACAATTGCCCGGTTGGGCTGTACCAGGATGCCGGTGATCATGCTCACCAGGCGGCTGGTGGGATAGATCCGTGTGGTATCAATGGAGGTGGTTTGAGGAAAGAAATTGGGCCGGGTGTGCAATGCCATGACCACTTCTTCCATGGAGGTGTTGCCGGCCCGTTCCCCAATGCCGTTGATGGTGACCTCCACCTGCCTGGCTCCTGCCTTGATGGCAGCCAGGGTGTTGGAAGTGGCCAGTCCCAGATCATTATGGCAGTGGACGCTTAAAACAACCTTGTCCATGCCGGGCGTGTTGTTCATGACGTATTCCACCAATTTGGCAAATTCTTCGGGAATGGCATATCCAACCGTGTCCGGCAGATTCAGGGTGGTGGCACCGGCCTGGATGACGGCCTCAAAGACCTTGCACAAAAAGTCAGGATCAGATCGGGACCCGTCTTCAGCGGAAAATTCCACATTGTCGGTATAGGATTTTGCCAGCTTCACCGCTTTTATGGCCTGTGCCAGAACCTGGTCAGGAGTCATTTGAAGCTTGTATTTCATGTGCAGTTCTGATGTGGCGATAAAGGTGTGAATTCTGGGGTATGCTGCATCCTTGATTGCTTCCCAGCCTCTGTTGATGTCAGCTTCGCTGGCGCGGCACAAAGCTGCAATCTGGGTTTTTTTCAAGGTTCTGGCAATGGCCTGGACTGCTTCAAAATCACCGACCGATGCAGCAGGAAAACCTGCTTCAATTACATTTACCCCCAGTTTTTCAAGCTGGCCTGCAATCCTGAGTTTTTCTGCCTGGTTCATGCTGGCACCGGGTGATTGTTCACCATCTCTTAATGTCGTATCAAAAATAATAATCTGATTGTTATCTGTCATGTTGTTCTGCCTTATTTTTATTGTCTAATGAAAGTTTGTATTGAAAACTGTCGGCCAGGGCCTGCCAGCTGGCTTCAATGATATCTTCGGAAACCCCGATGGTTGAAAAAATATTATTTTCATCCCTGGATTCGATTAACACCCTTACTTTTGCATCTGTTCCATCCATTCCATCTATGACCCGGACTTTAAAATCCACCAGATGCATGTCATTGATCTGGGGATAGATATAGGCAAGTGCTTTTCTTAATGCATTGTCCAGGGCACTGACCGGGCCATCTCCTTCAGCTGAAGTGATTTCAGTCTTGTCGCCCACCCGTATCTTGATCATGGCATAGGAATAACAGGGGCGTTCCTTGTCTTTTTCCACGGTTACCCTGAAGGATTCAAGCTCAAAATGGGGAACAAACTGATCCGTGAGTTTTTCCATGATCAGCTTTAATGATCCTTCGGCTGCATCAAATTCATACCCGTAGTTTTCAAGCTCTTTGATGGCAGATGCTATTTTATGACCCATGTCCGTATCCAGGCCCAGATCAACGCCCAGTTCTCTGGCCTTGTATTCGATATTGCTTTTCCCGGACTGTTCGGACACGATCACCCGCCGGACATTGCCGATCTGTTCAGGGGCCATATGTTCGTAGGCTTTGGGGTTTTTCATGATGGCGCTGACATGGACCCCGCCTTTATGGGCAAAGGCGCTTTTTCCCACAAACGCCCGGGAATTAACCGGCGGAATATTGGCTGTTTCCGAGATAAATCTGGACAGGTTGGTCAGTTTTTCAAGGTTTTGTTCGGACACACAGGGTTTGTTCATCTTAAGTGTCAGGATGGGAATGATGGATGTTAAATCCGCATTACCGCAGCGCTCCCCATATCCGTTTACAGTTCCCTGGACCATGCCGGCACCGGCCTGGACAGCGATGATGGAATTTGCCACAGCCATGGCACAGTCATTATGGGTATGGATACCGATGACCAAATCAGGGACTTTTGTTTCAAAATAAGTTCGCACTTTCTGGGTGATATTTTCAATTTCACAAGGTAAGGATCCGCCATTGGTGTCGCACAGAATTAAGGTTTTTGTACCGCCCTCAATTGCAGCGTCAAGGGTTTTTAATGCAAACTCAGGGTTGGATTTATACCCGTCAAAAAAATGTTCTGCATCATAGAAAACTTCCCGGTCATGGCTTAACAAAAAGGCAATGCTTTCTTTGATCATGGCCATATTTTCAGCCTGGGTGTTTTTCATGATCGATTCCACATGCAGATCCCAGGATTTTCCAAAAATGGTGATAACCGGTGCTTTAGAGTCAATCAAAGCCGCAAGGTTGGCATCGGATTCCACGGTTTTTCCAGGTCTTCGGGTAGAACCAAAAGCCGCAATCCTGGCCTGCTTGAGTTCAATATCAAGGATCAGTTTAAAAAAATCCTGGGCACCGGGATTGGAGCCGGGCCAGCCGCCTTCTATATAGTGGATACCGGCATCGTCCAGTTTTTTGGCAATTTTGACCTTGTCTTCGGGAGAAAAGAAAATATTTTCTCCCTGCATGCCATCCCGCAATGTGGTATCATATAAAAGTATGTTTTTCATTATAAGTCCTGTTAACAAGAAAAGTCTGAGTGCTTGACCAAAAAAAATACAGGTTTTCGGTCAGGCCGTTGTTGGTTTTATCCTTTTCCATTTTCCCGGGCCAGGGCAATGGCGCCGGTGGATGCAATTTCAATAATGCCCATGGGTTGCAGCAGGGAGAGAATGGCATCATGTTTTCCTTTGTCCCCTGACACTTCAATGGTATAGTGGGATAAGCCCACATCCACGATCTTGCACCTGAAAATATCCACAATCCTTAAGATTTCCGCTTTTTTTTCAGGCTGGGCATTGACCTTGATCAAGGCCAGCTGGCGGTGAACATATTTTTTATCGGTAAGATCGTTCACCGTGATAACATTGATCAATTTGTGCAGTTGTTTTTTAATCTGTTCAATGATCTGGGCATCGCAATGGGTAACCATGGTGATCCGTGATACATTGGGTTCAGCAGTTCTGGCAACGCTTAACGAGTCAATATTAAAGCCGCGTCCTGAAAAAAGTCCGGCAATACGGGATAAAACCCCGGGTTCATCATCTACAAGAATGGAAAGCAAATAGCTGTTTGTTGTCATTGTTCGTATCCTTAAACCAGAAGCATATCAGTGAGGGCTCCACCTGCCGGAACCATCGGGTAAACAGATTCTTCTCTTGCCACATCAAAGTCCATGACCACGGTTCCTTTTGTGTTTAATCCTTGTGAGAGAACCGATTCAACGTCTTCGGGTTTTGTGCATCTCAATCCGGTGGCACCAAACGCCTCGGCAAGCTTTACAAAATCAGGTGAAATACCGGCCATGTCAGTGGAGGAATATACTTTGTCATAAAAAATCTCCTGCCACTGGCGAACCATGCCTAAATACTGATTGTTTAGAATAACAATCTTTACATCTATTTTTGATTCAATGGCGGTCATTAGTTCCTGGATATTCATCTGGATAGACCCATCACCGGCGACATCAACCACCAGTTTGTCCGGGCAGGCAGCTTTAGCACCGATGGCTGCCGGCAGGCCGAACCCCATAACACCCAGACCTCCGGATGTAATAAAATGATTGGGTTTGTCAAAATGGTAATATTGAGCAGCCCACATCTGGTTCTGACCCACTTCGGTGGTAATAATGGCCTCACCTCTGGACAGCTCATACAATTTTTCAATGACATACTGGGGCTTAATCACCTCGTTGCTCATTTCATATCTTAATGGCGCTGTTTTTTTCCAGTCTTCAATCTGGCCCAGCCATTGAGTCCGGTCATTGATAAACTCATCAGGTTTTTTTTCTTCCAGCAGGCTTACAATTCCAGCTAGCGCTTCTTTACAATCACCGACAATGGGGCATTGAACCTCAATGTTCTTATGGATGGAGGTGGGATCAATATCAATCTGGACAATTTTTGCATGGGGAGCAAATTTTGCAATATTGCCGGTCACCCGGTCATCAAACCGGACGCCTGCGGCAATCATCAAATCACAATTTCCAACACTCATGTTGGCCCGATAGGTTCCGTGCATTCCCAGCATGCCCAGCCACAATGGGTCGGAACCAGGGAATGCACCCAGGCCCATCAAGGATGTTGTAACCGGAATTTGTGTAATTCTGGCAAGCCGGGTGATTTCTTCAGATGCCTGGGAAAGAATGACACCTCCTCCGGCAAAGATAAGCGGACGTTTGGCCTGGGCAATCATATCAATTACTTTTTTAAGCATTTTTTTGTTGGGCTTGATTGTCGGGTTATAAGACCGCAAAGAGATCTCTTCAGGTTCTACAAACTCAATGGTGGCCTGCATCACATCTTTGGGCAGATCAATGAGTACCGGTCCCGGACGTCCGGTCCGGGCCAGATAAAATGCTTCTTTGATGATCGATGCCAGCTGGTCCACATGTTTAACCAGATAATTGTGTTTGGTACACGGCCGGGTAATCCCCACAATATCCACTTCCTGAAAGGCATCATTGCCGATCAGGGCCGTGGGGACCTGACCGGTAAAAATAACCATGGGAATAGAGTCTGAATAGGCAGAGGCGATTCCAGTGACGGTATTGGTGGCACCCGGGCCTGAAGTGACCAGGGCAACACCAACAGATTTGTTGGCCCTGGCATACCCGTCTGCAGAATGAACCGCAGCTTGTTCATGCCGGACAAGAATGTGTCTTAGGCCATTTTGTTTGGCAAGGGCATCATAAATGTCGATGATAGCACCGCCGGGATATCCGAAAATGGTATCAACGCCTTCTGCCCTGATCATTTTGATTAGAATTTGTGAGCCTGTCAGTTTCATGTTTATCTCCTATTCAATATCTTTAAATACAGCGCCATTGCCTGCAGAACTGACCATTGCAGCATAACGGGCCATATAGCCTGTTTTTATTTTGGGTTCTGGTTTTTTCCATTGGGCAAACCGGGCTTTAATCTCCTGTTCTGATACCAGCAGCTCAATGGATTTTGCCGGGATATCAATTTTAATCTGATCATTTTCCCGGACTATGGCAATCAGACCACCCTGGGCTGCTTCAGGAGACACATGGCCAATGGAGGCCCCTTTGGTTCCGCCGGAAAATCTGCCATCGGTGATCAGAGCGCAATACTCACCCAGTCCCATGCCGGCAATGGCTGATGTGGGGGTGAGCATTTCTCGCATTCCAGGGCCACCGGCCGGGCCTTCATACCGGATGACCAGGACATCCCCCTTGTTGATCCGGTTTCCCATAATGGCCTGGGTTGCTTCTTCTTCAGAGTTGAACACCCTGGCCGGTCCCTGGTGCCGCATCATTTCATCCACAACCGCAGACTGTTTAACCACACAGCCCTCCGGCGCAATATTGCCGAACAGAGCGGCCAGGCCACCCTCTTTGTGATAGGGATTTTCAATGGGCCGGATCACCTGCTGGTCTTTTTTTACAACCATTTCAAGATTCTGACCCAGGGTCTTTCCTGTGACCGTCATGCAGTCAGTATGGAGCATGCCGTGATCTGACAATTCTTTCATTACAGCCGGAATACCGCCTGAAAAGTGTAAGTCCTGAATATGATCAGGACCACCAGGACTCAAAGAGCACAGGTGAGGTGTTTTTTTGCTGACTTCATTGATCAGTTCCAGGCCAAGTTCCACATGGGCTTCTTTGGCCAGGGCTTTTAAATGAAGCACAGTGTTGGTAGAACAACCAAGCGCCATGTCCACAGCCAGAGAGTTTAAAAAAGCATTCCTGGTGATAATTTTATCCGGTGTGATATTATTTTTTAACAGTTCCATGATTTGAATGCCGGTTTCTTTGGCCAGTCGGATTCTTGCTGACATAGGTTCGGGAATGGTTCCGTTTCCCGGCAGGGCCATGCCGATGACTTCTGTCAGACAATTCATGGAATTGGCCGTAAACATGCCGGCACATGATCCGCAGGTGGGGCATGCTGCATTTTCGATTTCAAGAAGCTGGTCTTCAGTCATTCGACCGGATTGAACTGCGCCAACAGCTTCAAATACAGTAATCAGATCAATCTTTTGGCCTTTGGTTTGAGGATGCAGGCCGGCCAGCATGGGACCGCCACTGATAAACATGGCTGGAATATTCAATCGGGCAGCTGCCATGAGCATGCCAGGGATAATCTTGTCACAATTGGGGACCATGACAATGGCATCAAACGGATGGGCTGTGGCCACCACTTCAATGGAATCTGCGATCAGTTCCCGGGAGGCCAGAGAATAGTGCATGCCTTTATGGTTCATGGCAATGCCGTCACACACCCCAATGGTGGAAAATTCCATGGGTGTTCCGCCTGCCATGCTGACCCCGGCTTTGACTGCCTTGACAATATTGTTCAGGTGCATGTGGCCTGGGATCAGTTCATTGGCAGAATTGGCAATACCGATCAAAGGTTGACGGATTTCTCTGTCAGTAAAGCCCATGGCTTTAAACAGGCTTCTGTGGGGTGCTCTGGCGATTCCTTGTGTTGCAATGTGACTTCTCATGGTTTTTCAATTCCTTCCAAACGAAAAAAGCCGTTATCTGCCCTTTTGGGGCTGATAACGGCTTTTAAAGTTTATTTAAAGTTTATGCCACTAAGAGCCCCTTCGCCTGGAGATTCCAATAAGGACCTCCACGATAATAAGGACTAGTAGTTTGCTGATAATATTTTTATTCATAAGTATATCTTTCTTGTTTGAACCGTTATGATATATAAAATTTGCAAAGTCAAGCATAAAATAAGGTTGGTATAAAATGGTTTTATTTAAAATAAATTTGACAACCATTCAATGGATTCTATATAATTTTTGTCATGTCATACAACTTCAAACCGTTATGTATTCTTTCACAATCAGTAACGGGTTTGTATCAAGAATGCCTAACCCTAAAAGAACGGTAAGGCAAGGCCAATTATGAATACAACAAATCGATTTATAGCATTTTCCATGGGTTTTTCCGGATTGCTCGTTTTTCAGGCTGTATTGTTTATTAAATTGCAGGTTGCTTCTTTGTTTATTCTCAGTATATTGGCTTTGTCTTTTTCCGGGGCAAATATTTATTATTTACACAAAAAATATCCTTTTTTTGCTGCGCACGGGCTCAATGCCTCTTTTCTAGTCTATGTGGCTTTTTTGTGTTATAAAACCGGCGGATTGTTCTCGATCGGTATTTTTATGCTGTTTTTTGTTCCTTTGTTGATCAGTGTGTTTGATCGGACAAAAGATAAAATAATTTATCTTGGGATTGCTTTTGTCCTGCTTTTGATCAATTTTCTGGGGCAACGATATCATCCTGGCTTTTTTTTGTCTGACACACTTGTCAATATCAGTGCATTCCGGTTGTATCAGCTGCTCATCTTGTTCGGCTGTTTTTCCGGCGCTGTGATTGTCTTTATCAACCGGGCAGACCAATCTGTTGCCATGCTTGAACAGGCAAGGCAGGAAACCCGGATCATTTCAGAACAGGCCGACCATGCCTTAAAAGCCAAAGATGAATTTTTGGCCAATATGAGTCATGAAATTCGAAATCCCATGAACGGTATCATCGGGATGATGCATGTTTTACTGGATTCTGAACTGGATGAACAACAGCGCAACTATTCCAATATTGTTTACAACAGCGCCAGGGCTTTGTTATCCATTGTGAATGATATTCTGGATCTGTCAAAAATTCAAGCAGGTAAGCTTGAGCTTGATATCCGGGAATTTGATCTGGAACTGGCCATAAAAGATATCGTATCCCTGCCCGAGCTGCTGGCGCGTCAAAAAGGGCTGGAATTTTCCTATGGTATTGATTCGGTTGTCCCCTGTCAGTTAAAAGGGGATATTGCACGGATCCGCCAGATTATTCTTAATCTGACCGGCAATGCTGTAAAATTCACTGAATCAGGTCAGGTCAGCCTTTCAATCACCATGGAATCTGAGGAGAAAACTGCGGTCACTCTCAAGTTTTGCGTGGAAGATACCGGCATTGGTATTAAAGAAGATCAGATTGGCAGGTTGTTTCAATCATTTACCCAGGCAGACGCATCCATCACCAAAAAATATGGTGGAACCGGTTTGGGACTCACCATATCAAAGCATTTGGTTGAAAAAATGCAGGGCCAGATGGGAGTTGAGAGTATTGATATGATCGGTTCTGTTTTCTGGTTTACCCTGACCCTGGACAAACAGACAGAAGAAGAAAAGAAAATTGATCTTTCCTGTGTGGATATTCAAAAGAGTAAAGTTCTTGTCTTAAGTGACGGTGCAAATCTTGGAAATACATTTGAAAAAAACCTTATAGTTTTAAATATTGATTATGAGCAGGCGTTTGATGACACTGAAGCCCTTGAAATGCTTAAATGGGCTCAGGAATCAGGTGATCCCTATCACCTGATCATTTTTGAAGCCAAAGAATGTGATATGGTCTGTGAATCTTTGGGTAAAAAGATTGTTCAAGAGGGATTTGGAAAACAAATAAAAATGATAGTGCTCTCTTCAGTGGGGAAAAAAGGGGATGCCCGACGTTTTGAACGGATCGGGTTTTCAGCGTTTTTAAGTGCGCCGATTGAAAAATCATTACTGGCAGATACCATGCGGGCTGTTTTATCCAGACCGGTTGACACAGAGGCGAGTCAACTCCCCATTATTACCAGGTACAGTATTCTTGAAAACAAAAAACATCTTCGAAATATTTTAATTGTCGAAGATATGGAAACCAATCTGTTGATGGCCAAAGCCTTGATCGGCAAAATGGGATATAAGACAGACGGCGCCCGAAATGGAAAGGAAGCTGTTCAAAAATATCAGGAAAATGCTTATGATCTGATTCTTATGGATTGCCAGATGCCAATCATGGACGGATTTGAAGCCACCCGCCAGATCAGGGTGTATGAAAAAAAGGTGCAAAAAAATCATGTTCCCATTGTGGCCATGACCGGGAATGCATTTGATAGTGATCGGGAAAAATGTTTTAATGCAGGCATGGATGATTTTATTGCCAAACCGGTTGAACCGGATATCCTGGCCAAAACCATTGGTTCAAATTTGACAGATCCCATATCAAAACAACCTGACGGTATTGTATCGCAGCCTGAGAAGTCAATTGAACCTGATATGAAATTTGCTGAACCATCTAATTTAGATCATGGAAGCCGGACGACAGGCAATGATGACAGTTTGCTTTGTTTTGACCGGGGCAAATTGTTTGTCCGGTTTGGTGGAGATGAAGAATTGATGGGCGTGGTGTTGGAATCATTTGTTCAGGAAGCACCTGAACTCATTGAAGAAATTGATCAGGCCATAAAATCTGAAGATACGGAAATGGTTCGATCCAGGGCCCACGCCCTTAAAGGGACTGCGGCAAATGTGAATGCAGAGCTCTTGAGAAACGCTGCGCTGGCACTCGAAACTGAGGCTAAAAATCAGAATACGGAAACCTTCTCATTGAAATTGACAACGCTGCATGCAGAATATGAGCGATTTGTCAGGGAAGCAAAAATATGATCGATATTGACAACATGACTGTTTTGATTGTGGATGATATGAAAAGCATGCGTTTGACGATCAGAAAAATGCTTCAGCATCTGCAAATTGGCAGGAATCTGCAATTTGCTGAAAATGGGCGTGAAGCCCTGGAAATTTTAAAGGCAACCCAATGTGATCTGGCAATTCTTGACTGGAATATGCCGGTGATGAACGGATTTGAAGTCCTTGAACAAATCCGTCAGGACAAAGCGATCAGAGATCTGCCGGTGATCATGGTAACGGCAGAAGCAGAAAGGGATATTGTTTCTGAAGCTGCTGAAACTGAAATTGACGGATACCTGCTTAAACCCTTGACCCTTGGCTCTCTTGACCGGTTGATCAAGACGGTGGTGGAAAAAGCCAACCATCCGGATGAGGCCACCGTGTACCGGATCAAATCAAGGGAACTTGAAGAACTGGGGGATTATGAAGGGGCCATAGAGCAGATTCGACTGGCACTGAGGCACAAACCAAATGCGTCCAGGCTTATCCGCATCATGGGGTTGCTGCATTTTAAAGTCAATAAAGAGCAAATCGCTGAAAAATGTCTGCTGAAAGCAGCTTCGGTGAACCATCAGGATACAATCACCAGAATCCACCTTGCTGATTACTATCTGCGGACAAATCAACTGGAAACAGCAGGAAAATACTATCTGGAAATTTTGGGGTTGAGTGTTCGGTATAATGATCAGGCCCTTAAGATTGCTGAAAAGCTTTTGTTAAAAAAATCAAGGGCTCTGGCAATCAGGCTTTTTTCAAAAATTATTGTCCGTTCAAAAAAGCACAATGCGGTAAGGGAACAAATTATTGACCTGTGTCTGGGACACAACGAACTGGAATATCCCCAGCACCTTCTTGAAGAGAGCATCAAAGAGAATCCATCCAATTATGAGATGATCTATAAATCAGGGTTGCTGGCGCTGGAATCCGGTGATACAGAAAATGCCTTGAAAAAATTTCTTGCGGTTGACAGTCAGGCCCGGGGACATATTGATGCAAAATTTAACCTTGCAAAAATATATTATCATAAAGGCAAATTGCTCCAGGCAGATGATTATTTGAATCAGATCTTAAGGATTGATCCTAAAAATGAGGGGGCTATTTCCATGAGGCGCCAGTTCTGATCTTGTTGCCGGGCCTTTGGTGCAACGAGGTAGATGAGTCAAAGGCCAGGTAATTTTGTTCACTTTATAATATTGTCCTTCCTTTATGGGTGGGTCCTGGCGATTGAAATATGATTGATGGATGAGGCCATGAATCCGGCACCGAATCCATTGTCGATATTGACCACTGCAATGTTTGAACTGCACGAATTGAGCATGCCTAAAAGGGCTGTCATTCCCCCGAAACTGGTGCCGTATCCAATACTTGTGGGCACTGCAATAACAGGTGCCTGTACCATTCCGGCCACAACGCTGGGAAGTGCGCCTTCCATTCCAGCCACCACAATGATCACAGTTGCTCTGGAAATCTTGTCATTGTGGGCAAACAGCCGATGAATCCCGGCCACACCAACGTCAAATATGGATTCAACCTGATTGCCCATGGCCTGGGCAGTCAGAACCGCTTCCTGTGCAACCGGGATATCGGATGTCCCGGCTGATATGACAAGGATTTTTCCCAATCCGGTTATTTCAGGCTCTGCTTTTTTAAGCCACAACAGGTTTGCATCTTCAAAATACTGGGCGTCCTTGAAGCAAGAACAGACAAGATTGGCTTTTTCCCTGTCGATACGGGTGACCAGAACAATGTTTTCATTGGGGGCCATTTTTTCCATGATCCCGATGATCTGCTCTGCGGTTTTGCCCTGTCCAAAGATCACTTCAGGAAATCCTTTTCTCAAGGATCGATGGTGATCAATCTGGGCAAAATCAATATCTTCCACCGAAAAATGCTTCAAGCGGGTCTTTGCATCTTCAACAGACAAAGATCCGTCTGCAACCAGGGACAGAACTTTGCTCAAATCGTTTTGGTTCATAAGTCTACCTTTGGAGCTGCCTAATTCTGGCGGCGCAGCCAGGAAAGTCCGCCCTGCTGTTTTTTGGACATTTCATCATCATTCTGGAGAGTGGGGTTACCTGGTTTTTTAAGTTCAGCAGCCGGCATGGCCGGGTCCTGCTTGTTTTCTTGAACCTGGTTTTTGTCCGGGGTCTGGCTTTGTCCCTGACTATCTTTGATGTATTTGGAATATCCCCATTTATATCGTCCGAATTTGCAATATCCCTGGACATTGTTGAACCGGGCATCCACATCTTTTCCAATGGGGATGACGTTTCCTTCTATGTTGGGGGTTAAATATTCGGCCAGTTCTGCACTGCCGCCGCCGGAAAGAATGATGGAATCAATGTCCCAGTCATTTTCCCACAGCCGGTTTAAATCAGAAGCAATGGCTGCAGCCGAATGGCTGTATACCCGTTTTTTCAGGTTTGAAATATTATATTCCTTGCCCCGGATTTTGATCATTCCGGATTCAATGAATTTGTACATCCGGAACAGTTCAATAGTGATATTGCTTTCCTGGCGCAGTTTGTTGGCAATAACAGAAAAGCATTTTGAAATGCCGGTATCCATTGTGGAAGAGCCTCTTTCAATATACTGCAAATGATCAAAAATACTTAAGTCCGTGGTTTTAAATCCAACATCCACAACACCCAGTTTCTGGCTGGCCAGACTGCGATCCTTGATTTTGCCCTCATCATCAAATATCAGGTTGAAAATCGATCCAATGGGCTGGGGAATGACATGGACTTTGTCAATGCGAACCTGTTTTGTGATATTCTGGCCGTCCGGGTTGTGATAGGTGATTTCATGAATACCCTGCATCATGTCTTTTAACTTTTTGGTGTCTCTTTTCAGATACCCCACGGGCAGGCCGGTTACCACATTAATGGGGGCTGAGGTATTTGTGCATAACCCGGCAGCAGTAATGGCTAAAATTTTTACAAATTCTTCAATCAGTTTTTCCTGATCCAGGGTGAATTCTTTGATGCTGGATTGAAGTTCTGCATAGCTGCCGATAAAATAGGATTTGTCTTCCAAAGTGATGTGGATATTTGAAGCGGAGGATTCATCACCCAGCATTGAGCGAAATTGAATAGTTGTTGCATCGCCAATGAGTGATTTGAATATAACAGAATTTATGCCATTATACGCTTTTGTAAATCCAAATCCCACATCAATTCCAACAATTTCCATCTTTTTCCCCTCCCAATTTGGTGTTCAGTAAAGACCAGGCACGACTGACCGGAATTTTTGAAGATTGTCATTAAATATCATTATGGAACAACTTGAGTCAAGGAATAATCCCAATGCTGTGTCACGCATTCTTGCACTTATTGTCAGAATATTATAAAAGCGTATGAAATATTTTTAAATGGATCATATGGATGGATAAAGACACTGTATTTGCAAATAAATTAGAAAAGATCGCTCGGTTTGAGTTTAATGAACAGGTGGCAGTGGTTTTTGATGATATGCTCAACCGGTCAGTTCCGTTCTATGCGGAAAATATTAAACGCCAGGCTCAGCTTGCCTTTGATTTTTACCAGTCTGGCAGCCGGATGTATGATCTGGGCTGTTCCCACGGCAATTTAGGGATACAGATGCTAAAACAGTTCAAGGATCAATCGTTTAATCTGGTGGGGGTGGACAGCTCAAAGCCCATGATTGAAAAATATGCCTGGCGGCTTAATCAACAACCTGGTGCTTCCCGTATCCAGCTGGTTTGCAGCCTTCTGGAGGATATCCGCATCAAGAATGCATCCGTGGTGTTGATCAATCTGACGCTGCAGTTTTTAGACCCTGAAAAACGAGATGACCTGATCACCACCATTTATGAGGGAATGTTGCCTGGCGGGATTCTTTTGCTGACCGAGAAAACCGTTAATCCAATTCCAAAACTCGATGACCTTGAAAAAAAATACTATCGATGGTTTAAACTTGAAAACGGATATTCAGAGCTGGAGATCAGCCAGAAAAGAGAAGCTTTGGAACGAGTTCTGGTGCCGGATACCATTGATATTCACAAAAAAAGGCTAAGCCTGGCTGGATTTGGAATGGTGGACACCTGGCTCAAATGGTTTAACTTTTCTTCCATTCTGGCAATAAAATAAAGACAATGGCAAACCAATAAACATGGAAAATCTGATAGCCCAGCGGCATAGACTCAAAATTGATCAAAGTTACCCGGAATTAGAAAAACTCATTCGGGGAAAACGCGCTTTTCTTGATACCGCCCAGGGCAATTTTTTTAAATTCAAACAGGTTCTTGACAGCATTCCGGATTTTGTGCCCTCCAAGGTTTGTCTCGACAGTGCTTGGGTGACCATTGGGCAGTCGTCTGATCTGTCATTCCGGGAAATTGATCTGCTGGATGAAAAACTTTTGCAGTTTAGCCCATGGCGCAAAGGCCCTTTTGATTGTTTTGGCGTTAAGGTGGATTCAGAGTGGCAGTCCTGGATGAAATGGGATCGCATCAAACAGCAGATCGGCAATCTTGAGGGGCTTCGCATTCTGGATATCGGGTCCAGCAACGGATATTACATGTTCAGGATGGCGGCACAAAACCCGTTGATGGTCTTGGGTCTGGAACCTCAAAGTTCTTTTTATTTTCAATATCTGGCTGTTCAAAAGTTTTTAAAACTTAAGAACCTGTTCTGCCTGCCCATACCGTTTGATCAGTTGCCGGATATGGGCCGGTATTTTGACCGGGTATTCTGCATGGGTGTTTTGTATCATTGCAAATCACCGATCCAGATGTTGAAGCAGATCAATGATACCCTGCGGCCGGGTGGAAAACTGATTCTGGAAAACCTGATTATTGATTCAAAACAAAATCTGTGCCTTTTCCCCAAAGACCGGTACGCCAAGATGAGAAATGTTTTTTTTATCCCGGATCTTCTGGCCATGGAGTCCTGGCTGTTCCGAGCGGGATTTAAAGATATTGAATGCATTGATGTGTCTAAAACATCAGTGGAAGAGCAGAGAAAAACCCGTTGGATTCAAACAGAAACCCTGGTTGATTTTCTGGACCCGGATGATTCGGATAAGACCATTGAAGGATATCCGGCCCCGGTTCGGGCTGTTTTCACGGCCCGTGCTGTATGAGACAAAACAATCGTTTAAGCCACTGCTTTTAAACGATGGAGACGGTATTTCTGCCTTTTTGTTTGCTTTGATACATGCCATTGTCCGCTCGTTTGATTAAAGAGTCAATGGTATCGGTTTTTTTTGCCATGGTGGCGCCAATGGACAGGGTGGTCCGTAAAATTGTGCCGCTGGTCTGGAGCCAGGTTTTTTCAACAAAAAGCCGGATCTTTTCTGCAATGATGCTGAGCATTTCCTTGTCCACATTGGGCAGAATAACGATGAATTCGTCTCCTCCCCACCGGCAGATGGAATCCAGCGATCGGATAATATTAAAAATGGTTTTGGATACCATCTTTAAGACAGCATCCCCGATATCATGGCCAAAGGTGTCATTGATGTGTTTGAATTTATCAATGTCAAAGAGCAGGATTCCAAATTCAATATCATGGGTTTCCAGATCCTCAAACCGCTGATTTAAATCAAATTCTATAAATCTGCGGTTTCCTACCTGGGTTAAGATATCTGTATAGGTTTCGCTTCTGAGTATTTCCAGTTCTTTGATCAGGTTGATATTTTTCGAGTTGTCGGAAAATATTTCAACCACGCCGATAATTTTCTGATCTTTGTTGAAAACAGGGGACACCCTTACTGAAATGGGCACTCTGTGCCCATTTTTATGGTGCAGATAAACATTGGCATCCCGTATTTTACCGTCTGCCATGGTTCTGCTCAACGGGCAGCCTTTGATGCACAACTCATCACCATTGTCATTGATATGCCTGAGGATATTACTTGAACACCGGAATCCGGTAACTTCTTCTTTTTTGAAACCGGTTATTTTTTCAGCGCTTTTATTCCAGAGAATTATTTTTTTAGATCTGTCCACATAATAGACACCATCGTAAATATTATCGAGCACCTCTTTATGAAGATTGGGTATATCGGTGTTTTCCAAGATTTTTGAGGGAACTGAGGACGGGGCATTTGTGTTGTCCATGTCATGATCCTGTGGTTTAGGTTTTTTTATATTAAACCATAAAAGCAACTCTGTTTAAAGCCAATTTTTACCAAAAGACAATAATCTGATGAACAACAAAACAGATCTGTCCTGACCATTTATAAAGGCATCGGGTCTGACTGAAAATTAACCACATGGTATTGGTCATTTTGTTCAAAAAAAACAAGCCCGTCCAGATAACCCACATCACCGGATGATTCATGGGGCAGTCTCATTTTAAATTCTTTGACCGGAAAGATATTCCAGTCATGGGTGACACAGATGGAAATGGTTTTTTGAGGCAGGGTTTTAATTTGATCAATCATGAATTCACAAATTCTGTCTGCGCTTGTTTCAGGATTTTCCATGATGGCTGGCTCAATACCATGGTCAAACCAGCGCCGTAAGAACAGTTCACTTCCCTGGGCTTGAACCATGTTAAGGGCCTTTTCAAGGTCTTTTATGTAAAAGGGTGCCAGTATGGGATCGCAGGTGTTGTGTTCAAGCAGGGCTTGACGGGCCTGGGTATATCCTTTGTCAATCAGATAGGCAGTCTCAATGCATCTGCCAAAAAAACTGGAAAATAATCTGACAGATGACACCGATTGAAGGGATTTGCCCAGATCAGCGGCAAAGGTTTTACCCGCAGGGGTAAGTCCCATAAACGGTTCCATTCCGGAAATGTCAGTAAAAAAGCGTTCGGAATGCCGGATCAGCAGGCTGCACCTGGTTATTCCCTGATCCAGAAGATGGTTCAACGTGTCAATGGTTTGTCTGGCACGGACTTCATGTTTGCGTTTCATATAAAGCGGATACTCCTGTTCGTTTCAATGATAACCAGTTGCCGGGCTATCTTTTGGTTGAATGTGTTTCATACTCTATGGTATACCAATAGTCAAGGTTTGAACCATTCTCAAGGAGTGTGTCAATGTCAAAAAATGTCGCTATCATCGGGGTTCCCATGGATTTCGGACAACTGCTTCGCGGCGTGGATATGGGGCCTGCCGCAGTCCGATATACCGGTTTGATATCCAAACTGCGCATGCTGGGGCATACGGTTGAAGACCTGGGCGATATCAGGATTCCCATCCGGGATTGTAATGCCGATATCTGTAATGACGGGCATACGCCTAAAATCGACAAGAAAAAATATGTTAAACAGATCACCCGGGTCTGTGAAGCCATCTATGCTGTTGGCACACAGGCCATTGAAAATAATCAGTTCCCTTTGTTTATCGGCGGAGATCATTCCATTGCCGTGGGAACGGTCGCAGCAGTAACCCGGAACCAGGCTCCCGGATTGATATGGATTGATGCCCATGCTGATTTTAATACCCCGAAAACCTCTCCGTCAGGCAATATTCATGGCATGCCCCTGGCCATGCTGCTGGGAGAAGGCCACCCGTCCCTGGTCAATGTGGGGCGGCCCGGGGCCAAGATTTTACCCGAAAACGTGGTGCTCATCGGCCAGCGGGATATTGATCCGGGCGAAAAACAGCGGTTAAAGAAAATCGGTATGACCATCTTTACCATGCGCGATATTGACGAACAGGGGATCAGTGCCATTGCCAACAAAACCTTGATGAAGTTTGCCCATTTAAAACAGGTTCATTTGACCCTTGACATGGATGCCCTGGACCCGGTGGAAGCCCCGGGGGTGGGAACGCCTGTGCCTGGCGGTATTACTTACAGGGAAGCCCACCTGCTCATGGAGATTCTGGCGGATTCAGGCAAACTTTCCTCCATGGACCTGGTTGAAATCAATCCGATTCTTGATATTGCCAACAAGACTGCACAACTGGCTGTGGAACTGACCCTGTCTGCCATGGGAAAGAGTATTTTGTGAGCAGACTGCCTTGATACTAGATGAATATATTCAATCGTTGAAAAACTACAAAGGGTTTGCCGGCGATATTGTCTGTCATAAAACCCTTGACCCTGTCCCGGCGGTTTTTGCCGACTCCCCGGTTTCCCTTAAAAACAATTTATCTGATCTGTTAAATGCCCTGGGCATTGAGCAATTGTATTCTCACCAGAAGACAGCCATCCAGATGATCCGGCAAGGGATTCATACCGTCATTGCAACCCCCACAGCCAGTGGTAAAAGCCTGATCTACAACCTGCCGGTGATTGATGCCCTCATGGATGACCACAAAGCCCACGCACTGTATCTTTTTCCCCTCAAGGCCCTGGCCCGGGATCAGCTGGACACGGTTGAGCAACTGCTGGTCTGTGCAGGACAAAACAAAAAGATTGGATCAAAACTGACCGCTGCCGTATATGACGGCGATATCACATCTTACCAAAAATCAAAGATCAGAAAACGGCCACCCCATATCCTCTTGTCCAATCCTGAAATGCTTCATCTGGCCATGCTGGCTCATCACCGGCTCTGGGAAGATTTTTTTAAGGGCTTAAAATATGTGGTGATTGATGAAGTCCACACCTATCGGGGGGTCATGGGATCCAACATGGCCTGGGTGTTCCGGCGGCTCCGGCGCATCTGCCAATTGTATGGCGCTCAGCCCGTGTTTATTTTCTGTTCAGCCACCATTGCCAACCCGGAAGTTCTGGCAGCAAAACTTACCGGCCTTAAGGTTCAGGTTGTAAAAATATCCGGATCTCCTTCAGGTAAAAAACAGGTGCTGCTCATGCGGGGCCTGGAAGGAGCAGCCCAGACCGCCATTGCCCTGATCCATTCGGCTGTGCACCGGAATTTAAGAACCATTGTTTATACCCAGTCCCGGAAAATCACTGAGCTTATTGCCATGTGGGTATCCCAAAAGGCAAGACAATTCAAGGATAAAATCAGCGCCTACCGGGCCGGGTTTCTGCCCGAGGAAAGACGGGAAATTGAAAAAAAACTGTCCACTGGCGAGCTTTTGGCTGTGGTGACCACCAGTGCCCTGGAGCTGGGCATTGATATTGGAAACCTGGACATCTGCATTCTGGTGGGATATCCAGGCACCATTATGTCCACCTGGCAGAGGGCCGGCCGGGTGGGGAGGGACGGCAAAGACTCAGCCTTGATTCTTATTGCCCATGAAGATGCCCTGGACCAGTATTTTATCAATCACCCGGACGTGTTTTTCAACAGCCCTCCGGAAACTGCCATGATCAACCCGGACAACCCCGTTATTCTCAGGCAGCACCTGGAATGTGCGGCTGCTGAACTGAGCCTGGAACGAACCGAACCTTTTCTGGATGATCCAGGGGTTCAAAAAGCCCTAAAAGAACTTGAATATTCGGGTAAACTATTGCGAACATTTCAAGGAGATCTGTGGTTTGCCGCAAGAAAATCACCCCATCGGGATGTCAGTCTAAGAGGCACCGGCAACATCCTGCCAATCTTTCTGGAGGAGACAAGACAATGCCTGGGGGATATTGACCGTCACCGGTCCTTTTTTGAAACCCATGAAGGGGCTGTTTATCTTCATCGGGGGCAAACGTATGTGATCTGCAAATTTGATCATGAAAAGGGAATTATTCAAGCAAGGTCGGAAGAGGTCAACTATTTTACCAAAGCCCTGTCTTCAAAACACACCACCATCATCGAACATAAAGAATCAATCCAATTCAACAATGCCCGGGTCGGGTTCGGCATATTAAAAATAATTGAACAGGTCACAGGGTATGACCGGCGCCTGGTGTCCAGCCAGAAATCCATTGGCATCATCCCCCTGAATCTGCCCAGACTGGAGTTTGAAACCACAGGGTTTTGGATAGAGATCAGCGATGAGATAAGAGATTGCATGGAAATCAACCACATGCATTTTATGGGCGGTATCCACGCCCTGGAACATGCAGCCATCGGCATCATGCCGCTTTTGGTCATGATTGACAGAAACGATATCGGCGGCATCTCCATTCCTTTTCATCCCCAGGTTGGCAAAGCCGCAGTCTTTATCTATGACGGCGTACCCGGCGGTCTGGGCCTGTCTGAACAGGCATTTAAAAAAACCGGGGACCTGTTACAAAAAACCTTTGAGGTTATTTCCTCCTGCCCGTGTGACATCGGGTGTCCGGCCTGTGTTCACTCCCCCAAATGCGGGTCTGGCAACCGGCCCATTGATAAACAGTCAGCCATTGATATATGCCGGATGCTTCTGGCAGAGACAAACAGCCCATGCCAGGTTCAAGACCCCATCATATCAATTCCGGCTGCACAAGACCTGCCTGCGGATAAAGTGGATAAATCTGACGAACTGCCCATGGCCTTTGTCCCTTTGCCATTGCAGGATTTTTCATATTCTGTTCTGGATATTGAAACCCGGCGGTCTGCTCAGGAGGTAGGGGGATGGAACAAAGCAGAACACATGGGGGTCAGCGTGGCCATCCGGTATGATTCAAGAACTCAAACATATCATGAATATTTCCAGGATGATATTGAGCAGCTGGCCATGGACTTGGAAACAACCGATCTGGTTATTGGATTTAACATCATCCGGTTTGACTACAAGGTCTTGTCCGGTTTAAGTGCCTATCCCTTTCATGCTCTTCCCACCCTGGATATCCTCATGGAAGTTCACAAACGATTGGGTTACAGATTGTCCCTGGATGCCCTGGCCTCTCAGACCCTTGGTGCTCAAAAAAGTGCAGACGGCTTAATGGCCCTTCAATGGTGGCAGCAGGGGGAACTGGACAAGATTGTTGAATACTGCAAACAGGATGTCAAAGTTACCAAAGATTTATACCTTTACGGACAGGATCATAAATTCTTGGTCTTTAAAAATAAGGCTGGCCACAAGGTCAGACTGCCCGTGGACTGGTAAGCATCATATCGATTTTCAGAATTTGAAAAACAACCTTGTAAAATTACGTAAATAGAGTATTATTATGGTTGTAAAATTACGAAATTTTTTATTAAAGCAGGGAAAATATGATTAGACAGATAGACAGGCGTTTGGTTGACTGGAAAAATTCTGATTTTAGAAAACCCCTTATTGTCAGGGGAGCAAGACAGGTTGGCAAGACATATTCCATATGTGAGTTTGGCAAAGCCCATTTTGAGACATTTGTAAAATTGGATTTAGAACGGGATCGAACAAGTCACAGGATCTTTGAAGGAGACCTGTCTGCCCGTAAATTAATCGAAGAGCTTGAAATTCATACAAACCAACGGATCATACCCGGCAAAACCCTGCTGTTTTTCGATGAAATTCAGGAAAGCGAAAGAGCTTTGCTAAGTTTGCGATATTTTTATGAGCAACTCCCAGAACTCCATGTTATTGCCGCAGGTTCCATGCTTGAATTTGCATTGGGGGAGATCTCTTTCCCGGTTGGACGGGTTTCATTTGACTGGATGCGGCCCATGACATTTTATGAATTTTTAAAGGCGTTGGACAAAAAAATACTGGCTGATCAACTCCCCTGTATCTCAGATGTTATTCTGATAAGCCAGACAGCCCATCTGAAAATTATGGAACAGCTCAAACTGTATTTTCTGTGCGGGGGGATGCCGGAAGCTGTTAACCGATATGTTCAGACAGGCTCTCTAACCCAAAGTTCCATCGTTCACGAAGAGATCTATCATTCTTATCTTCAATCGCTTGTAAAATATAATAAACGGGCCGATATTGACAGCCTTGACCATATCCTGAGGGCCATCCCGTCACATGTCGGAACCCAGCTAAAATATACCGGTCTGGACCCGGACCGGCGGATTGACAAAACCAAGACTTCACTTCAGATACTTGAGCAAGCATTGCTGTTGCAGATTATAAAATCCTGTCCGGCCAAAGGGCTTCCGTTAAACATCAAGACGTCTTCTAAAGTCATGAAACCTTTGTTTCTGGATATAGGCCTGATGCAATATCATTGCGGAATTCGGGCTTCAGACATTATGGGGGCAAACGATCTGTCCGGTATTTACAAAGGGGCATTGGCAGAGCAGTTTGTAGGTCAAGAATTGCTTGCCGCAGGAGGATCGGAAAATTATAAATTGTTTTACTGGTCAAGGGCAAAAAAAAGCAGTTCAGCTGAAATTGATTATCTTTATATAAAACAAGGTGCTATATGCCCGATTGAAGTTAAAAGCGGGCCGGCAGGCAAGCTTAAAAGCCTGCATATTTTTTTACATGAGCATCCTGATGTAAAACAAGGATATGTCATGTCTTCAACTGTTTTTGAACAACAACACGTGGACAAGATGGTTTTTATCCCGGTCTATACAAGATTTGTATGACACCATCTGTTTAAGAAGGTTTTTTTGATCGGCATTTACCTGTCTATGGAGCCGCTTGCAGAAACAATGAATTTTGATCCGATCTTTATTCTATGTAACAAAACGGATCAATTGATCCGCAGTCAATACAATAATGCCGAACATCAGGTGAGTCATAACTTTCGCATAACCCCGAACTCGAACCGTTTTTCCTCCAAATTCATCTTTGAGTCGGCCATTAACCCTTTCCACGTTGCTTCTTTCATTATACAGGAATATGTCCGTCTGCCGCATCTATGTGCAGTTTATATCCGACCCATGATTTCTTGTAACCCTTGCTATTCCTTTTGGTTCCCACATAACAGGCCTTGGGCAGGTCTTCAAGCATTTCTTTGGTCCCCATGGACTGCTGACGTTCCAGCCGGGTTGGTTCTTTTACTCGTATTTCACCTTTTCCGGGGCGGCCTATTTTTTTCTTTGGTTTTAAATCTTTGGTGTTTTTCCTTGCGGGTTTTTCCCGAGCATCTATGGATGTGGAATCCCTTGATATATGACCAATAATTTTCTCACCCAGGTGGTCTTTGATACTATTTTCGTGGGCTTTCTGAATAACGCCTGATTCTGAAAACTCTTTAAATGCTCTTGAAAATGACGATTCATGTGGAATATCACAGGCCTTTTGCCAACCACAAATCCTTCGTAAAGCAGGGCTGATCTTCAATCTATCAATTAATTCTCTTGTCGTATTCATATTATACACTGCCTTGGCTATAAATACCCTGGCTATCTGTTTCCTTTTCTTGGGAGATTGACCGTGCCAGTATTCCGGAACATTTACCATATCTTCGATCCTGATAAGCTCCAAAGTGGTTACCAGCTGTTTTAGTTTCTCTGTCATTGCTTCTTCGATCTCTTTTTCAATAAAAGGGAAAAGAACTTCTTGTACCTCAAACCAAATCTGTGATAATTTCCTCATAAAGCTGCTTCCTTGGTTCAGTTATTTTTTTGTGGTGATTAAACAACTGAAATATACCATGGTAGCAGCTTTCCATCAATTATTAATGCCTTCTGATTGTAAAATATTTTAAATTTTTATTTCTGCAAGAGGCTCTACTTTTTGTATAAAAGGTACATTGAAACATCGTCACACCTATTTTTTGTTAAATTATCCTCTAATAATGATTCTATTGCCATGGCAATGCCTGGTGCGCTTGGTAAAGCAAAAGGGTCTAAGTCCTTGGGGTCTCCTGTTGTCTTGTCGTAAAACACTTCGATTTTATTTATCTGGTCGGTGATTTCTATATCTTCATAAGTTATGGTGCAGGGAGATGTCGCATTAAAACACTCGCCTGATTTTGCCTCGGTTTGTATTTTCCAATATGACCAAGCCACCATACAAGGGGCGTGGTCAGCATCACCAACCACCCCGCCAACTGCAAATTCAAAGAGGGACACTTGGTCTAATATGGCTGCCTCTTGGTATGAATATGTATATGGGCCTGCTGAGCCTGTGTAAATCATGGCCGAAGAGCCTTCGGTCTTCAAAGAAAACTCAATGGCCTCTCCCCATGGTGAGGTGAAAGAGTAGTCTTTCAAAGTTTCAAGTGATCCTTTTGTTCCCTGGAAAGTAGCTAAACAGACACCCGTATATCTTGGGTCGTTGTCCATTCTCTGCTCGTAAGTTGAGTACCTATAGCTACTGTAGGTATTCTCCCCGTAAACAGCCTTTTGAGAGTTTAGATTAATGGTCATGGCGGCAAACTTGTTCGGGCTATTGTCCATTAAGCCAAACGGATAAAACCTGTCGGATTCGTTATTGTATAAAAAAGAGCCAGGCTCGTGGTAACTCTCCCATCGTGTATTGACAGCAAACAATGTCGCTGCTTCAGTAACCCCCCTAACGGTTTGATCAAGAGAGCAATCGCTTCTATTATCATACCTTGCACAGCAAACAGGTGGTTCGTTTTGAACATAGGTCATTACCTCTTGCGAGGTACAGGATGGAGAGAAAACCGGGGCCTCTGGATTGTCAAGCTCTACAGCAGCCACAGGTTTACACTCCCCGTCATTAGAAAAAGCCCCGATCCATTCGCTAACATCGGACACTTTTACCGGAAACTCGGCTTTACCTCCGGCATTGAGTGCAACCTCGGCGTATTCCCCTAATGATAAATTCCAAACGAAACAATCGTCGTCAAAGATGACAAGTAGCAAAGCCCCAAGACAACTGCCCTCCTCTGGCCATTCAAGGGCATAAATCTTAGTAATAATATGACCAAGAATTCTTGATTCTGTCTTAAGGCCTGATGCTAAATAAGACTTAACAAACATATGGCCTGATAAATCATCTGGATTTAAACCGGAGAAATTATCAACATTCCAGCCTAAAGCCCACGGTATTACTTTGATAACAATATCTTCTTTAATTGTGGTGTAAAATTCATTAGAATTATCGCCTGCAACACGCCAACTTGGATTGGCAACAGACACTATTCCAAAACTTTCTTTACGCTCTTCATCTATCCCTTCATAAGCTATATTGGCATAAAGATTCCCTTGGGAATGGGCCACGACAATAACTTTATCCCCTCGGCATAAGTCTTCATTATATTTATCAACATGTTGCTGAATGGATGGATTTGCTTTAATTCGATTCTCATCAAATTTAACCGCAATATTTTTAAACTCATCTAATAAAAAATCAGGCAAAATCTCCAACCCACCAAGTGATCTCCAAAAAGCACTCCAACTATCGCCTGTAGTTTGTTGAGCTACTTCAAATAAGTCCAATAACCCATCTGTTGGGTTATGAGAAACGCCACTGACAATCTTATCTTTTAAGTCCCCTTGCATTTCACTACTTTGTAATAACCCTTCTAAGGCACGGTTACCATCTCGAGCTTGTTCTTCGTCATTAAATACCCCATTTCCAAAATAGATCCTTATTTTTTCATCTTGGCAAAATCCCGCAGTTGTAATAAAGGAAAGAGCTATCAATATAAATAGAGGCGCACTTATTTTTTTCATTGGCCGTCTCCTAAATTATCTACATCAAACAAACAACAATTCTTTCGTTCTTTGAAGGGGACCATGGTTGTCGTTTTCCCAGCCAAACTATTATTAAATTCAATATATGCAAAACTTCGCTCTTCAGTATTCAAAATTTCAGCTTTTAATGCACGACTTATATCCATTGCGTTTCGAACCCCTCCCTTTATATAATCAAGACAATCACGACTACAGTACAGTTTTTTTACATTCTCATGGGCGATTTCAGGATTATCAGAAACAGGCAGAAGTTCTTGGAAATTTTTCGCAATTTGAGTGAGAGCCAGCCTAACTTTTTCCTCATTAGGATATGTAAAATAAATATACCGCTGGATATCATCCCGGACACCGTCATTGTCGCTGTCAATCCCAAGAAGTGTTTGTTTGCCTTCTTCTCCTGGATCAGGAGGTAATGAAAAAAAACTCCAGGTTACAGCATCTGTATCAAACGGATAGCGCCGGTCCTGCTGGATGGTGTAGGTATCTGTGCTGGTAACAGTAGTGCCGGCAGAAATATTACCAAAGGTGACTTCACTGTCAATGATTGTTGTATATGGAGAATTAATGGAAAAAGTTGCTTTCACGGCATCGGCATCCTGCCCATTATTGGTGATCGTGACGGTGAAAGAATACTCATAAACAAATCTGTCGATCCTTTTTTTAGAAACCTGGGTATGACTGTTATATTCAAGAGCAGATTCTGCCATGGCAGCAGTATGAAGGCCAACGATAATCAAGCTTGTTATAAATAGTACGGAAACTAAAATCTTTCTTTTCATAAGGGATCTCCTAAAATTGTTTTGGTTTTTTTGGTGTAAATAAAAATCAGCAGGCCAACGAAAAATAAACATTTCGTTCCCGGCTCAGGAACTGGTTCCAAAGGTGACGATTCTGTAAACCCTTGTGAAATGATTTCAAAATTTTCGTCATATATTTCAAACGGTTGGGCACCTGGAGTATTATTGCTCCCAAGCCAGATAAATGAAACACAGAAGACTCCTGAAGAGGCATTCTCAGTCAATGCCATTGATCCATAGACCCCGTCTTCTTGAATTCCCGGATCGGATTGAAGCGTATAAATATCCCAATCCGGCAATGTGTTTAAAGACGATAATAAGTCGTAAAGATTATAATCGAAAAGAATAGTGAATTCATCAAATTCGCTAAAGGAATAATCGCTGACCGTATAATCATACTGCCAGAGGTCTCCCGTTCCTCCATCAGCCAAATTCGTTGTTGTATAATTGATTGTAATTGCCTCAGCATTGCCAAAAGAAAATGCAGACATTAGCAAAGCATTCAGCGTCAGGATAAATTTTACTGGCCAGCTTATTTTTGAATATTTGACTAAAACACGAATCGTTAATAATCCCCTCCCTGTATAGAATAGTTAAAACAGACTTAAAAAAAGCATTGTTTGTTTTATAACAAATAATAGGGAAAAACAATCAGGGTAAACCCTGATTTTTGTATGTTTTTTTAAAAAAAATAGCATAAAAATGAAAAGTTCATCTCCTGAATTGTTTGAATCTTCAAAAGCCACGATTGTAATGGATGCAGGGATTGCCACTGAAGATAATATTAAATGGCTCAAGGAAAATGGGTATCCTTATATTGTCATCAGTAGAAAACGTCATCGACAATTTAACGATGATAATGCTGTTGTGGCCAAACAAGACGATGACTGCACCGTCAAAGCACAAAAGGTGATTGATCCGGAAAACAATGAAGTTCTCTTGTATTGTCATTCGACCAAACGAGAGGTAAAAGAACGGGCCATCAATGATCGATTTACTGCTAACTTTGAACAGGCTATGGCAAATCTTAACTCAGGTTTACATAAAAACAGATGTTTAAAAAAATATGATAAAATTCTGGAAAAGATAGGAAGGCTTAAGCAAAAATATTCCAAAGCTTCCAAGCTTTATAAAATAGAGGTAACCAAAGATGAAGAAACCGGCAATGCGGTTAACCTTCGGTGGACTCGTCAAGCACCCTTGGATACAAAAGACAGTCTGCCCGGCGTATATTGTCTTAGAACCTCCCATATGGAGCAAAATGAAGATACCCTCTGGCATACATATACAATGTTGACAGACCTGGAAGCTGTTTTTCGTTCATTAAAATCTGAGCTGGGTATGCGGCCGGTTTTTCATCAGGTTGCAAAACGGGTAACCGGTCATCTTTTCATAAGTGTTTTGGCCTACCACCTGGTTCACAGTATTCGTTACCGACTAAAAAAAGCGTGTATCACCAGTAACTGGTCTGAGTTGAGAAAGCAACTGGCAGGCCAGAATCGGGCAACCATCTCAATGCAGTGCAAAGATAATGACATTTTGCATGTAAGAAAAAGCAGTCGGCCTGAGCCGAGGCAACAGAAGATATATTCTGCTTTAGGGATATGTCCTCATCCGGGCACAACGATTAAGAAAATAAACAAAAGTAGTGCCATAACACAGGTTTTGAAAACATAACCGTCTGTAATTATAAGATTTATTAATTATTACTCAAAAAGATGGGCTAATGCTCCATGATGCATCCATGAATCTGAATCAAGGAGACAGGCACCACGCCAGGTATATGATATTAGGCTCGCATCAGGCGATTCCAAAGAAATTGGAATGATTAAATCCCTGGGCGGTTTAAAAAGAAAATAACCGAAAAGGCATTTCGGGAAGTATGGTTTTTTATTTTGCTCTTTTGAACCGTTTCCGATCCCTGACACTGATAACCGGAACTGGTGAATGTCTGAACACCTTTTCAGCAGCACTTCCAAACAGGACTCTGGCAATATTTCCCCGGCCCTTGTTGGCCATTACAACCAAATCGATATTTTCAGAGTCAACAGCATTTAGAATACATTCAGAAGGAACGCCCTTGTCAAACTTCAGATTCATTAATAATGTTTCATCAAAAGAATTTGTCTTTAACAGCTGTTTTAAATTTTCACGTCTTTCCTGTTCCATGGATGTTATATAATCTTCTACATTAATGCTGCCTGAAAAAGCCCCTTTGCAATAATTGCAGGCCATTTTCACGCCATCAATATCCTTCTGGTTAAGCACATTTATAATAACAATTTGCGCTCCGGTTTGACTTGCAAGCTCCAACGCATACTCAAGCACCATTGCTGAGTATTCGGAAAAATCAACGCATGCCAGAATTTTATGTATTTTCTTGTTCATTGCCAATCTCCTTTTTTTGCTCAAGTAATTATTGTGGCCTGTTTTTGGAATT
>JBDRPM010000024.1:0-15079 GCA_043827005.1 Pseudomonadota bacterium | reverse complement strand
GCAAATTTTTTATTTATTCCGATGAACTGATTATCATAAAATCTTGTAAGACTGCAGTTAAAGATTAAAAAACGTGAAGATAAAGATTATGGCAAATACAGCAGCTAGGCTTAAAAGAAAAAAAAGAATCAGAAAAACTATTTTTGGTCATCAGGTTCGCCCGAGATTGAGTGTTTTTAGAAGCACAAAACATATCTATGCCCAGATTGTCGATGACACTGAAGGAATTACACTTGCATCTGCATCGACCCTTGATACGGAATTTAAAGATAGTAAGGTTGAGGGTAAAAAGGTTGACATTGCAAAGGCGGTTGGAAACATGATCGGCAAAAGAGCTCTTGACAAGGGAATTACGAAAGTAGTCCTGGACAGGAACGGATTTTTATATCATGGTCGCATTAAATCCCTTTCAGACGGAGCCCGCGAAGCCGGATTAAATTTCTAATAAGGAGGAAGACCCTTGGCAAGACAACAGATTGAAGAGACTGGATTAATAGATAAGGTTGTTAGAATCAACCGTGTTGCAAAAGTTGTAAAAGGTGGTCGAAATTTTACCTTTAGTGCGCTGGTTGTTGTGGGTGACGGTGAAGGAAGCGTCGGGTTTGGCCTGGGAAAAGCAAAAGAGGTTCCCGAAGCCATAAAAAAAGGCATGGAAAAAGCCAAAAGAAGCATGGTTAAAATTTCCCTGCTCAATGGAACAGTTCCTTTTGAAGTCGTTGGCAAAGCCGGTGCAGGAAGGGTGTTGCTAAAACCTGCTTCCCCTGGTACCGGTTTGATCGCCGGTGGTGGAATCCGGGCGGTCCTTGAGGCTGTCGGCGTTACCGATATTCTGACAAAATGTATTGGAACACATAATACACAGAACATTGTTAGAGCAACAATGGCAGGACTTCAGTCACTGTGTTCCAAAGAAGATGTGGCAAGACGTCGTGGTCTTAGACCTGAAGATATTTAGGAAGGTTAGAAATGACTAATAGAATCAAAATCACACAGATAAAAAGCACAATAGGTCGTCCGGCAAAACAAGGTCGTATTATTCGTTCACTGGGCATTAAAAGAATGCACCACACGGTTGAACATAATGCAGATTCTGTGATTCTGGGACAGGTTAAAAAAATCTGCCACTTGGTAAAAGTGGAGGAGGTGTAATATGCAACTTCAAGATTTAACACCTGAAAAAGGTGCCCGGAAAAAAAGAAAAAGAGTGGGCAGAGGGCCGGGTTCTGGTATGGGAAAGACAAGTGGACGCGGTCATAAAGGTCTTAAGGCCAGGTCTGGCGGAAGTGTCCGTCCAGGGTTTGAAGGCGGTCAGATGCCTTTATACAGGAGACTTCCAAAAAGAGGTTTTAACAATATCTTTAAAACTGATAATGCAATTTTGAATGTTCAAGATCTGGATCGGTTTGAGGATGGTGCCATCATTGACATGGCTGCATTAAGGGAAGTCGGATTGGTTAAAGGCAATGTGGATGGTGCTAAACTTCTTGGAAATGGTGAAACCACAAAGAAATTTTCTTTGAAAAACATTCAGGTTTCCAAAATCGCACAAGAAAAAATCGAATCTGCCGGTGGAAGTATCGAAATTCAAAATCGAACCGTCTGGCACAGAGCAAAGAAACAATAATTAATTAAAGTGATCTGAAGGATATTATAAATGATCCAGAACAGCTACCAGAATCTGTTGAAAATACCTGAGCTTAAAAGAAAGATTTTCATCACACTGGCATTCCTTTTTGTTTACCGTGTCGGTATTCATGTCCCCACACCCGGGGTCAATGGCGCGGCCTTAGCCTCTTTTTTTGCTTCAGCAGAAGGTACGTTGTTTTCAATGTTTAATATGTTTTCAGGTGGTGCACTGGAGCGTCTTTCCATCTTTGCTTTGGGAATTATGCCCTACATCAGTGCCTCTATTATTCTAGAATTGATGACGGTCGTTGTTCCGCATCTGGCACAACTTAAAAAAGAAGGGGATGCCGGTCGGAAAAAGAAAACCCAGTACACCCGCTATGGAACGGTGGTATTGAGTATTATCCAGGGGTTTGGTATCAGTGTCGGTCTTGAATCCATGAGTTCACCCGCAGGCATTGCAATTGTGCCTTATGCCGGCTGGGGGTTCAGACTGGTAACGATTATCACCCTTACTGCGGGTACAGCGTTTATCATGTGGTTGGGTGAGCAGATCACAGAAAGAGGAATCGGAAACGGCATTTCATTGATTATTTTTGCAGGTATCGTTGCCAGAATGCCGCAGGCAGTCGGGAATACGATTCGATTGATGACCACAGGAGAGATGAGTATCTTTGTGATGATCATTCTTATAGTTCTCATGGTTTCAGTTGTAGCGGCGATTATTTACATGGAAATGGCTCAGCGTCGTATTCCGGTTCATTATGCCAAGCGGGTAGTGGGACGAAAAATGTATGGCGGACAAACCTCTCACCTGCCATTGAAGATCAATACCGCCGGCGTTATTCCTCCGATATTTGCATCTTCGATCATCATGTTTCCCACAACATTGGCGCAGTTCATGGATTTTTCAATGATGAAAACCATTGCGTCCATGTTCAGTCCGGGAACGATCTGGTATTACCTGCTGTATGTGAGCTTTATTGTCTTCTTTTGTTTCTTTTATACAGCTGTCCAGTTTAATCCGGATGATGTGGCTGATAATATGAAAAGAAACGGCGGATATATTCCAGGCATCAGACCTGGCAAACGAACCAGCGAATACATTGATAAGGTCCTGACTCGAATCACGGTGGGTGGAGCGCTCTACGTCTCTGCTGTCTGTGTGCTGCCGACCTTTTTAATGAGTAAATTTAATATACCGTTCTATTTTGGTGGAACCGCTTTGTTGATTGTGGTGGGGGTATCCATTGATACAATTTCTCAAATCGAGTCACACTTGATTTCAGGTAATTATGAAGGCTTTTTAGGACGTGGCGGCGCTAAACGAATTAAAGGCAGATCCTGATTTTAACACTGACGAAGATAAGGAGATTACTAAGACTATGGCAAAAGAAGAACCCATCAAAGTTGACGGGAAAGTACTTGAAACGCTGCCCAATGCCATGTTCAGAGTTGAACTTGAGAACAAGCATGTATTGCTTGCTCATATTTCAGGAAAAATGAGAATGCATTTTATTAAGATTCTGCCAGGTGATAAGGTAACGGTTGAAATTTCACCTTATGATTTGAGCAGGGGCAGAATCACGTATAGATACAAATAAGAATAGATTTTAAGTTAGACAAATATTCAAGATTAGGAGTTAATGGATGAAAGTTAGAGCATCTGTAAAAAAAATCTGTAGAGATTGCAAGGTAATCAAAAGACGGGGTGTTGTTAGGGTTATCTGTATCAATAAACGTCATAAACAGCGGCAGGGATAGGGGGAAGAAATTTGGCACGATTAGCGGGAGTAGATTTACCACGAGATAAGCATGCATGGATCGCTTTAACCTACATTTATGGGATAGGCCCAAGCCGATCAAAACTTATACTTGAAAAAACAGGTATAAATCCTACTACAAAAGCAAACGATCTTACGGAAGAACAGGTCAATGAGATCAGAAAAGTCATTGATGCTGAATACAAAGTGGAAGGTGAGCTTAGAAGCGAAGTTTCCATGAACATTAAAAGACTGATGGATCTTGGCTGTTACCGGGGTTTACGGCATCGCAAAGGGCTTCCCTGTCGTGGTCAGAGAACCAGCACGAATGCCAGAACCAGAAAAGGTCCCAAACGGACTGCGGTTAAAAAGAAAAAGTAGGATAATATAAAAAGGTATTATTAATTATGGCAAAAAAGTCAAAAAAAGTTGTAGCTAAAAAACGGGTACGAAAGAATATTTCCACAGGTATTGTGCATATTCAATCCACTTTTAACAATACAATTGTTACGATTGCCGATGAGAATGGAAATACCATTGCATGGTCCAGTGCAGGTAAACAAGGATTTAAAGGTTCCAGAAAAAGTACTCCGTTTGCAGCCAAACTGGTCGCAGAAGATGCAGGCGCTAAAGCAATGGAACAGGGTATGAAAAATGTCGGGGTTTTCGTAAAAGGTCCAGGACCTGGTCGGGAATCTGCCTTAAGAGCATTGCACGCAATTGGATTTAATGTGTCCATGATCAAGGATGTGACACCGGCTCCTCATAATGGGTGCCGACCACCAAAAAGAAGAAGAGTATAAACACTACTCGTTTGATAAAGGAGAATAACATTGTCACGTTATAGAGGTTCTGTTTGCCGACAATGCAGACGCGAAAATATGAAGCTTTTTTTGAAAGGTGACCGATGCTTTTCAGATAAATGCAGTTATGATAGAAGAGGATATCCCCCGGGACAGCATGGACAAAGAAGAAGCAAGTTATCTGATTATGGCGTACAGCTGAGAGAAAAACAAAAAGTCAGAAGACTTTATGGCATCAGTGAAAAACAATTCAGAATTACTTTTGGAAGAGCTGATCGTACAAAAGGAATCACAGGCACCAATCTGTTGGGCCTTTTGGAAACACGTCTTGATAATACTGTTTTCAGAATGGGATTTGTTAATTCCAGAAATCAGGGCCGTCACTTTGTCAGACATAATCATTTTACCGTGAACGGGAAAAAAGTAAATATTCCGTCTTATCAGGTAAAAAAGGGTGATGTGATCGTTCTTCGTGAGAAAAGCCGTACGATTCAAGCGATAACCGATTCTCTGGATGCTATTGTCAGACGTGGCCTTCCCCAGTGGATTGAGATCAAAAAAGATGAGTTTAAAGGCGAAGTTGTGGGTGTTCCGGTACGGGAAGACATTACGCTTCCGATCCAGGAACAATTAATCGTAGAGCTTTATTCAAAATAAACAAACCTTTTGACAGGGTTTGTTATTTAAATGATTCAGGAGATATCAATGTCATCTGAAAAACTTGCATATGTGAACTGGCGAGAGATGATCAAGCCGGAAAAGCTTGATGTTACAACGACTTCAACATATGGTAAATTTGTTTGTGAACCACTTGAAAGAGGATACGGTATCACTATCGGGAACTCTCTTCGCCGTATTATTCTTTCATCTATTTATGGCGCAGCAATTGTGTCTGTAAAATTTGATGATACACTTCATGAATACAGCGTGATATCTGATGTTAGAGAAGATGTTTCAGAGATCATTTTGAACCTCAAAGAGTTAAAGCTTGGTGTTGATGATATAGAAGACAAGATTATTACACTGAGTGTAAAAGGTGAAACAGAAGTTACAGGGGCTGATATTGTCAGCCCGGACGGCAGGGTTGAAGTACTCAACCCTGAACAGCATATTGCCTCGGTTTCCGAAAACGGTGTGTTGAATATGACCATGGTTGTCAAGACCGGCAAAGGATATGCGCTGGCTTCTGCCAATAAAGATGATGATGCCCCCATTGGCACCATCCCCATAGACAGTGTTTTTTCACCCATTAAGCGGGTTAAATATGTTGTGGGAACATCCAGAATCGGACATAAAACAGATTATGATAAATTGACACTTGAAGTCTGGACCGATGGATCGGTTACCCCTGACAGTGCTGTGGCATATGCTGCCAAGATACTCAAGGAACAGATGAATCCATTTATCAATTTTGATGAGGACATGGAACCTGATCATATTGAAGATTCGAGCGATGATGCAGATAAAAAATTTAACGAGAATGTTTACCGGTCAGTGGATGAACTTGAACTGTCTGTCAGAAGTTCCAACTGCCTGAAAAATGCCAGGATCCATACGATCTATCAATTGGTTCAAAAAACAGATTCAGAAATGCTGAAAACAAAGAATTTCGGTAGAAAATCCTTAAATGAGATTAAAGAAGTGTTGACTTCCATGGACCTTTCACTGGGTATGGATCTTGAAGGCTTTGAACCACCAGAAGATGAGAACAATCAGGAAGGAGAATAGTATTCCATGAAACATAGAATATCAGTATTAAAATTAAACAGAACTTCAAGCCACAGAAAGGCGATGTTTAGAAACATGGTCACTTCTCTGTTCAAACACGATAAAATTAAAACCACCGAGGCCAAAGCCAAAGGGTTAAGATCAATTGCTGATAAAATGGTGACCCTTGCCAAAAGAGGGGATCTGCATGCCAGAAGACAGGCGCTTGCCGTTATTCAGGAAAAAGATATCGTTCATGCATTGTTTGAACAGGTAGCAGATAAATTCAATTCCAGACAGGGTGGATACACCCGGATTACCAGATTGGGACCCAGAAAAGGGGATGTTGCCTCTATGGTTCAGATCGAACTGGTTTTAGACTGATCGAACATTTAAGCTGAATGGATCAATAAAAGCCCTGGCTGGTAAATCAGCCAGGGCTTTTTGCGTATGGCGATATTGGGGGTTATAAAAACTATTTGTTTTTTTTCGCCTGATATAGTCTTTTGTCTGCGGCTTTTAACAGAATGGCTGAAGAGGTTATCTCGTTTTCAAAGATCGAGGAAACCCCATAGCTGAGTTTAACATGAAAACTTTTGTCGTTTGCGAACAATGGTGTGTTTGCAAGTTCCTGCTGAACTCGTTGAATATAGCTTTCAGCCTGGGCTTTATTGGTAGACGGCAAAATCACAACAAATTCATCTCCTGCAAAGCGGGCCACAATATCAGAGTCTCGTTTCAGGCGATTCAGGCAATTTGCTGTATGGCACAGGGCTATATCACCATTATCGTGACCAAAGGTGTCATTAATGGCTTTAAAGTCATCCAGGTCAAGAAAAATAGCGGTTAGATCAATGTGGTATCGTTTGGATCGTCCAAATTCCCGTTCAAGAATTTTTTCCATAACACCCCGGTTTAAAAGTCCGGTCAAAGGGTCATGGAATGCCAAAAATTTTAATCGTTCATGTGCAGTTACGTTTGACAGGCACAAGGATACTTTCAGGGCCAGTTGCTCAAGCAAAGTGGTGTCAATGCCGGGTTCAAATCGAAACTCATCTGTATCAGCCTGGTTAATGCTGCCCACAATTTCACCGTCCAGGGTGATGGGTGCAATGGCAATGGACCCGATATTATAGTGTGAGGCTTCCGGAATAATCGCATTAAATCGCTTTAAGTCTTTGTTGGCCAGTAATGGTTTTAACCGGTTCTGCGTAATATCCAGAAAACTGTTTTTGGATAAAAAGGCTGTGGATGTGCTCAATAATGCTGAATTTTGAATACTGTGAAGGTATTGTGAGATATTGCTTTCTTCTATGATGGACAGCCATGTATAGGGAATGGAAAATTTGGTGCTGATTTCTGATAATAGTTTTTCAATAAAATCCTGGAAGTTTAGAATGGTTAAAATACTGATTTCGATTTCATGAAACCGTCTGGCAACTATTTCATTTTGTTTTAATCGTTCAAGCAGTGAATTTGGAATCGGCATATAACTTCGCTTCAATTTTTAGGTTGCAGTTGAGAAGAGCCCTGAACACAGCTTTAATTTTAAACTAGGAAGGAATAATTGCAAGCGGATTTTTTAAATTCCAGTGATTTTCATGGGCTTGACATTCCAATTCAGGTTGCATACAACAGATTAACTCAACTTGATAACAAAAGGGCCCCCTATGGAAACAATATCTTCTCGTCATTATTCTCTGATTCAATTTGCAGCATTTGTCATTGTGGTTGCCGGAATGAAAGCTGCAGCCGTTCTGGTTGTTCCTTTTTTGCTGGCCGCATTCCTGGCCATTATCTGCGCTCCGCCGCTGTTCTGGATGCAAAAACGAAAAATTCCGAGCATGTTTGGGATCCTGATTATCTTGCTGGGTGTGGTTGCGGTTCAAATGGCGTTGGTGACACTTGTCTCATCGTCTATCTCTGATTTTTCACAGAATCTGTCATTGTATCAGGAGCGGTTAAAAACGCTCACCGTTGAGGCCTTACAGATTCTGTCCCGATATGGTATAGAACTTGAAACCAATAAGCTTGCGGAATTGTTAAATCCCAGCCGGATTTTAGGCCTCATTGCCAACACCCTGAACGGACTTGGCGGGATGCTGACCAACACGTTTTTTGTGTTTTTAACCTTTATCTTTATTTTGTCTGAAGCATCCGGGTTTCCTAATAAACTACGGCTTATTTTAAATGATCATACCTCAAATCTTGAAAATTATTCACAGATTACATCTGGCGTGAATCAATACCTGGGCATTAAAACATTGACCAGCCTTGGAACCGGAATCATTATCACAATCTGGCTGGCAGTTCAGGGTGTGGATTACCCGGTCATGTGGGGGGTCTTTGCTTTTTTATTGAATTATATACCCAACATCGGGTCTATTATTGCTGCAGTCCCTGCCGTTCTTCTGGCTTTGATCCAGTTGGGTCCGGTGGCTTCCGGGGTTGCAGCATTGGGCTTTTTGATTGTCAATACCCTGATCGGCTCTGTGATTGAGCCCAAAGTGATGGGGCAGGGGACCGGACTTTCAGCGCTTGTGGTCTTCTTGTCTCTGGCGTTCTGGGGGTGGGTGCTGGGACCCGTGGGCATGCTGCTGTCTGTCCCCTTGACCATGGCCGTAAAGATTGCTCTAAGCGGGAATCAGGCAACGCAATGGCTTTCCATTTTGTTAGGTTCCAATAAAGAGGCATCTCGATTGATTGAGGAAAAGAATTTAGGGTCCATTCAAAAATAAATTACCAATTTTGGGGGCCGAGTCGCCTGACCTGCAAGGCGTGGAAATGCAGGCATATCGGGAATATGCCGAATTTACACAACGTAGCAGGACAGGATGAATCGGCTTTCAAAATGTAAATTTATTTTTGAGTGGGCCCTTAGCGGGCAACCCCGCTGATATTGAACAATAGAACACCGTTTTTATATTGAGGCCCACCAATGGTGACACTGGAATTGTTTTTTAAAAGGATCTGGGTCTGGAAAATAGACTGGTTGTTTTTTAAAATATTGATCTGAACGGGTATTCTCTGGTTATCCATCTGCATGGGGGTTATCCAAAGGGTTCTGCCTTCCGGCAGAGTGATCTGGCCCTGCTGCTTGACGTCAAGATTCATATTTTGGGATGTGATAAGTGTGTAAGATGTGTATTTGAATACAGACTTAAGCTCAGCAACAATAGCTGACAGTCCGGAATCAATCTGGTTGGTGCCGGTTGATGCATGAATGACTGTTACTTTTGTGCTGATTTTGCCTTTGGCCATTGCCGGAGAAACAAACAAACAGATTGTCACAATGAGCAAAAGCGTTATTTTAAAAATTCTGATCATAATCCCTCTTTTTTATCAGATTTAATAATCCCTTTGTTCTATCAGCTTGAATAAATCCATGGCTTATCATGTCTCAGAAAACCAGATAATGGTATGGTGGTGCTGCTGGGTTTCAATAATCATCACAGATGAAAAATCTGTATTAATTGATTTTACAATCGCACTCGGTCCTGTTGGTTCTGATAATCGCCCTTGAAACACAACCATGCTGATCACCACTATGGCAACAATAGATGCAAGTTTCAAGTAAATATTTTTACCAAACAATTTTCCGGATAATCCTGGATATTTTTCATGACTTTGACCAAAGACAGGTTCCAGATTTTTTTTTAACCGGTGCGTATCAATTTTATCAACCTGATGATCCGCATGGGAAGAAAACAAGTCAGACATGGCCTGGTATTTTTTAATCAGATCACGGCAGTCTGTACAATTTTTTTGATGCGCGTCAATGGTCATGAAAAGAGTGTCAGGCAGCGCTTTGTCAATAAATTGGCTGATCTGCTCGGATGTATATTGTGTGCAGTTTTTTTTCATGATCGTATTCCTCTTATGTCAAGGTGTTTAACGTATCCTTTAAAAGGGTCCTGGCTGAATGAAGCCGGGAACTGACGGTTCCTTTTTTGATATGGAGCATGTCTCCAATTTCTTCATAAGAAAGCCCTTCAAATGTGCTGAGTACAAACACCAGCCTGATCTTTTCAGGCAGGGTTTTAACCGCATTCATCAAGTTTGTTTCCATCTGTTTTTCCTGGATCAGCATTTCAGGATCAGGACTCTTTGAATTTTTTTCTGATAAATCAACTTCATTTTCTGATTCTATGGAATGATGTTTCCATTTAAATCGCCGTTTCCATTTTCGTTTCCAGTTCAGGCTGTGGTTGACGGTAATTTTTCGAAGCCAGGTGAAAAGGCTTGAATCCTGCCTGAAGGTTGCAATGTTGTGATATACACTGACAAAGACATCCTGCACAACCTCCAGGCTCTCTTCTTGATCCAGCGTGATTGAGTAGGCGATTTTCAAAAGCCGGGTCTGATACTGGTTCACCAGGGTATTAAACGCCCACTCCTGCCTGTTTTGCAGTCTTTGAATCAAATCGGGTTCAAGTAGATCCGGTCTTCCTGTTATGTCCTGGTTACTGTGATTTTTCACAATGAAGATTTACTATTATCCTTTGCCTGATTTAGTGCCGTACCCACCTTTTTTCCTCTTGCCAGTATCCTTTGAAAATCTCAAATTGTTCATGCCGGCCATTTACCCATTCCCCATGCTGGTTATAGTGGCCTGGATTCCATTTGGTTTCATACACAGGTTCGATCCATATCCGTTCAATTTCCCAATGCCCGACCGGGCCACGGCTATAATATCTTGCAGGCGTTCTGCGTTTGCCCCGGTATTCAAAATCGGCATGGTTGTTTTTTCTATCGTGGGAATAAGAACTCTGATGTTGAGGTGTATTACTATCTTTATTCATCCCCTGGATAATTGCCGTGCCCAGAATTGCCACGCCGGTTCCCAGAAGAAATCCTTCCATGGTTTTTCTGTCAGCATGGGCTGGCACGGATGAAAATACAATGGCAATAAAAACAGCGGTTATGGTTGCAATAGTCTTTTTCATGTTTGTCTCCCCTATCTTAGTATTAATCAAGCATTGATGACAATAAATTTTGTGCTTCTATTAACCTTTGACACCATGAAAATGAAAAAACTCAAAAAAAATGGAGAATTCAGGCTCTCAAAAAGAAAACAGGCCGCTGGATAATTTTCCAGCGGCCTGTGCTTGATGTCTGAAATTTAAATGTTTGGGTTAAGGGGCCAAGGGTGGCATATTCGGAATAATATAATGCTGTCCGTTAAAATCGAATTCAGCCTGCCAGCTCCAGGTTCCAGTGGGGTTGATTCTGACATTTCGGGTCAGTTGGATATCAGCTGCAGGAACATTCGGATCGCACGCTGTGAATGCACTTGAACCCGGTGCCAGGTCACCAAGTGAAGAAACACCGCTTACGATGGTCCTGTCGGTTGGCACGCTGGTTAGGGTAACCACCAGATTTTGTGCTACCTGATTTCCAATATTTGTAAATTCAACCGTTAAAAAGTCATTGTAGGTAAAACGGCCAGTCCGTTGAACCAAACAATAATTGTACCTGGTCGCATATGCAACGGCAATGGACAGGATCTGGTTGACTGCTGAATCCTGCAGCCCATAAGAGTCTGTGACCCTGAGGGCGGCAAGTCCGGATGTCGGCGTTGAGTATGTTTTTGTCACAATAGACCAGTCATTCGGGGTGACAGGCATTCCATCCTCACCATTTGTTTCATTGTAAAGACCGTCACCATCCAGATCCCATTCATAGGATACAATGGAATCTGCGAGGCAGGACGGATCACCTGACGTAGTGCAGGAATTCGGATCGGTTGATCCAGTACCATCAAAAATAATGGGTACTCCAGGTATGCCGGCCCATGGGCCATTGGTCACCGCATCAGGTGCTACATTTCCACTGGTGACGGTAATGGTTGCAGTGTCTGTATCAATCATGGCAGGGGTGCTGTCGTCGGTTATCCTCAGTGTTGCTGTATAGGTTGCATCTGAACCGGTGTCAGGGTAAGAAACCTGGGTTATAATCCCCACTGCGCCCTGGCCAGGAGCCGGGAAGGCTGCGCTGTCCCACCAGAGACCGTCTGATACATCAAAATCCCAGTCATAACTGATCAGGTTTTTGGTTCCATCCTGATGAAATGATCCAGAGCCATCCAGGTATACCACCTGGTTTGCATTGACCGGGCCGTAAGGGCCGCCTGCTTCTGCTACAGGGGGAAGACCCGCAACCGCAGGTGCCAGCATGGCCAGGGCAGTACCCGTGTTCATGGGGTCAGGAATCCAACCGTCGCAGGAATTCCATGATCCGTCAGGGTTCTGGTTGCTAATCAGGTAGCTGGTGTAAACATCTTCCCATGCAGTGCCGGCGGGTGTGGTGGTTAATCCGAGAAATTTCATGCCTTTGTAAAAGGCATACATGCCGTAAAAACTGCCCAGGTTGCCATCATAGCAGGTGTTTGCCCAGTTTGTGTCTAAATATGCCAGGGCGGCTTGAACATTGACATCTGCAGATGTAAACCCTGCCCATTTGAGCATGGCAAGGCCTGCCCCGGTTTTTGGAAAATTAACCCAGTCTCCGGGTGATGAGTACCCAAAACCACCGCTCCCATCCTGGGAATATGATAGCCAGCCTTTGAACAATTCAACCACCTGGGGATTCACATTAATATTCCAGCGTGTTTTTGCCTCTTCAAGGGCCAGTGTGGGCCACTGGGCCACTGAATTATCAATGGATGAATCGTTCCTGTCATATCGCCAGCCAGCCATTATGCATTCAAGTGGCTCCTGCAGGCCGCATGGGTTGGAATCAAAGTCAGGTGAGGCATCAATATTAAAGATGCCCTGGTTATCCTGGCGGGTGATGGTGGTGCCTGGAACAATGGTATCCTGGTTGGCAGGATCAGTCCAGTCGGAAAAATTGGGCTTGTTAAACGTTATGGACGGGCCGGTAAAAATCTGTTCGTCAGGAGAAGACGGATTGATGGTGGTTCTTGTGTAGGTGAAACCACCACCGCCATATGTTGTGTTGCCCCCGGATGTCCAGGCGGTGAACATGATATCAAGATAGATATCCTCGGCAATGAGATGGACAACCGCTGGTACATTGACTATGTCTGGAGTCTGGCCGATGCTTCGTGCCCAGGTGTTCCAGTTTGCATAAGTTTTGGTCAAAAGGTCTTCGTCAGCAGTGGTGCCGCTGGCCCATTCTGTATTTTCAGGACTGGTTGCGTTATACCCTTCATTAATATTGATATTAAAGATTCCCTGGTCATCCTGGCGGGTAATGGTGGTACCCGGAACAATGGTGTCCTGATTGGCAGGATCAGTCCAGTCTGCGCCATCTGGTTTGGTAAAGGATATTGTCGAACCGGTCCATATTTTCGGACCGCCAGCCCCTTCTGGTTCAACGTAGGTGTCACCCGTGGCTCTGGTGTATGCAAAACCACCTGTAGTGCCTGCGGTGGGATCACCACCGGACTGCCAGAAATTAAAGGTGATATCAAAATAGCGGTCTTCTGCAATCAGATGGACAACAGCCGGAGCACCAACAGTGCCTGGCGGGTTCCAGCCAGTCCAGCTTCGCCATGGCTGGAAAAATTTTGTTGTCAGCAGATCAGGATCACTGGTGCTTCCATAGGCCCATTCTGTATTGGTCGGTGCACAAGAGTCCTCTCCTTCGCCACCCTCATTGCCAGTACCTTCAAAATCGGTCTGGGCATAGGCAAGAAAATCTTTGGCATCAACCATGATATCAAAAAATGACATGCCTGAAAGCGGGCCTTCGGTGGCCAACAGGGTCTGGGCTGTGGCCAGTTTGCAGGAGTTGACAATGGCCAGCATGGCAAGGGGGGATTCATATCCTTCCTGGCCCCAGTAAAACGTAATTCCTATGCCGTCATTGTCAGTATCAAGATCATCATACGCTGGATCACCGGGAACACCTTCAGGATCACCAATGCAGGCTTGAACAGAAAGATCCACGATTTCGGCCCGGTTCATAATGTATCGGATACCTTCCCGGACGGTTTTTAGATAAATGTCTGACGCAGGTGCTTCCAGGTTGTGACCATGATTTTCAAAGGCGATCATGGCCATGCTGGTCTCCCCGACTCTGTTTGATCCCCAATAGCTGCCTTCTGCTGTGCGAACCTGGTCCAGGTAGTGTTTTCTCAAGCCCCGGTCAATGGCGGAATTTTTCTGGCGGTTGGTACTGTCTGTGGCCAATGTCTGGACCTGGACAGTGGCATGATTCAGATCGGTTGGATTGGCCGCATCTCTTACGGACAGGCGGGCCCAGTTCAGGCCTGATGAGGCAAAGGTGTGAACAATGGCAATATCGTTTGGATCCCCAATGCCTGCCCAGGCGGTAACCGTTCCGTCGCTGAATTGCCACATGGCCTCATAGGTGCCGGCACCCCCTTCTGTTCGGCCAAAATAGGTTCTGGCTTCACCGACAAGTGTGTAAGCGCTCTGGATATCAGGGCCACTGGGTTGCACCCAGACTGTAACAGCTGCACTGGCATAACCGGCAAAACCGATCAATACCAGAAAGCACCAGAGAAAAAATGTTTTTAACAAAAATCTATTTGTTTTCATAATGGATTCCCCTTACTTTGGTATTGTAAAGATCAAAAGATCAATATTTAGATTCAGCAACTTAATATAAAAACCAGATATAAAAACCAGATATAAAAACCAAATACAAAAAATTGACAAGTTTCCCCGTTATCAATTTTTTTTTGTATCCAGATTATTGCAGCATCACCTCCTTGTTTATGATTTATGAATATGTTTTATCTGTTCTCATATACAGGGTTAAAAATTCTGACACCGTATCTGATCCACAAATCGGCTGTATCCTCTTTGTAAAGTCAGATAAAGAGGATACAGCGCTGAAAAGAAAACCTATCCAAATTCAAAAAAAGAAAACAGGTAAAAAAGTTATTACATATCCTTTTTTCTGCTGATGGCAGCCAAGCCCATCAGGCCCAGTCCAAAGAGAACCATGGTGGCAGGTTCTGGGATGGGCCCTGGTCCAGGTCCTGTACCTGGGTCATATTCAGTAAAATTAAAATTATCGATATGGAAAAGATCTGCAGATGCTTGCCCGTTTACCCCTGCCGTGTCATAGATAGTGCCTGACCGGAAAGAACAAGCGCTTTGTTTTGCAGGGCCATAGAGTTTAAAATCAGTTCGAAATTTTTACTCAAAACAGAATTACTCGTTGTGTTTTACTGATTCCTATGTT
>JBDRPM010000023.1:0-20553 GCA_043827005.1 Pseudomonadota bacterium | reverse complement strand
CCCCCCCATTTTAAGGGCAATGTTTTTGCTGATGGCAAGACCAAGCCCTGTTCCCCCATATCGGTTAAAGATATCATCTTCAGATTGAATAAACGGTTCAAAGATGGTTTTAAGCTTATCCGCCGCAATGCCGATACCCGTGTCGCAGACACTGATGACAAGCTGGGTAAAGGTTGAATCAACCGGTTTTGCATCAATAAACAACTTTATAAATCCTTCATGGGTAAATTTTACTGCATTACTCAAAAGATTTAACAAGACCTGCCTGAATCGATGCGGATCTCCCAGAAGTTGCCCCGGGACAGAATCAGCCACAGAACAGATCAGTTCGACTTTGGATTCATCAACTTTGGTGCGGACAACATCAATGGTATCAAAACACAAAACCTCAGGATCAAAACGAATTGATTCAAGATTGAGTTTGCCTGCTTCAACCTTTGAAAAGTCCAGAATATCATTCACAACCGACAACAAGGTCTCGCAGGAAAATTTAGCATTGTTTAAAAATGATCTTTGCTCTTCGTCCAGCTTGGTATCCATGAGCATATCCGTATACCCGACAATGCCGTTCAAAGGTGTCCGAATCTCATGACTCATACTGGCCAGAAAAAACGTTTTGGCCTTGGACGCTTCTTTGGCTTCCATGGCCAGCCTGTTGGAACGATCAATGGCCATACAAAGTTCCTGATTGGATTTTCTCAAATTGAGCAAATGTTTTTTCTCTCTTGAAATCCGGCTGATTCTGGCAAGCAATGACATGATATCAAACGGCTTGGACATATAATCGGATGCGCCGGCATTCATGATATCCACATAAGAATATTTAGACGCATATCCGGTCATGATAATAAAATCCATATCAGGGTACTCGGCTTTAACTTTGTTTAACAGCTCTATCCCATCCATTCCCGGCATGACAATATCCGATACGATCAGATCAAAAGGTTGCGTTCTTATCAATTTAAGTGCGGATATGGCACTCTCTGCCTGTTCACAGATAAACCCTGATTTGACAAGAGCCAAAAAGAGCACTGATCGAAAATTTTTCTCATCATCAACAATTAAAACCTTTTGAATGGGAGAATCAATCATATTTGTTTTGGTATTACTCATTGACCCTTTCAACATATTCCCGGGTACGGGTATCAACTTTAATCATCTGTCCCTGGTCAACAAACGGAGGGACCTGAACTTCCAGGCCGGTTTCCAGAACAGCTGGCTTTGTGCTGCCGGTGGCAGTATCTCCTTTTGCCCAGGGTTCGGATTGGACCACTCTCAAATTGATAAAATTAGGAAGGGTAATCCCAATGGGCAACCCATTGTGCAGCAAAATGGTACAAAGCGTGTTGTCTTTTAACATATCCATGGCATCACCCAACTGCGCTTTGGTCATTGCATGCTGTTCATAAGAAGAAGTGTCCATAAAAAAACAATTGTCTTGATCTGAATAAAGATATTCCATCTCCTGTTCTTCTAAATCCGCTTTTTCAAATTTATCTCCTGATCGATAGGTTCTTTCAAACAGGTTGCCTGTAATCATGTTCTTTAATTTACATTTATAAAGAGACTGCCCCTTGCCTGGTTTTTTAAATTCAAAATCTACAACTACATAAGGGTCGCCATCAATTTCAAACTTTAATCCTTTTTTTAAATCGCTTGCCAGATACATGGAATACTCCTAAAAAAATTACCTTTAATAAACAATCAAAAATCTAATTTCCCATCTTTAAGCATATTCGGACCAAATTGGCAACCTTGAGATAAAAACAACTTGCTTTTTTAACGGGTTTATAGGAAATAACACGTTCAATAACAATTAAAAAAATAGGGAACTTTTTATGATCATTATCATTGATTTCGGTTCACAATTCAACCAGCTGATCGCTCGGAGGGTCAGAGAAAATAATGTCTACTGCCAGGTGGAGCCGGCGGATATACCCATTGAAAAACTCAAAGAACTGAATCCCACCGGGATTATCCTGTCAGGGGGGCCTGCAAGTATATATGAAGAAAATGCTCCCAGCATGGACAAATCCTTGTTTGATTTGAAAGTCCCTGTCCTTGGTATCTGTTACGGCATGCACTATATGGTTCATGCCCTTGGCGGGAAAATTAAGAAAGCTGCCAAACGCGAATATGGATACGCCAACCTGAATATTAAAACACACTCTCCTTTATTCAAAGATATGGAAAGCGGTTTCCAATGCTGGATGAGTCATGGCGATTCTGCAATTGATCTGCCTGAAAATTTTATCGTTACCGCATCTACGGATAATACCGCTATCGCAGCCATTGCCAACCATGAGAAAAAGTTTTATGGGTTGCAACTACACCCCGAGGTTGAACATTCGGTTAACGGATCTAAAATGATCCGTCATTTTTTATTCGACGTGTGTCATTGCGATCAGAACTGGTCAATGAAATCTTTTTGTGATGGCGCCATTGCCCAGATCAAGGAAGCTGTTGGTGATAAAAAAGTAATCATGGGATTATCCGGTGGCGTGGATTCATCTGTTGCCGCAACGCTGATTCACAAGGCCATCGGAAAAAATCTATATTGTATTTTTGTCGATAACGGGTTGTTAAGAAAAAATGAACGAGAATCCCTGGAAAAAAATCTGGCATCCAATCTTGATCTGAATATCCAGTTCATTGATGCGCAGGAAAAATTTTTAATTGCTTTAAAAGGGGTGACTGACCCTGAAAGAAAACGAAAAATCATCGGAAACCTTTTCATAGAAGTGTTTGATGAAGAAGCAAAAAAAATAGACGGCGCCGACTTTCTTGGTCAGGGTACCCTGTATCCTGATATTATTGAATCCAAATCAGCTTTTGGCGGCCCAACCTCCATTATTAAATCCCATCATAATGTAGGTGGTCTTCCTGAAAAAATGAAACTCAAATTAATTGAGCCTTTGCAGCTTCTGTTCAAAGATGAGGTCAGAAAACTAGGGCTGGAACTGGGAATCAGTGAGGACTTAATCTGGCGTCAACCCTTTCCCGGCCCTGGCCTTGCTATCCGTATCATGGGTGAAATAACGCAATCCCGGCTTGAAATTTTACGGAATGCCGACTCCCTTCTTCTGGAAGAAATTAAAGCCGCCGGACTTTATAGAAAACTCTGGCAATCCTTTGCTGTTCTGCTGCCCATCAAGAGCGTGGGTGTCATGGGAGACAAACGAACTTTTGCCAATTGTATTGCCATCCGGGCAGTCACCAGCAACGACGCCATGACAGCAGACTGGGCAAAACTGCCCCATGATCTTCTGGGGAAAATTTCAAACAGAATCATCAATGAGGTTGACCATATCAACCGGGTTGTTTTTGATATCACCTCTAAACCGCCCGGAACCATAGAGTGGGAATAATATAATCCCGGCAGGAGAGCCAAATGGATTCAATAAATTTAAAAGATTTCAGACCAAACGATGCAGACCTTCTAACAGATCAACCAGATTTGGAGGGGGGTGAAAACCAGATGGCTGGATCTGGCTTTCGTGAAGAAATCAATACCCTTAAAATTGACAAACTGTCTAATAAAGTCACTATTATTTCCATTATTATTCCTGTTATGATTGGCGCAATCCTTGTTTTTGCCTATCTTGACATGAAAGAACGGGTGTTTGATATTGATAAAACAAAACAAAGCCAGGTGGATCAGATTTCCAGGCAATTTGAAGAAAAGCTGAATGCCCTGGATGTCAAAATCGCAAAAAACAGGTTCGATATTGAAAACACATTGCCCGGTTTAAAGGAAAAAACCGTGGCATTAGATGGCCAACTTGCCAAACTCAATAATGCCAAGGCCGATAAGACAACAATGGACTCACAATTTTCCACACTTAAACAGCAAGTCACTGCCAACACCAACCAAAATAAAACCACTGTTGCTTTTATTGAGCAGACAAACAAAGAAACCCTTTTAAACATCAAAAAAAATCAGGATCAATTTGATAAAACTGCCCAGCAGCTCAAAGACGAAGTCACCTTGTTCAAAGAAGAATTTGATGCCCGATTACTGGAATTGTCAGATTATGAACAGCAAATTGGAGTGGCCAGAAAAGATATCTCCCTTTTGGATAAAAAATACAAACACCTGGAACAGGAATATTTATCCAAAGAAAACTTCAACGCTCAAATTGATCAGTTAAAAAAAGAACTGGCATTGCAAAAAGCAGCCTATATTCACGAAATAACCCAAATGGAAAATAAACTGATCGAAGATACGGCAAAACTCAAAACAAAGATCGACCAACTGATTAAATCAGGAGCACCCGTTAAAAACACTGATAGCTCTTCTGTGGAAAACAAACCGACCCCCCAGATCAATATTGAATTACCCCCTCCTTCAGGGATCAAACAAAAGCCGTTAACCCAATAACGGCCGTGCCCTTCCGGGCCCAACAAATCATGAAAGAATTCAGATGCTTGGCTCCTTCTTTCATATAACGGCCATGGGCCGCCCTGGCATTTCACCCTGGCCTGTCCACAATAAATCATGAAAGAATTCAGATGGTTGAATAGTTCTTTCATATAAAAATACGTTATGCTATTGAATACAAATGCTTTCATCTTCCAATGGAAAATTTTATGCAATGCCGGGGTAAACTTTATCTTCTGTTTTCAGGGTTGATTGTTGATGTTGTTTTTTATAAAACCAGGCCTTATTCAGATTGAGTAAGATCTTCAATCCGTGTTCCAGAATATGCTGATTTCCGGTTTTTACCGATCCTCCCTGTATATTCCAGGCCAACAAGAAAAGTAAAATGGGTTGAAAGCTTACCTAAATTGAGATATGTATAGGCCAGTCATTGGGGAGAAAACTGAAAAAGGAACCAAAATGTCTAAACAATACCCGGAATGCCCGTTATATAACCATGCGACCTGCAAAGAACTTCACAATTCCAAATTGTGTGCAATTATACGAGAAGACAAGGCCTGTTTAAAAAAACAACAAAAACCAAAAAAAGACAATTCTAATGATACTGACGATTCTAATAATATGGATTATTCTATTAACATCGAGTATTCAAACGACATTGACGATTAAACACTTCTATTCAACCACCAGCCTGTCCCCCGGATGAATCACCTTTTGTATTGAAAACCCGTTTTTGTGTAATAAAGCTGAAACAGACATCTGATATTGGGTTGCGATCCCGATAAGACTCTCTCCGCTTTGAACAATATGGATTTTATTGCGATAGGTTTTTTCCCAGTTTTTATAATGCATATTAAAATTTTTTTCAAATTCCTTTGCATGCCCTTTGGGAATCAATATGGTATTTTTACCAGAGTCTAAAAAATACCCGCGCAGTTCAGGGTTATAATCTTTTATGGTTTTAAACGGAACCTCTGCAGCCTGGGCAATCAAAAAAAGGGGGAGTTTAAAATCAGATTCAAAATTAACCTGGTCAAAAACAAACTCCGGATAAAGGTCAGATTGAATCAATTCAATGCCATACGCCTTTTGATTTTCAAAAATCATTTTGGCTGCCACAATTTTAAAAATATATCGCTGGGTTTCAAGGGGCAGATAAAGCGTAAAGAACCCATTGTTTTTCTGGGCTTCAATTTCACTTTTCAATCCATATTCTCCCATATTGTATGCTGACAATGCCAGCAAATAAGAGCCGAACTCCTCATTCAGATCTTTTAAAAACCTGCACGCTGCATGGGTGGATTTAAAAATATTCAATCGCTCATCCACATAAGAATCAATCCTGAGGCCGTATTGTTTTCCTGTGGATTTTAAAAACTGCCAATATCCGACAGCTCCCCTGGAAGAACTGGCATGGGGTCTTAATGCACTTTCAATCAACAGGACATATTTTAAATCCAATGGCAGATCATATGTTTTTAATATTTTTTCCACATGGGGGAAATAGCGGGCTGCCCGTTTAAGCCATAAAATAATCTGAGGGCGATCCCACAAGGCTAACAACATTTCTTTTTCCAGCTGTTCTTTGACCTGCTGATCTTCAACCGGGATCTGAATCCCGCAATAAAATATGGGATCTTTAAATCGAATGCTCTGGATCAACGAGGGCCCTAAGAAAGGTTGCTCCTGAAACGGCAAAGGTTCCTGGGCAATTGCATTTGAACAAACCAGAAAAAAAAAGCAGGCAAATAATAAGAAAATTGACAGGAAAGTGTTTCGGTTAACGGCCATGGGCCACCCTGGTATTTTACCTTGGCCTGCCCGCAACAAAGCATGAAAAAAATGCAGTGGTCTTCCAAGTTCTTTCAAGTAAACCATACAAAATATCCGATAAGCTGTTAATTTTTGTTTAATCAATCATCTCAAAATCAGGGTTTAAAGTCAACGTATCGATTCTCTTTGAAAAAAAGCCCATGATATGCCATAATTCAGTCTAATTTTAGAGATATTGGCAACAGACCGGAATCTTGATCAATCTTTTATCATTTTTTTCGGCAATAGACATCAAAAAAGGTAAAAAATAATGATTCAATGGTTTCCAGGCCATATGCTCGAAACAAAAAAATTACTGATCAATGCGATTTCCAGAGTGGATGTTATTTTAGAGATTCTGGATGCCAGGCTGCCTCTGGCAAGTTCAAATCCGCTGCTGGACAAACTGAGTGCGGATAAGTTTCGTTTAAAAGTGTTAAACAAACATGATCTGGCTGACCCGGAACAGACCATTGCCTGGCTGACCTATTTTGAAACGCATCAACATCATCCGGCCATTGCAATTACCGGAACCGATAAAAAACAGACCGATACTGTATTGAACTATTGTGTCAATAAAATCCAGCGCAACCGTGCCAGAAAAATTAAAATCCTGGTTGTGGGCATCCCCAACACAGGCAAATCAACCATACTCAATACCCTTGCCGGGAAAAAAATAGCAAAAACCGGAAATGTCCCAGCCATAACCAGACAACAGCAACGGACCAGTTTAAAAAACAATATCGACATTTATGATACGCCCGGTATTTTGTGGCCGATTATTGAACCAGCCACAAAAGCCATGATTCTGGCAGTCAGTGGCGCCATATCCGACACGGCATTTAATTACGCCGATCTTGGAATTTTTGCAGCCCGTCTTTTGCTCAAACGCTACCCGGAAAAGCTCATGCAGCGTTTCGCATTTCTTGACGAACTGCCTTCCGATGAATTGACTTTAATCGAAAAAATCGGTTCAGCAAGAGGATGTTTGAACAAAGGGGGAATTATTAATCTGCAAAAAGCATCCGAAGCATTGATTCGAGAGCTTCGATCAGGTAAAATCGGAAGGATCAGTTTTGAAACACCAGAGGATAATCGACATGACCATGAAACGCATTAAAATTTCACGTTTGCCATTGCTTTTTATTTCAAGTTTTCTTGTTATTACTGCATGTTTAACAAGTGGCCTGACAGTCTTTGCAGATGACATTACCGCCCTTGTTCCCGAGAATGAACAATCCCTTCAATGCATTCGAATTGTAAGGGCATTGGAACAATATCACTATTCTGAAAAACAACTGGATAATGCCCTGTCATCCATTATTCTTGACAGATATTTAAAACAGCTGGACCCCAGCAAAAAACTGTTCACGATGCATGACATTGCAGCCATAAAACAATATAAATTCCGAATGGATGACGAACTTAAACAGGGAAACCTGAAACCGGCTTTTAATATATTTAATTTTTATCTTTCAAGATCTGCTGACCGCCTGGATTATATACTGGCCTTTATAAAATTATGGGAAACACAGTTTGATTTTACCAAAGAAGACTCCCTTGTTATTGAAAACGACTTAAGACAATGGCAACCGGATTATCCTTCTCTCCAGGAAACCTGGGAAAAAGACTTAAAAAATCATATTATTACCATGATTCTTGATGGCAAAGACAATCAGGCCATTACCACGGAATTGGAAAAACTCTACACCAACCGCAAACAAAGACTTTTGCAAACCAATGCAAATGATGCGTTTCAAATTTTCATGAACGCTGTAACCGCAAGCTTTGATCCCCATACCCAGTTTTTCCCCCCCACAGCATCAGAAGACTTTAATATCCATATGAAACTGTCCTTAGAGGGCATTGGTGCTGTTCTTCAAACTGAATATGAATACACCAAAGTGATTCGACTCATTCCCAAAGGGCCTGCAGATAAATCCCACCTGCTTATGCCCGGGGATAAGATCATTGGTGTCGGCCAGGGCGAGGATGGTGAAATTACCGATACCATAGGACAACGGATTGACAATGTTGTCAAATTAATCCGGGGCCCTAAAAATACGATTGTCCGCCTTAAAATCATCCCTGCAAAAAAAAGCAGTGATACAAAAACAATCCAGATAACAAGAGACAAGGTTAAATTAGAAGATCAATCCGCAAAAAAAGATATTATCACCCTGGATCACAATGATCAAAACTTGAAAATCGGTGTCATTGAAATACCCACTTTTTATAAAGATTTTGATGCCAACAAACAAGGGGATGCCAATCACAAAAGCGTTACCACTGATGTGAAAAAACTGTTGTTTGAATTAAATAAAGAAAAAATAGACGGCTTGATTGTTGATTTGCGGGACAATGGCGGGGGGTCACTGGATGAGGCCAACCTTTTGACCGGTCTGTTTCTTACATCAGGCCCAATTGTTCAGATAAGAGATAAATATGATATTGAACGAAAATATGATCCTGATCCGAGTATTGAGTATTCCGGCCCGCTCATTGTTTTGATCAACCGAATGAGCGCATCTGCTTCAGAAATTTTTGCCGGGGCCATCAAAGATTATAACAGAGGGGTTGTTGTTGGCACCCGCAGCTTTGGGAAAGGAACGGTTCAATATCTTCAACCGCTGGGGGGTGGAAGACTTAAGCTGACCAGTGCAAAATTCTATCGTGTTTCCGGGGAAAGTACTCAGCACAAAGGTGTTTTACCCGATATCGATTATCCTTTGTTTTATAAAATGGAGGACACCGGAGAAAGCTCTTTAGACGGCGCACTGCCATGGGATACCATCAATAAAACATTTTATAAAGCATATCGCCCGTTAACTCCGCTCTATACTAAACTTCAGGAGGCATATCAAAAACGATCCCTAAACAATCCAGAATTAAATTACCTTAAAAAACGCATTGAGATGGCTTCCAGCATCAATGATCAAACCACTATTTCATTAAATCTGGCGCAACGGCAATCAAGAAAAAAACAATATGAACAATTGGAGTTATCTACAGAAAACGATTACCTTCAATCGGTGGGTAAACCTGTTTTAAATGAACTGACCCCGGAAGATGCAACCATCAAAAACACCAAAAAAATTATAATGGATATGACTTATGAGATTATGGCTGATTTGATTACCTATTCCAGAGAATTTGGGTTTTCATGGTAAAGACGTAACCCTTGAATGAAAAATATTTTAAAAATGGCAGGCAAACGAACTTTTTTTTACGCAATTGCGCTTTTACTGGTTCTGATCGTATCCTTTCCGCTGTTAATCAATGAATTGATTAACACACAGATTATTAAAAGGAAAATATCTACTGCCATTTTTCAAAAAACCGGGGCCTCAATTGAATCGTCTAAACTTTCAATTATTGCCTTTCCACAACCCAGTATTGAAATCAAAGATTTCAATACGAATATCAATCCGTCGTATACCCTGTCCATCACACAACTGCGGTTGAATATTGATCCTGCGCAACTGATCCACCGCCGGTTCCAAGTTGGAACCGTAATCATCGAACACCCTGAAATCAAACCATTGTTCAGCAAAACCAACACATCAATGCCATTTGTTTATTCAATGCCTTTGATTGAGATGGGATCAGTAAGTAAACAGATTTTTTCTTTTTTACCAAACCATCAATCCTCTATTGACATCGTTTTTAAAAACCTTGCGTCGCCCTATTTTCAAAAAATGGATGGTTCCTTAATCCTGTCCCGAAAAACCCAGGACATCGATTTGACATATACCATCCATCAGTTTAAATTTCCGGTTCATGATCTTGCATTTTCAGGCATTCAAAACCATTTAACTGCATCCCAATTACAAATTAAAACCATACAATCAACCCTTAAACTAAAAAGTTCCGGTATGATTGAAGGCAAATGCAATTTAAATAATGTCCGTATCTTTGGGCTTGAGGATACACTATTGTTTGATTCAAATTCGATTCAAGCCATTGTTGAACTTTCAAATGATAACCAGCTGGTATCGATACTGCCGTTTGATGTCATTTCTCCAAAAGCAAACCTTGGCATCGTGTTTAGCAACAATATAAATACCCATGAATCCAAAATCGAATTTAACGGATCAGACATCCATGTAGGGAAAGCCCGGCAGATGGCTTTGGCCCTTTTTAAAAACAACAAAACGGTTCTTTCTCTTTTTGATATTCTTCATGATGGACTGGCCCCATTCATCCGTGTCAGCTTTGCCGGAAACAGCTTGAACACCCTGTTTAATGAACACCATCTAAAGTTGAGCGGATCTGTGAAAAATGGGCAGGTAAAAATTCCCCAAACAAATTTTATGGTTTCACACATTACCGCTGATACGACTTTGATCAAAGGGGTGCTGGATATTCAAGCCAAAACCGGTCTTATTCAGGGATCTGATATTAAGAAAGGAGCTCTTTCAATTGATCTGTTAAATTATAAAGATTATCCGTTTAAAGGTGAGTTTGCGCTCGATCTGGATCTTTCAAAAATCCCTCAAACCTTAATCGATTTATTGCCAGATACCCGCCTGGCTCAGGAATTGTCACTGGTCGATCAAATTTCCGGTCGGGCTTTTGCCACACTGGGCCTGGTGATGGATACCGGATCGGATCATCCCACAGTTTTTGTAAAAACAAAGCCGTTCTCAACCACAGGTCTGTATGCCCGCATCCCCGGCAAGATTGATATCAACACCCTTAATTTTACCTATGACTCAGATATGGTGACACTTGGCAACCTGAGTGGAACCTTTCAAAACAGCTCCCTGGCCGATATCAATGCCCGTATTGATCTCAATAATACATTCAATATGAATATTGAGTCCGGGTCAGGTCATCTTGATCTTTCACACCTGATGCCATGGCTGTTGTCTTATCAGAAACTTAGGCAGGCTGTTTTCCCTGTAAAAAAAGCCAGCGGCACACTCAATTTTTCAAATCTTTCATTATCCGGACCGGTCTTAAAGCCTGAACAATGGACGTATAAAATAATAGGGGATTGCCAAAACATTAATGCAACCACCCAGACCGAACATGAACAAATTAAAAATCTGTCTTGCAATTATCAGCTGTCCAACGGGCATTCCAAAATAAATAATATTCAAGCGTCTCTGGCAAGTCTTCCTGCAATGGAGCCTATTTTAAGCCAGAATTTTACAGATAGCATCAAACTTCCCATTCATATCCGTCATGCCGAATTTAGTCACAAACCTGGCATAACAATTTTAAATGGCGACCTTGAGTTTAATAACAGCACCAGTGTTCAAATTGATTTGGCTGGAAACTCACCAAATCAACTCAGATTGAATCGAATTCAATTAAAAAACAAATCAACATCAAATGCAGAAATTAAACCGATCTACAAACAAAAAACCACTTTGTTTGATTTTAAAGGACGGTTAAACACCCAAACCATTGACAATCTGTTCAAGCCTGATAGTTATGTAACCAAAAAGATACATGGATTTATCCAGAATCAACCCCTTGTGATCTATTCAGACCAGGAAAACGCATTAAATATTCAAATCAGACACATTGATCTGAATCCGTTACTCCCCTTTACAGATTCCCTGAATTCTGATCCTCTATATTTGCCAAACCATGTCCTGCAGGTAAAAGCAGATCAAATCAAAATCAAAAAATTAACCTATACAGATACAATGGCCAGGATATCCTTAACAAAAGACCATTCCTATATCCGTTTAAATCAGACATTTTTATGCAACCTGAAAACCAGCGGTTATATCAATTTCAAAGACGATCTGTTTTTTTTCAATCTGCCTTTTGAGGCTCAATCCACCCATGATGTTCAGGATCTTTTCACCTGTCTGATGGACAACGAAAAATTTATGGATGGGCAATATTCCTTAACTGGGAATCTATCTTCTTCAAGTGCCAAAAAAGATTTTTTAAATACAATTGAAGGTAAATTAGCCTTTAGCGCCAGCGATGGAAGAATTTATAAATTAACGCTTTTGTCTCGAATACTGTCTGTTTTAAACGTATCCAATATTTTCAAAGGTCATATTCCGGATCTTCAGCAAAAAGGATTTTCATACAAACTAATCACAATTGATGCTGATATTAAAGACAGTAAGATCTATCTTAAAAAAGCGGTAATAGACGGAACCGATATGACAATGATTTTTCACGGCTGGATCGATCCTGTCAACGATCAACTGGACCTGACCTGCCTGGTGGCACCATTTAAAACCATTGATTTGATCGTCAAATATATTCCCATCGTCAATACCCTCTTGGACGGTCGGCTTGTTTCAGTTCCAGTCAAAGCCAATGGAAAACTATCAGACCCCCAGGTGACCCCCCTTCATCCGTCTGCTGTCGGAAACGGTTTGATCAATATGATGTCTGATGTGTTAAAAACCCCGGTTAGATTATGGGATAAATTAATAAATAGCGATGAATAATTTATGAAACATTTGCTGTACAATGAAAAGATATTCAACCAGAGCCTGAATTTGGCTTACCGCTATTTATCCTATCAACCCAGATCGATTTTTGAAATGACAGAGTATCTTAGAAAAAAAGATATTCATGAAGATATGATCAATACGATCATTGATGATTTAATTGAAAAAAAATTCCTTGATGATCATCAATTTACAACATGGTTTATCGAAAGCCGGATAAAATTAAAACCCAAATCCATATTTGCCCTGGGGTATGAACTTAAAAAAAAGGAATCAAACCTAGGGTTATGGATCCGATCCTGTCAACATTTGATGATATGGATCTGGCATTCAAAGCCATTTATCCCAAACTATCCCGGTGGAAAGAATTTGACCGGGATACCTTTAAAAACAAAGTACAAAACTTTTTAAAATACAGGGGCTTTTCTTATACAGTCTGTATTCACATTCTTGATTCATTACAAATAGAGGAAAACAACCCATGAAAATAAGCTTTTATACCGTTGGTGGCACAATTGACAAAGTCTATTTCGATGCAAAAAGTGTCTATGAAATCGGAGAATCCTGTATTGAGATCATGCTGAAAAATGCCCGAGTCAATTTTGAATATCAGATCTGTTCGCTGTTTAAAAAAGATTCTCTGGATATGACAGATACAGACCGCGCAATAATTCTAAAAGCAGTTCAACAAGAGCATAATGATAAAATCATTATTACCCATGGGACCGATACCATGGTGGAAACAGCCCTGGCATTAAAAACCGCATCGGATAAAACCATTGTTCTGACCGGTGCCATGGAGCCTGCACGATTTGAAACCAGCGATGCTGTTTTCAACCTGGGGTCGGCTGTTGCAGCTGTTCAATCTTTACCCAAAGGGGTTTATATATCAATGAACGGCAGGATTTTTATGCCTGATAATGTTCAAAAAAACAGGGACTTAAAAATGTTTGAGGAAAAAAATGTTATCTTTTAGGTAATAAAATCCCTATTATTGCCACTTATTTTACATTAATCCTAAGTGGAATGTCAGTTTTCATTTGAATGATTGTCAGACTCTTGACAGGTTAAAAAAAAAATAGAGAAATTTTTAAGGATTACTTGCTTTTATTCACTGTTTATATTAGGTTTTTTTCAAAGTGCACATTATAGTTTCATTGATTTTATAACTGGCACATATCATGCATATTTATTATAAAAAATATTTTACAAAATAAATTCTGAGGAAGGGATATACGTTCATGGTTGGTAGAAAAAGAACTGTTGAAAGACGGAAAAGCAAAAGGTATAAAGCCGTTGAGGGTGCCTATGCAGCTATCAGTCCAAACTCTCATAAACTCGGTCAGATCATTGACATCAGCATGGGCGGGCTGGCATTTAAATATATTGACACAAGCAATGACAACAACACAACTGAAACCCAGGCCTCTGAAGAATCAATCTTTTTAAGCAGTATGGGATATTATGTGGGCGATTTGCCCTTTAAAACCATTTCAGATTATGAAGTCACCAATGCCCCTTCTTTCAGCTCAATGAAAGTAAGGAAAAGACATGTCCAATTCACTGACTTAAGCTTTAAACAACTTTTTGATCTGGATTATTATCTGAGAAATAATGTTTCAGAACCATTGGAGAAACTGCCCAAACAATATCGATCATGATATTTTAAGACCGTTTACACTGTTTTCCATCCCAATGGTCTTTATCAGACTGTTCACGTATTTTATTCTTTAATTTTTCCTTTTCCCGGCAAAATCACAATCAAAGCACTGTCTTTTATCTGTAAATATTTATTAGCAAGTGCCATTAACTCATCACGGGTGATATTCTCATACCCGGTCACAATATTCCTGGCCCAGTCAAATTTAACCGGAAAATTGGAAGAATCGGACAAAACTGAATTCAGCCAGTAGTCATTTGTCTGACGATATGATTTCAGATATGTCAACAAAGGATTGATAGCATATTGGGTCTCCTGATCAGATATCCCGTTGAAACTGAAAGATTCAACAATCTGTTTTATTTTTTGAGTTACAATTAAATGATTTTCAGGTTTTACACTGACCACGGCCTGCAGAACGCCATAATCCTTATAAATGGTGGACGCATTATTAAAAACATATGGAGAATATGATTCCCCCAGTTCCTCCCGGATAATCAACCGGAGACGTTCTGAAAAAATCTTTGATAGTACTGACAATTGACGGGTCTGTTGAATGTCCCAGAAATCATCTGTCAAAAATGCGACATGAACGACAGCATTATCAATTTGTGTATCCAACGCAAGTTCCAGTTTCTTTCCTTTGGGAAATCCAATCTTCCCCGGTTCAGTGGGTATCAACGGAAAGGGCTTGCGTGTTTTCAGACTTCCAAGATATGTCTGGGTTAATTCAATCATTTTATCTGAATCAAAATCACCAACAATGGAGACTTCAAGTGGTGCTTGTTCAAAAGCAGGGTTCAACCAGTCCTGAATGTCTTTTATGGTGTAGTGATCAATAATTTGGGGTAATGGCATTCCGAATCGAGGGTCATCATTTGCTAAAAATTGTGCTCCTTTAATCTGCATCAACCCGTCCGGGGTTCGCACAAGACCGTCATATTCCTGTTTGTACAGGGTTTTGACAAGATCCAGGGCAGATTGTTTAAACCCTGGGTCCTTTATATGGTGAACAATTAACTCAAAAACAGTGGCTGCATCATCCGGGTTTCCTGAACCTGAAATCGCAATATAATTATTGTCTATACTGATTGCGGTTCTGACTTTTTTACCTGCCAAAGCTTCTTCTAACTGGTCCTTATCAATCTGACCAAACCCACTTTCAGTTAAAACGCTGCCTGCCAGAATGGCAATACCTGGTTTTGAAACCGGCACAGATCGTTTGCCTTCACCAAAACAGGCCTTTATGGAAAATTCATTGGGCTTAAAATCAGTCTGCTTTAAATTAAGCCGAACATTATTTTCAAACTCAATTATCTGTATTCCAAGATCGCTTCCCCTATCATCTTTGGATCGTATTTTTCCTTTAACTTCCGGTATGTTAAGATATGGAAAGGATCTGGATTCAAATTCCTGATAGGGCGTTATCGGGTGACTGAAACTTTTTTGGAATAGACCCAGAATTTTATCTTCAGCGGTTTTCGGATCAATCTGGACACTTCCGGTAACCGTTATCAGACGGTGATTTTTTCCCCATGCCGCCTTAAACGCCTCATGGGCCTGATCAATGGTAATTGATTCGATATAGGGTTTTAACAAATATAGTCTCTGACGTTCAGAAATCAGCAATTGTTTCGTATTTATCCGGGATAATATGGATTTTGAAATGGCATTGTTTTTCCGTGAAGCCGACAGGGTATCTGCCTGCTCAAGGCTGGTAATATAATCAGATTTAACCCTGTCCAGTTCTCTTTGGGAATATCCGTAATCAAGGGCCTGCCGTAAAATCTGTTCGATCTGTTCAAGAGTCTTTGTCCATTGCTCGGGTTGACAGGTCGCACTGATCCCAGAGGCTTTAATATATTGATAATATGATCCGGAATACACTGACGCTTCTGTGAAACTGGCTTTCTGATGGTTGATCAGTCTTGAAATCCGATTTTGAACCATTTGATTGGCAATCTGATCTAATGCCTGTTGTTTAAGCATTGAAATCGTCTGGGGCTTAACAGGCACATATGAGATGGTCTGGATGCTGATATCGGTTGTACTGGCTTCCGGGTCATGATAATAAAAAGCCTTATTCCCCTGGTGTGCTTTCCACTCAACCGATGGACTGGCTGAGGGCGGCAATGATCTGGACTCAAGCTGAGAAAATCGCTGAACAATCATCTGCTCGGTCATTTTAAGGTTTATATCACCGACAACAACCAGTGCCATATTGTCAGGCCGATACCATTGATCATAATAGGCTTTTAAAAGTTTTCTGTCTGCGGCATTTATAACGCTTTCAATCCCGATGGGGAATCGATTCGTTATCAGGGAACCATCCAGCTCAAAAGCCAGCGTTTTTTTAAATATCCGTGAAGAGACTGAATCTCTTTCTCTTTTCTCAGCAAGGATAATTCCCCTCTCACGGTCTATCTCAGATTCAAGCAATAATGCACCAGCAGCATAATCCTGAAAAATCAGGAATGCCTTATCCAGTTGTTTTACGTCTGAACCAGGAAGATCAAGATCATATACCGTATTAAAAAAGCCAGTGTGCGCATTGGCATCACCACCAAAATCCATTCCAATGGAATGAAAATAATCCACCAGTTCTCCGGGTTTAAAGTGGGTTGACCCGTTAAACACCATGTGCTCAAGATAATGGGCAATCCCCTGCTGGGAATCGGTTTCATTCATAGAACCTGAAAAAACTTCCAGATGAAGGGATATCCTTTTTTCAGGTATTGTATTTTTTTTAAGAACATATTGGAATCCATTGGGAAGCACACCATAGACAATGGCGGGATCGATGAGAGCCCCGCCATCGGGAACTACAATCGGATGTCTGGGGCTACAGGCGAATAAAAAAACAATACAAAACAGGACAGACAACCTGCCGGCAAAGAACCTTTGATGGAACATAACCAACCTTAAACAATTAGCAGGCGTTATAAATCAATCAGCTTGGAATTATACACAATATCATGTTGCTTTTTTAATTCAGCCAGCCATGCCTGATAAGACTGTGCCTGTTTTTTCCTGCTGATTTCAAGTTTGACAGATTCAAGATTATTCATTAACTCGGACTCTTCAGGAAATTGTTCTTTATTAAACCCGATAACGAAATATCCGTCCGGCGTTTCAATAATGTCAGGGTAAATTTTATGGGACAAGTTTAAGCTGAACCCTGCCTGAACAAATTCCTGACTGCGACCTGCTTCTTCAACAGACTCAGACCGGGAAAACAATTTTGTGGTTTGAAGACTAAGTTTATTTTCCTGGGCTATGGCCTCTAATGTTGCTGATGTTTTTAGTTTTTCAATAATCGCCTGGGCATCTTTTTTAGCAGCTTCTTTCTGCATTTTTTGGGTAAGGTCCGCTGTTACCTGTTCTTTAACAATATCAAGAGCCTGATCCTGGGGGGCTATTTTTTCAACAACCTGGATCAGATAATAGGCATCATTGAGTTCTTTCACATTGCTGATATCATTCAGATCCAGTTCAAACGCAGCCTTTGCAAACCCCAGATTATCTGAAATGGGCAGGCCTTCTCCCTGAATGGAAAACGCATTGGTTTCAAAAGGTTTTTTATTCACAATACGGGCGATCTGTTCGAACTCCTCCCCGTCAATCACGGCTTCAAATGCTTTGTCTGCTTGAGCATAAGCCAGATTTTGCATCTCTTTTTGTTCCAGTTCTTTTTTAATCTGATCTTTAACCTGATCAAGGCTTTGTTTTGATGCATCAACGCGTGAAACCACCTGAATCACATGCCACCCGAACTGGGTTTTAACCGGCTCACTGATTTCTCCTGCTTTCATGGAAAACGCTTTATCACCAAATGGCTTGACCATGGTTTTCTGCTCAAAGAATCCCAGATAACCGCCGTTGTCTTTTGTCGGACCGTCAGAATAGGTTTTTGCAAGCAAGGAAAAGTCTTCTCCTTTCAAGGCCTTTTCATAAACGTCCCTGGCTTTTTTCAAGGCTTCTGCCTGTTCAGCCTCTGACGCATCAGCATCTGACTTGATCAGAATATGTCTGGCTTCCACTTTTTCAGGAGTTTCAAAAAGTTTTCCATTGTCCAGATAAAAGGCATTGATTTTTTCATCTCCGATGGCGACTGTACCCGCATGATCGGCTGGATCGAATTTCAAATACACCGCTTTGACTTTTGGTACAGATTTGTACTTCGCCTGGTTTTCGGCAAAATAAGCCAGGATGGCCTTGTCATCCGGACGAATATCAACATATGTTTTGGGATCGAATTTTAAATAATCCACTGCGATTTTTTTGTTTTGGAATTGATACCAGTCCCGGGCTTCAAGATCACTGACATTAACGGCACTTAACACCATCTCATTCACTTTTTGGCGTTTGAGTGCATTGATCTGGCTTTGCTCAAACGTTTCAGTTGTCAGAGCATTCTGATTTAATACATTTTGGTATTGGGTCAGATCAAATTTACCATCAACCTGGAAGGCTTTAATGGACAATAAACTATCTTGGAGTTCTTTCTTTGAAATAGTAATCCCCAATATATCTGCCTGTTTTAACAATAATTTTTCTTCAACCAGGGCATTGAGTGCCTGTTGTTTAACATTCAGTGCTTTTAAAATATCATCATTGAGCTGATTGCCAAATTGTGATTTGAGTTGATTGACCACCTGCTTGTATGACTGCTGGTACTCTGTGATGGAAATCGGCTCATCATCAATGGATGCAATTGAGTCATTTCGTTTTGAACCTAATGAACCCACACCCAGAAACACAAAAACAATCACAATCACTGCCAGAAAGAATTTAATTATCCAGTTTCCGGTATTTTCACGCAAATAACCCAGCATCACTTTCTCCTTAACTCTGCTTTAAAATAAATAAACCACCATTTAAAAAACATAGCATAGTATCTTTTCATAAAAGCCTGTGTCAATAACTTATTGATGTACATTTGCCTTTAATGCAGATAATTCCCAATTAAGATGACATGAATTTGCGTGGCCAATATCTTATTGATATAAATTTGTCTTTAATGGATCGAAGACAGATTTTTGTTGACACAACAGGAACAATCTATTATTTAAGTAGTGCTTTTCAACGTGGGGCTGTAGCTCAGCTGGGAGAGCGCATGGCTGGCAGCCATGAGGTCAGGGGTTCGATCCCCCTCAGCTCCACCAAATCGCATTCTTGCGTATGTCCGTACACCTTGTAGAAACCTGCTTCAAAATTCCTTAACCCAGGGATCATTTCAAATTAAATAAAGTCCTCGATGGAAAACAGAAAATGCATCAATGGATTTAAAAAAGTCTTGGTAATATCCTGAAATTGTGCCCCGATCAAAAGATGACCCTTTTCCCGACTGACATTCCTGACGCAGGCCATGGCACCCACTTCATCGGAAACACCGGGAAACTGGCAATAAACCCTTAAAAGGTCACCTTCCCGCAACGGGTTCATCTGGGCTTTATTGTCCAGGTATTTAAACCGGCAGCCTTTTTTGCTGATATCATTCACAACCACGGAAAATTCAATCTTTTTGGCCTCAACCCGGGCAGGGATGACCACATGGTTTCGCTTGACCACTCGAAGTTCTCTTTTTTGGATCACTTTTGGATATTCAATGGCAATTGCTCGAATCGGCGTTATTATGATTTCCATGACGCTGGTCTGAAAAGCAAACACGGATCCATCAAATAGATATTTAACCACCATCTTATTGTTGGGGAACAATTTATCTTTAACGCTTTTGTATCGTTGGGGCAATGTGACAATCATGAATTCATCTTTGAGCAGGCCCACAAAAACGCTGGTTACCGAAAAATTCACCCCTTCAATCTCAAGATAAACCCGGGTTCCAATATCAATGTACACACCTTCGGTTTTATTGAGTTCCAGAATCCCTTCCAGCTCTTCCATTGAATCTTCCTTTCACGTCACTGTTTTTGTGGGTAAATATCTTTAAATTAAGTATTGATTACAAAAAAATTTGTCAAGCTAAAACAAGCATTCAACCCTTATTTTAAAGGATTGAATGCTTGTTTTGAATCTATTTTTTATGAAAGAACCTGGAAAACCACTGCGTTTCTTTCATGCGTTGTTGCGGACAGGCCAAGGCGGGATACCAAGGCGGCCCGTGGCCGTTAATTAGTGTTTGAACGAAAACTCATCCATCTGCTGCGTTGCTGCGCAAAGCTGAAATCCTCATGTACTACAGTACACTCCGGTTTCAGCTTTGCTTGCGCCTTGCATATGGACAAGTTTTCATCCAAACACGGGTTTTC
>JBDRPM010000022.1:0-40827 GCA_043827005.1 Pseudomonadota bacterium | reverse complement strand
GGTCACTGTATTTGCCGGGTCCTGTTTGATCCATTCCAGAGCATTTTTCCCAACAATGAACTCTGATTGGTTTATAAGCCCCAACACTTTCTTTTTTTTAACACTAACACATGAGGGCGTAATCAAGTCCCCTTCACTATTTTTAATAATTTCAACGTGTACTTTTTTAATAGCTGCTACTGAATTGGTTGTCCCCAAATCTATCCCAATGGACTTTGGCATTATCTCTTCCTTTATTATTTTTTAATAAAGGTGTTTAATACCTTAAAAATAATATCCTGTCCATTTTTTTCAAACCTGATACATTGCCAAAAAAAAATTCGGGTCAATCAGTACTCTTTTCATCAAGCTGCATGATTACAGATAATTGACTGGGATCTGGATAATTTTTTCCGTCAGGCGTTCGATTCGTTTTCCCCTGTTAATTAAAAGACCATATTTGGCATCTACATCTGCCAGAAAATTTTTCAACCCCCGTAACGCTGTCTGGTTAACAACTGAATTCAGTTTAATTTCTATGGGAATCGGACCGACAGGACAGTCGATAACAAGATCGACCTCTGATTTGTCAATGGTTCGATAGTAACTAAATTCCACCTGAGTTGCCATGGTAGCCTTCAAACCTCGAATTAGCTCTTCAATGACAAAACTTTCAAAAGAAAACCCTGCTACCGGATGAATAAGCAATGAATTAAGATCATTTATTTTTAAAAAATAATGTAATAATCCTTGGTCTCTAAAAAAACCTTTCCGAGCTTTCTGAACTTTTTTCAACGCATTTCTATTATAGGGCAAAAGATTTCTCCACACAAAAGTTTGGTGAATAATATCCAGATAATCTTTGATTGTTGGAACGCTGACTTCAATAGCCCTTGCCATATCGCTCATATTGAGCTGGTGGCCTGAAAATTGCGCCAGCAATGTAAGAAATCTTCTAAAATTAAGTATTTGAAGGCGGGGGAAAAGCATCCGGATATCCCTGCCAATATAATCCTTTATATAATTTTCCATCCAGTAAAGACGAAAATCCATATCTTTTTCGCTCTCGATGAGAGGTTCGGGGAATCCTCCTTGAAACCACACATTCATGGTTTGTCCCAGAGACTGTGAAGGTTGAAGCTGTAAAAAATCATCTGGTCCGGTTAATGGATCTATTAAAAGATCAAATATGCATGGGAAACCGGTTTCATGATATTCACATTGTTTAAACGGTGACAGTTCAATAGTTGCAATTCGGCCGGCCAAACTTTCGTTAATCCCCTGGCTGATGGATGGAGAGCTTGATCCTGTCAGAAGAAATCGCCCTTTTTCATTTCGATCTTTATCAATTACCCCTCTGAGAACTTTGAAAAGATCAGGATACTGCTGGGCTTCATCTATAATTACATGGTCATGGTTAAGAACAAAAAAAGATATGGGATCGGATGTTACAAGCTGAAAATCATATAGGCTTTCCAGATCATAATATTTCCAATCTGGTTTTAATTGCTGCACCAAGGTTGATTTGCCGCATTGCCTGGGGCCAACAATAGCAACAACCGGAAACATCGTCAGCAATTGATCGATTTTTTTTCAACTATACGCTTCTTACCCATGATATTTGTACTCTAACTATAAAAACAATGGGTTTCAAGACATTATAAAAAATGCCAGCTTATCAAGAATAATATGTTTTTCCATTGATAAATCTATGAATTTGTTTTTCCATTATCCTTTTTGTATGAGGCATCATATCGGCCTGGTTATACCAGAGTTTCTTCAATATTCGCAAAAACAGAGGGGCAGACAATTTTATTACATCACAAGCGCCAGAAATTAATCCCAAGTTCTTTTGCTTCGTCTGGATTGCAGATGGATTTAACATCAATCAGGCAACCATTGGCAAGCAGCATCTGTTTAAAATCAGTCGTTGATATTTTCAGATATTGTGCATGGGGAACTGCTATAATCAAGGCGGACAAATCTTTTAGGTCATCCCAGGAGCACAGATCAACATTGTAATAGGCTTTTGCTTCTGCTGCCTCTGCAATGGCATCATGAACCAGTATGGTTGTTCCATATGAATTGAGTTCTTCGATAATATCAACCACTCTTGTATTTCTTAAATCCGGACAGTTTTCTTTAAATGTCAGCCCCAGAACACCTACTTTAGAATCTTTGATATTCAGTCCCTGATTGATCATCATCTTAATGGTTTTTTCAACCACAAACCGCCCCATATTATCATTAATTCTTCGACCAGCCAATATGACCTGGGGATGGTATCCTTCTGATTCTGCTTTAAAAGTCAGGTAATAGGGGTCAACACCAATGCAGTGCCCGCCAACAAGACCGGGCCTGAACGGAAGAAAATTCCATTTTGAACCGGCAGCTTCCAATACGTTTTTGGTATCAATCCCCAATTTATCAAATATCAAGGAGAGTTCATTCATTAACGCGATATTCAGATCTCTCTGGGTATTTTCAATAACTTTTGCCGCTTCTGCTTCTTTGATGGTTTTGGTTCTGTGAACGCCGGCAGTGATAATACTTTCGTACAGTTCAGCCACGCGGTCACACGTTTGTTGATCATCACCGGAAACCACTTTGACAATCTTTGGCAGGGTATGTTCTTTATCGCCCGGATTGATTCTTTCCGGAGAGTATCCCACATGAAAATCTGTTTTCCATTTAAATCCAGATTCTTTTTCCAGAATGGGCACACAAACATCTTCTGTTACGCCTGGATAAACCGTTGATTCAAAAATAACGATGGCACCTTTTTTCATATATTTACCAGCCGTTGTAGACGAACTTTCCATATATTTTAAATCAGGGCGGCGAGCTTTGTCGATAGGCGTGGGGACAGCAACAATAATATAGTCTGCATCAGATATTTTGGCTGGATCCGATGTTGGATAAAACATCGTGGATTTTCGAAAATCTTCTTGAGATACTTCACCGGTTGGATCTTTGTGTTTTTTACAATTTTCAATAATACTCGCTTTTAAATCCAGACCTGTTGTATGAAACTTTTCGCCAAAATGAATGGCCAGCGGCAATCCCACATAACCCAGCCCAATGACAGCAATTTTAATATTTTTATCCATAATAAGTAAGGTCTCCGTTAATCTAATTGATAATATTCTTTATACCATTGAACAAAGTTTTTTATTCCTTCTTCAATGGATGTAGACGGTTTAAAGCCTGTATCTTTAACCAGATCATTGACATCCGCATACGTTGCCGCCACATCCCCGGCCTGCATGGGCAGGTATTCTTTGATAGCTTCTTTACCCAGGGCTTTTTCAACAGCCCTGACATAATCCATCAGTCCCACAGGTGCATTATTGCCAATGTTATACAATTTATACGGCACACAGGAAGTAGAAGGATTTGGGCTGTCCGAACGCCAGTCCGGATCTGCCTTCGGGATATTATTCATAACCCGTGTCACGCCTTCGACAATATCATCAATATAGGTAAAATCTCTTTGCATTTCCCCATTGTTAAATATTTTAATGGGTTTATCTTCAATAATCGCTTTGGTAAATAAAAACAAGGCCATGTCCGGCCGTCCCCAGGGCCCGTAAACTGTAAAAAACCGCAGGCCTGTTGTGGGGAGTTGATACAAATAACTATATGTATGTGCCATTAATTCGTTGGCTTTTTTGGATGCTGCATAAAGGCTGATCGGATGATCCACATTGTGCCGAACGGAAAACGGCATATTGGTATTTAATCCGTAAACCGAAGATGACGATGCATACACCAGATGTTTAACACCTGAGTGCCTGCACCCTTCCAGAATATTTCCAAACCCTACCAGGTTGCTGTCAACATAGGATGCCGGATTTTCAATGCTGTAACGGACGCCGGCCTGGGCAGCCAGATTAACAACATAATCAAATGGGTGGGTTTCAAAAAGATGTTTTATATTTGCTCTGTCAGCGAGATCGCCGAGGATAAATGTAAACTGCTCCTCTTTTTCAATTATGGATAAGCGTTTTTTTTTAAGGTTTACATCATAATAATCATTCAGATTATCGATACCAAACACCTCATGTCCCTCTTTAAGCAATCGACGAGTCAAATTAAACCCAATAAACCCGGCAACGCCGGTTACAAGTATTTTCATATAAATCCCCTATCTTCTTTTTTAAAATGAATAAAATTATAGAATTTGTGTAACACAAATCATTCTGAAAAGCCAATTTAATCATCGGATTTTCAAGATTGACTTAAAGAATTTAGAGAGAAAGGCGCAAAGGTAAGCTCACATGCGAAAGCATGCTTGGTTTACGAATCCTTTTTTTTGGCTCAAAAACAAATCAGGTAATATTACAGCAGAACGTACAAAAAAACGAATGGTCGGATTTTTCAATCAGGGCAGATCAGTATAAATCGGAGAACTGCTCCATCTGCTGATTCTTTCCCAACCAAATCGGTCCTCCCAGCCTTTCCGGCGGTCTCTTACAACAGACCGGTTTTCACCGGATGGGTAGCCAGGGCCCATATCAATGATCCGCCTGTCAACCGGTGACCTGCGGTCCACTGGAGAGCGTCTGCTATGAACACTTTTTGCGTGATCCATCGTCTTCTCCTCTGATAAACATTTGATAAACGTTAATAAAGTTCATACTTTTAAGATACCGTTGGGAAATAACTTCGAAGGGTTCATTTTCAATTTATTAAACACACTATGAACTTTGAATTTAATTATATAAGCTATTTAAAAATTGTCAAAAGCTTTTTACAGAATATCTGTTCTTTTCTTTTTCCAGGTAATAAAGCGTTGCCCCCACTGGTGCAAAAGACAAAAAAATGATATTCAACCCTGGAATAAGGAACCACAAACCAAATCCAATGTGAAACCCTAAATTTTCTTTTAAAAATCCCAGACGGATTTTAAATGGCAGCAGTCGCCGGGCAGGTGTTAAATCCGTATTATCCCAGGCCAGAAAAACAACGGCTGCGATTGAAGATATGACTATGATAATCGGACTAACAGGGGTCAGCAACCCCATGATCATGATTAGCAATGTGATCAAAACCGGAATAATCGCCCGTGGAATTTCCTGTTTGATCAGATAGATAAAAAACATAAACCAGGACCCTGGATCAGATTGGGCTTGTTTTCCCAAAATCATTCTTTCTGTAATGATGGACATATAATCCATTATAAACACACCAAAAAACAATTGAGAAATCAAATATGCCAGCACCATTGAAATGGCAGCAAGTACCAGCGACAATATCCAGGAAGCCATTTTCCACAGATAAACCAACCAGCCTGATTCCGGCATTTTCCAGATCATTGCCAGAATCTGTTCATGCCAGTAGAGCACAAGACCTGATAATAAAAATGAAATTAATAAAACCACGAAAAATCGCAGCAAACCCAGCACTAACAGTTTTGGGGTCTTCAACGAAAGCAGAACACCTTCTAAATTATATTTGAGGCCATAATATATAGTCATTAATTTATTGATTCTTGGCTTTCCGGATCAGGAAAGCATTTGAGCAGATAGGATGTTTTTTTTGAAAACTCCTTGAACGTGACATTATTTCTTTGCTGAACCACATTAGTTTGAATTTTAAATATGGATTGATAGCAATCCATAAAACTACCAGTATCCTTTGTATATAGGGGGTTACCACTGCCTTCACTCTCCAATAAAGCCTGAGTGATCATTTTGGTATTGTTTGTGAGTTGAGCCGTTTTAAACAATGCCATCATCTTTTCACTGATATGAATTTTTCCGGGAACTCCGCTGCTTTCTAATCTTGAGGCATTATTGACCGCTTCGCCAATAGCTGTGACGATTTTTCTTTTCTGGCTTCCCAAAGGCCCGACCATAGCAGGCCCCATCTCCATTCCAGCTCTGAAGCTGATATTCACGCCAGCTTCTTTAATCATTCTTTTAACCTGTCCAGCCCTGTCCAATTGGTGTGTTCCGTTTTTTAATTGTTCAATTTGATTAAAAATTGAAGCCATTGCCAGGATCATCAACATTCCCCTTTCTTCGGCTCCCATGAAATATCCTAATTTTTCATCATCAAAAACAGAGATGTTTTGCACAAAAACGCAGTCCCCGATGAAATTATCAACCCGGCAATTGAATCGATTGGCATTATCAGCAGCAATCTGATGACACAAATTTAGAATGAAAAAATAATCTCCAGGCATAAACTTTTGGCGGATCATTACAGACCCGACCATATCCATAAATGCATAAACTCCGTCCGTTATAGAGACCGCATCCATATCCAACTGCTTTGCGTTTACCGCGCCCACCGCTCTCAGATAGGCTTTTTGGGCATTGAGTTCAATCTCTTTGTCTTTTAATTGCAATGCTGTTTTTCTCAGATTTTTTTCTTTGCGCCAGATTAAATGTGCCGCCTGTCGTCCTTTGGCAAGACCGATATTGGAAAGAGAGGCCATTTCTATGGCTGAGATTAACAGGTTCAGTCTTTTTTCTAATTCCTGATTTGGGATATCTTTGGCTGAATCTGTTCCAAACAGTTCCGGATCAACGGTATTAAACACAATGGCGCCATAATCCGGGACATAGGCAGAAATAAAATTTTGTGCCTGAAATAATCTGACTATGCCGGTATTCATTTTTAAATCCGGGAAAGGTAAAAACTGGGTCCCGTCATAAGACAAAATAGAGCCTTTGGAATATTTTTCATCGACTGTGTCCGAGACTTTACGAAGATTATTAATAATCAGAATTTTAAGGCCTTGTTTATAAAAATCCTTATGTTTTCTGAGAACAAACGGAATGATGCCCTCGTTATCAAATTTCTCCCCCATATAAGAGTCCCTGTATAACCGGACCGGAGAAAACCCCTTAAGTTTAACCAGGTGTGTGCCAAAATATTTTAATATTAAACCACTGAGCCCCTTGCCGTTAAACTTGTGCATCACAGCCCTGTCCCATCGTTCAGGGGATAAAAATTTTAATCCGGTTCTGTCTGTGCCAAACAAAAGGCCGACATGTTTTGCCTTCATTAATTTAAGGGAATAGGACAACAGCAGATCAAGCGGATTTTTTTTCTTAAAAACCAGTTGTTCAAACAGATCAATATCAGGTAAATGTTGATTCATTTTTAGAATATGGGCTGTTAAAAGGGTTCATAACGTATTGTTTACCATCGGTTTTATAGAAAAGATTTTGAAATAAAGCGATCTCTTTTTGTTGAAACGAGATCAACGAACCAATAAAAAAAACATGATAAATCCGGTACACATGGTCGGAAACAATGGATAACAAACGGTCTTTATTCTTTTCCATGCGAACAATCCAATCGTTTAAGGTTTTAACATAATGGGGTCTGAAATTTTCTGCATTCAACAGTTCGAATCCAGTTGAATCTGCCAGCGCAACCAGTTCATGTTCATGCATGAGCTCTCCGCCCGGGAACATATATTTGTCTAAAAAAGAATTTTCATATCCTTTTTTACGCCCCTGGTTGGTTGTAATGGTGTGCTGCATGAACAATCCGCCTTGTTTTAAGCTTTTGTAAACGATTTTAAAAAAATTAAGCATATTGGCTTTCCCCACATGTTCAGACATCCCCACACACGAAATCTTATCAAACAAATCCTCTCCCAGATTCCGGTAATTTAATATTTTGATGGTGATCTTTTCGCAAAGGCCTTCTCGTTCAACCCATTGTTCTGCATATTTTTTTTGCTCAGAACTTAAGGTGATGCCTGTCACTTTCGCACCATAATATTTTGCCGCATGAATCGCAAAATTACCCCAGCTGCAACCAATATCAAGAAGGTTCTCTCCTTTTTCAAGCCTCAATTTTCGGCAGATAATATCCATTTTTTCATTCTGGGCATCATCCATGGACACCCTGTCTCCGGCATAATACCCACAGGTGTATCCCATTGTTTTCCCTAAAAACAACTGATAAAAATCACTGGGAACGTTATAATGATATTCAATGTTTTCTTTCTCCTGTTTTTCCGGGTGCACAAAAAATCTGGAAAAAACCTTAAATATAGTCTTTCGTTGATCGGTATGAAGTATTTTATCACAGACCAGTTCATACAACTCTTTAATATTCCCGGTAATATCAAAGTATCCTTTCACATAAGCTTCTCCTAAGCAAAAGGCATCCGGAGAGATCAAGGCTTTAAAAAATTTATTGTCCCGGATAAATAGCTTATGTTTGATATTTGGCTGTATAGTTGAATACCGGTTTCCGTTGACATCAATAATTTCCAGAGGAACCATTTCCCGATTCAGTATTTGAATAAACTTTTTTAAAAAAAAGGACTCGTTTCTAAGCACAGATTTCATAATTTCACCTTTAGTAAAGATTGAGATTACAAAAAACAAATTTTATTCAGGACGAAGATTTGCCCTATTATATAAAACTTTTTGAAAAGATAAAGGGATAATTTTAAAAAACCGATATCTGTTTAAAAAACAGCAAACATGGGAAATGTTTGACATATTTATGCGATTGCCTTAAGAATATCCCTGGTTTCCATTAAGGCTTTTGAAATTGTATTCCGCTTTTCTCCCAACTGGATTTGAATACTATCTTTTTTGACGAATTCAAATTGTGCCACATCTTTTAAATCATGATTCAGACGATCCAATGGTTTTTTCCTGTGGGGGCTTGAAAACGTAAGGGTCAAGGTATTGGGATTTAAGTCCAGCCGTTGAACACCGGCTTGGATACAATAGACGCGAAGCATAATTTTCAACAGCATGTTTTCCGCTTCTCTTGGCAGTTTGCCGTATCGGTCGATCAGCTCCTGTTTGATATCTGTGATATCGGATATTTGTTTGATCCGTGACAACCGACGATATACGGTCAATCGCTGTTCAACCGATTCAATATAATCATCTGGGAACCCGGACGACATGGATGCATTAATTTCAGGCTCCAGGGGTTCAATCGCCTCTTCGCCTTTTAAGTCATGAACAGCCTGGTCCAGTAATTTTAAGAACATATCATATCCGACAGCAGCAATGTGCCCGGACTGCGAGGCACCCAGAGCAGTGCCGGCACCACGGATCTGAAGATCTTTCATGGCAATCTGAAACCCGGAGCCCAGGTCTTTATATTCCATTAAGGCAGCCAGCCGTTTTTCAGCATCTTTGGTCAATTGACTCTCATCGGAAATAAACAGATAGGCATAGGCCTGATGATCCCCCCGCCCTACCCTGCCTCTTAACTGATAAATCTGGGCAAGCCCGAACCGCTCTGCTTTATGGATGATCATGGTGTTGGCAGAAGGAATATCCAGACCCGACTCAATAATGGTTGTACACACCAAAACATCGATTTCAAGATTCACGAATTTGAGCATCACCTGTTCAAGTTCAATTTCTGACAACCGGCCATGGGCCACGGCAACCCTGGCAGAGGGTACCAGTTTTTCAATATTCTGGGCCATTTTAAAAATGGTTTTAATATTATTATGAACAAAGAACACCTGGCCTTTTCTTGACAGCTCTTTTTGAATGGCATCTTTTACAATGGAATCCTCATATTTTGAAATATAGGATATAATGGGTTGCCGATCAGCCGGAGGCGTTGTGATCACACTGATATCCCGCATGCCGGTCAAAGACATGTGAAGGGTTCTGGGAATGGGGGTTGCCGTCAGGGCCAGCACATCCACACAACTGCGTTTCTTTTTTAAACTCTCTTTATGTTTAACGCCAAACCGTTGTTCCTCATCAATCACCAGAAGCCCAAGCTCTTTAAAATCCACATCTTTTTGCAGCAAACGATGGGTACCAATAACTATATCCACGCGTCCTGTGCTGATTTTCTTTAAAATCTGAGTCTGTTCTTTTCTGGTTCTAAATCTTGATAAACACTCAATTTCAACAGGATATTTTGCAAACCTATCCTTGAAAGTCAGCAGATGCTGTTCAGCCAGAATCGTGGTTGGAACAACAATCGCCACCTGTTTGCCGTCATTCACCGCCTTAAATGCTGCCCGGATGGCAACTTCGGTTTTTCCATACCCCACATCACCACACACCAGCCGGTCCATGGGAATTTTTGCTTCCATGTCCAGATGAACATCATCAATGGCTTTTAACTGGTCTTGTGTCTCTTCATAGGCAAAGGCAGCTTCAAAATCATTATAATAATTATCTGGCTTGCTGAACGCAAACCCGGTATTGACCTTTCGTTGCGCATAAAGGTTCAAAAGATCAGCTGCCATTTTTTCAACTTCTTCTTTGGCTTTTGCTTTGGATTTGATCCAGGCTTTTGAACCGATTTTATCAAGAATCGGAGTATACCCGTCCACCCCGATATATTTACCGATCATCTCTATGCGATCAACAGGCAGATATAATTTATCATTGTCCTGGTACACCAGCAAAATAAAATCCTGGCCGATCCCATTGATCTTCAGATTGCACAACCCTTCATACTGCCCCACCCCATGTTCCACATGAACAATAATATCACCATTTTTCAATTCTTCAGGCGTAATAAACTGGGTTTTTAAATCCCTTTGTGCGTGGACCTGCCTTCTGATTCTTTTTTTCCCGAATATTTCATTTTCCGTTACAATGGCAAGGCTGTCTTCTTTGAATACAAACCCGGACGACAAATGACCCAATGCATAAAAAACCCCTGGTTTCCGGGTCAACGTTAACTCAAAGGATTTACAGGGCTGGGGTGAAATACCATAGGGTTGAAGCAGGGATATTAATCGTTTGGCCTGGGAATCCTGGTTCAAAACGCACAGAACATGCAGGTTATGATCCAGATGTTTTAAAAACCAGTCAACCAGGGGTTTTAATGGATTATCTTTAGATCCTTCCCGTTGCAATAAGAATGACAAATCCGTGTTATCTGTGTAATCCAATTTACAAACAACTTGTTGTGCATCATTTGACCGATCCAGCAACTCAATGGGTTCAAACATCAGTTTTTTATGGGTGTCCATCAGCGAACAACATGTTTCCCATTTTAAGTAAATGGACTCCGGCTCGACACACAGTTTTTTTTCATTGGCTGTTGCCTGGTAATTGAGCTGAACTTTGGTTTCAACCTCATTGGCGACAACTTCAAGCTCCTCAAACGGCTCCATAACCAGCAATGTTCCAGGGTGGATATAATCAAAAAAGGTATCCAGGGTTTCATAAACAATAGAAAGCATGCTTTCAATTCCAGGGAACCGTCCGAACTCTCTTATCTGATTTAAATACTCTCGAATTTTAGCAGGACCGATTCCGGCCACTGTTCCGGCGTGCCTGAGCCGGGCAAGAATATGGGGAAGGTCCTCCTGGCTTAAAATCGCTTCTGTGGCCGGAATAATAACCGTTTCAACGATCTCTTTAACCCCTCGTTGAGAAAATGGAGAAAAACTGCGAACAGATTCCACCATGTCGCCAAAAAATTCAATGCGGACCGGCCATTTTTCACCCGGAGAAAACACGTCAAGAATCCCGCCACGCACGGAATATTCGCCAGGCTCTTCGACAAGAAAGGTTTTGGTATACCCGCCTGATTCAAGTTTAAGAATCAATGTCTCCCTGTCTATTTCTTCATTGACCATAATCAGTTCGGAGTAATCATCCAGATGTTTTTTCGGAATCAGTTTTTGTAAAACCGTATCCAGAACCGTAACAACAATAATGGGCCGGGCTCTTGAATTCAAGATTTTTGACAAAGCCGCCAATCGACTGGTTGAGGTCTCTTTATGGTAGCTTAAGGATTTAAACGGCAGGATATGATACCCGGGAAAAAAAACAATCTGTTTGGCCTGATCCGGTAAAAAAAAATGCAGATCATCCATAAATTCAAGGGCATTTTTATGATCCCTTAAAATAACAACCATTGACTGGTTTGATGAATTAAAGATTTTTGCAGCCAAATAGGCTTTATGCGCCCCCTGGGTTGGGGCAATGACCACCGCTTTATCATGGGTTTCAAGTTCTTTTATAAATTGATCAAGCATAATTCGGCAATGTTTATTTGAATTTATTGGCCAGGTCATTGTCAATCACATAAATGCAGGCTTCATTGGCCCCCTGGGTGGTATATCCAAATTTTTTGCATAAATTGTCCAGCAAAAATTTAACATCTTTTTTGATCCGCTTATCATGTGCCTTGAATTTGTCTGTATCAAAATCTTTGATGGCATTGCGAAAATTTTCATTCTGAACAAAGGGTTCCAGAACTCTCTTTTTAAGATTATGAACATACCGGTCGTACAAGGATTCAAACAACCGGGTTTCTGTAATATTTTTACCTTCAATCATAATCTCATGGGTCAATGTCCTTGTGGTGTATTCTTTTAACACCTCGGTCCTGATATCTTGTCTTCTTTTTTTGTCCATATTCTCGGCGAGAAGTCTGTTTTCAATGCTCTCAAGAAAGGCCTCAGTGACATGAAGTTCTTCTTTGGTAAAAATACATTTAACAATTGAATCAAATTCATTGGTAACAGCAGAAATATAATTTTTAATATCCTTGGCAATCTGGTCTTCATTGTAATAGTACAATGATTCTTTGACCTGCTGAAGAATGCTGTAATCATACATTCTCAACAAAGAATCAAGAAACCCCTGGGGTATTATCCGTTTGGCCTGAATCTCCAGTTTATTAAAAAAAGTACACAAATCCGGCATGTTAATCAGTCGGTCTTCTTTGGCATATTTGGAATAGAACTGGTCAAAAATTTTGATGGCATCCCGCCCTGACAATCCTTCCTTTCCATAAATTTCCGATTCAGCAATAATTTTTGCAAGCATTTTATTGTCCAGAGACTTTACATCTTCTTCTGCAAGCCATTTGGGGATATTGCCTGAAAACAATTCCATTTTTAAGAGCATGAGTTGATCATCACAATAATTTTTATATTTTTCCGGATTTTTGATCCATTCAGCCAGAGCCAATGACTTTTTACCCACCCGGGTGCAAATAATAATTCTAGCAAAATTTTCCAATACCATGGGCATGAAACTGCCTTCAATATGCCTGCCAAAAATATTGCTGTAAATTTTTACTTCGATTTTTACATCAAGAACATAAGGAATATCCACATATTGAATCCGATCTTCAAAAGAAGGGAAATCCCGAATGCTTTTTTTGTCTTCAGGATTCATGAGTGCAAAAAACAACGAATCCACCCGTTCTTCTATATCTTCCACCTTGTGAAGACCTTCGCTGATAATATTGTGAAGTTCCACCATACGTTCAATATTATGGGCCTTGATATCCATCAGGGCATAAATCCCGTTGTTGATTTTTGCAAACCGTGAATACAGATAATTAATCCGGTTGCTGTCTTGAAACAGCTGGTTAATTCGGTTCTGCAACATTTCATTGGTTAAAATATTTAATTTCAACGGCCGGTCACCCGGATTAAAGACACTGATCCCGCTGCCCAGACGACGATTATAATAATAGGGTCTGGCATACAGCATTTTAAACACTTCCAGAGGATTGCCCAGACGTTCGAGCAATGCCTGGTAAATCGAAGAACAGATGGTGCAGACATCTTCTTTAAAGACCCATTCATATTCTTTTTCAGTAAACAGCCGCCATTTGAACTCATCATTTTTAATCAGCTCATCAAGCACCATCCTTCTCTGGTCCTTGGGAATGATTAAAAACGGGTTGTCATGGGAAATACAGGGGATCTCGAGATAATCATCCTCTCTATCTGCAATAATTTTTTCACTGGCGCTTGTTTTTAAGTTGAGAACATCTTTATTTTCAACATAATGAATAAGTTTTTCAAAAGCAGACACCGTAAGGGAGGTATCTTTTTCCTGGAGTTTTTTCAAATTCAGGCGCCAGACAATTTCATACCGCCGGCCTTCTTCGGTATTGGCATAAATTTCAAATTTTTTAAGCAAATTATTTAAAAACGTGCTTTTGCCACAGCCGTGCGGTCCGTAAAAAATATAAATCTGATTCTGCTGCGCCCCATGGCGCAGGTATTCCATTTGTTTCATGAACCGATTGGCAAACAGCATATCTGTAAAATAGGGGAACTCAGAGTCTTCCACAAACAATTTTGAACAGTCGTATTTGGTAAAGGCGAGTTTATCTTTTTCTCCGGATATCGTGTCTTCCAGCTCAACCACATGACTTTTAATCATGTCATGAAATGTTTGAAAAATATTTCTTAATACCTGGGATGGCCTGGCCGTTAATATGGTTAAAAAATCCTGAAAACAAACCGGTTTCAGTGTATGGTAATCGGTTATATTTTTGTCCAGCAGGTTCAGGGTATGATCAACTGATGTCGGTTCCATAATTTTTGTTTCCATAATGAATCACAGCTCCCGTTTATGAAGTTTTCGGTTCTCCATCACATAAAGCATGCGTTTCCATTTGATACTGTCCGGCTTTTGAGCAGCCGGTTTTTGATATGAAGGATCCCAAAAATTTGCCTGGGTACTTTGGGGCGTGGATAACACAGGCTCACTGGTTTCAAGATGAACCGGGCCACCCCATAAATATTCAATACCGATCATGGTATTTTCAATATAATCAAGTTTGAGTGGTTTGTTTTCAAACAAATGATTTAAATACAGAACACCGGCCTTGCACCCTGCCTGATCCACCTTGATTTCAGGAGGATGATAAAGGGTATCAATCACCATCTGTTTATAGTCTTCTGCCCGTTTGGACTGAATATAATATTCCCATGACATCCGGGCCTGATTCAAGCGTTTGCCAGCCACAAACAGATCGTGCTGATTAATAAACTCCTGATCAATAAAGGTGTTGATAAAGGTAAAGTCTGTAAAATTCTCCCGAACCTTTAAAATGTACTCCTCTCCTGATTTTTTACCCGTATCATAGTGTTTTCTTTTTTTCTCATCTTTCTCAAACCGATAATCAAAAGAATAACAGCCCTTGTCTTCCATGTCCTTAAGATGTTGAAACAGTCTCATACCAAGGGCATAGGGATTGAGTCCAACCTTTGGCATGGACGTAACCCCGGCATTGATTTTGGCATAATCCACTTCATGACCACAGATCCGATCGTCCCTCATGAACAGATATTCATGCCAGTAACTGGCCCAGCCTTCATTCATGATTTTGGTCCGGATCTGGGGCTGAAAATACATGGAGGTATTTTTCACAATTTGAATAATGGTCTTTATCCATTCATTTTCGTCTTCTTTTAGAAATGGAGAATGTCGAATAATATAGTCCATCACATCTATGTCAGGAGCTGGTTTAACAATTTGACTTTTGTTGTACAGCTCGTCGAATTCAGGATATCTGCTGATCACAAGATCAAAAAAATCATCCAGATGGTCTAGGCTGTCATTGTATCTTGAAATCTCTTTTAAATATTCATTGTTGGATACTTTTTTGAGGGTCTGTAAAAAAATATCAAAATAAAAATCAATTTTGGTGAATTCCTGACGGTTTTCATTGGTGATATTGGTGTTGAGCTCTTTTTGATACCCAACCAGATTATCAAGACCCCGGGCAAATTCAATGGCATAATCGACCCACCGACCCTTTTCCGATCGAAGCTGGGCAATAACCCGCTTATCCGCCAATGCCTGCCCGGTCAAGTCAATATCCCAGGTACTCCGGTAAAACAGATTGTTCTGAAAAAAATCAATATGACCCAGCACATGGTAAAAGATCATCACATTGAGCCAGTCCGGGTTATTGTCATTATAAAATGAAATGGCCGGGCGCGTATTGATAACGGTTTCGTAAGGGTTGGAGGGATATGCCTCATACTGGCCTTTGCCGGATAAGACCCTTACATCATGAACCCAGTAATCATAAAGCGTTGGAATCATGATCTTGGGGGACAATTCAATCATATCCCGGTTGGTCACAATATATTCAAGGGTTTCATCATCAAAGGTCAAGCCATGATCACGCGCCCTTATTTTACACTCTTCCATGATGCCTTTGACATGCTGACTGACAAGTTCCATGGTCATCTCACTTTCAGGTTAGGTTGCCGCCTTTTTTATAAAATCAGGTTATGAAATCAGGTTTTTTATACCCTGAATAATTCGTGAATCATCTGCATTTTCATCCATGACATCCATTTTGATCAAACTGCTGTGCCGGGTCAAAATTCCGGAATCTTTCAGATATTTTTCCACTTCAGTCTGTTTTGATCCCACATAGGAATGTTCAACAATGGAAACACCGATTCTTGAGACATAAGTGAACATTTTTTCAATTTCTATGATGGTCTGCTTGCCGTCTTTATCCCAGTCGTCTCCATCTGTACCATGAAATACATAGATATTATAATCTCTTGCAAGATTTTCACGTTCAACAATATCATTCACCAGTTTAAATGCAGTGGACACCTTGGTTCCACCGGCAACTTTATAAGAATAATATTTATAAAAATCAGCAACCTCTTTGGCTTCGGTATCATGGAGGATAAACCGGGTTTCCACCTGTTTTTCATATTGATACAGCAACCAGGAATAAAGCATGACATGCTGGGAGACAACAGTCTGCGTGACCTTGCCTCCCATGGAGCCTGAATAATCTCTTAAGAAAAAGATAATGGCCTGGGATTCAAAATCTTTTTCCCTGGACATGATCCGGTAAATCAGATCACGGGGTGAAACAATAAATTTTGCCGTATCAATATGTGAAGGGTCGGGTATATTGCCAAGGGTGATATTGGTTTCAACAATCTTTTTGAGTGTTGATTTTTTATCCAGAATCTGACCCACACCCCGGTTTTTATCGGTTAAATCATAGACATACCGGGCCAGGGTTCTTTTTTTGCCTTTATCCTTCAGGTTAGGCAGTTGAAAATCCTGGGACAACACCTTGCCCAGTTCATAGGCATTGGCCTCCAGTTCATGATTATCTCCGCCACCTTCTCCCGGTCCTTCACCATCACCCTCGCCCTCGCCTTCTCCCTCTTCCGGACGAATAGGCTGCTCACCTATGATATCGCCTTCCTCACCACTGCCGGTACCACCGGTGGATTCGCCTTCACCCGGCTCCTGATCCAGTCGAATCTCATCATGATAAAATTTTTCTTCCACAGTTGTCGGAACAATAATAATCCTGCCCTTACCAGCAGAACCAGGCTTTACAATTTGTCCGATCCGGATCTTTCGTTTGAACCCGTCTTCTTCTCTTCTTCGGTCTCTTTCAAGGAGTTCTTCAAGGGTTATCATCTGTTCTCACCTCCCCGGGCCATCTGTTTAAATCCAACTTTAACTGCCATGCAACAAACTTTATTTGTCGTCTTCCTGGCTGCAGAAATATTCGATGGTCTTTTGGGCACAGGTTCTACAATACCCTAATTTTTCATTCATGGTATAGATCATCCGATCATACAATTTCTGGTTTTCTTCATTGGTGCGATTGGCCAGTGCACCAATAAGCGAACCAGCCCCGGCAATATCGGATTTTAACCGGACATCGGTGATGGCCTTAACCAGATCCAGATTATCCATGAAATCATAATTGGCATCCACAGACAGTTTCTGACCATATATCTTTCGAATGGAATTTCTAAACGATGCCCGTTGTTCCTCGGTTTTCAACCCCAACCGTTCTTCAACATTCTTGATATACCGTTCATCAATCTTAAGGGCTTTAAGTTCTCCGGTCTGGGGATTTTTATATTTCCACATCATATCCGGACCCAGATGTTCTGCATCAACACCAATGATCATATTCACATAATTCATGACATCTTTTTTAATGGCCAACGGTTCATCCATATAAGCATTGAACATCTCGGTCATGATCCGCTCACGATACAGCCCCCGGGCAATTTTAAGATCTTCCATGAATTTGGCCCGGTCAGCCGGTTCCTGGACATAATCCAATACCGTCCGTTCAAGGGCCTTAAAAATATCCAGAGCAAACATGCACTGGCCTTCATTGGTTTCACTGCTTTCCAACAGCAATTGAACCGAACGGCCCAGATTCCGCTGCCCCATCCCCTTTTGACCAAACCGTTTGGTAATATCCGTATCCTGATTGAGCGAGTCAATAAGCTCAGCCAAAGTCTTAAGACTTTTTTCTCCAGCCACTTCACCGGCAGCCAGTTTCATGATTTCAACCGGTGTCAGCTTGTCTGATTTTGGCAATCGGGTCAGTACCACGCCCACAGATGCTGCATAATTTAAATTCGGGTCCTGATGCAGAATCTTTGAATCCAAAGATCGTTTGGTATCTGTGCCAATGGCGTATTCTGTCAGGGTTTTTTGAATTTTATAGTCTGTATTATGAGCCACATAACAGATCCGGCATCGGTCAATGATTGGGGCTTCTTCCCGTTCAGACAAAAAGGTATCAAATTCTGAATTATTACTGGTGGCAATAATCAGGGTATCAATGGGCCACTTGAACCCGTCCATTTCAATCATCCGGTTCTGAATGACACCCAGATAAACCTGAACCAGATCTTTTTTATTCTTGTAAATTTCATCACTGAAATGAATCCCGCCGCCGGCCACTCTTGCAAGGGCTCCGCGTCTTAAATCAAACCGGTACGGATTGTTTGAATCGGAAATATGAAGCAGCCGCTGAATCGATTCTTCTCCCATCAGATCCACGGCCGAAGAGGTGATCTTATCCTTGGCCGGATATTTTCCGGTTATGGTTCCCAAACTTTCAATCAAAGGAACAGGGGTAATCTCAATAAAGGAAAGCATTTTGCTTATATCATTGTCTGTGTGCTCTCTGATTTGATTGAGGATATAAGCTGAACAGGCGCCCAGAGGCCGATACGTTTTATACAGCTTATCAATCTGTTTATCACTGAATTTAAATTGTTTTCCCAGATATTCTTTTGACTGGTCTTTGGTCTCGCACAGGCTCATGGCAAGAATCATGGGATCTTCATAGGTCTGGGATTCAATAGTTTTGATATTTCCATATCCGCCTAATTTTTCAAGATTGACATACCTGAATGTATATTTTTTATTTTCAGGGATGGTAAGAAACTCCCTGTACCGGGAGCACAGATATTCAACAAAAAAGGTCTTACCATTTCCAGGCTCACCCACCAGTACAAAAGCCATTTCACGGGAGGACCCCCCTTCTGATGCATCTTTGACAAAAGAGACAAAGCTGTTGATCTCATCGACCATTCCCACCAGATGCTTTTTTCCCTGGCTGAATATATCAAACTGATATGTGGTCCGGCCTTTAACGGTTACTTTTTGAATGCCTGCATCAAGAATCATCCGGGTGACACCTTGAAACGCATCGTCAAACCCTCTGTTTCCTTTTTTTACTGCTTCAACATGACTGATTAAAGATTTTGGATTTGCTTTGCCGGCCATTTTTACCCTCCTTCGGGCAGCGAGGGGGCTGATGCTGCCATTACAATAAATTGAAATTGAGTTTCTTTCTTAGGGCCCACTCAAAAATAAATTTACATTTTGAAAGCCGATTCATCCTGTCCTGCTGCGTTGTGTAAATTCGGCATATTCCAGATATGCCTGCATTTCCACGCCTTGCAGGCCAGGCGACTCGACTCCCAAAATTGGTAATTTATTTTTGAGTGAACCCTTACTGCCAAAACAGAATACTGATTATTTAAAAATACTGCATTTATAAATTGATCAATAACGCTCGAACGTACTGTGATTCGGTATTTTACCTGAAACAAATATACCAATATAAAAAATTGGTGTCAAACTATTAACTGTATTTCCTATAGAATTAACGACATTTTAACCCAGATAAAATACAAAATTTTACCTTTCAAATTTTGATTGTGTTATTTTATAAATATTTTTCTTTTAACAAAGCTTTATTTATGGTTTAAAATTCAATAAACTATGATGAAATGACGATTTAATATAGGTCTTATAAATTTTAGACTTTGATGGGGAGAAAATGGCAAAAAGCAATCTGTTATCTGTTTTAGATATTGTCCAGGCATTGGATATGGGCAAAGCCACTACCAAGTTTTTACTCAAACGATTCCAAAACTGGATACCGTCAACATTTATAGAAGGCCAGCCGTTTTACCCAAACAATACGATCAATCTTTTGTTTGCCATACAGGGGAAGCTTGAAATGGGCGTGCTCCCTGGAGATATAGAAAAACAACTTGATGGAAACTGCCTTTTAAATGAAAAAAAAGGCAGCACGGATCTTAATTCTTTGAACACCTTGCTCAACACTGAAAACATTCAAGATGATATTCGTCTGAGCAAAGATGGCTTGCAGGTTTTAAAAAAGGTTTTCAGTGAAATTGGTGAACAACAAAAACGAATTGCCAAAGCCCATGAACAAAGAGCTGAGGCTGAACAACGCAAAGCTGTGGCCATTGAAAAAAGAGCTGAGGCTGAAGAAAAAAAAGCTGAGGCCATGAACAATATTGCCAATGCCCTGCAGGAGATGAATCGGCTCAGGGCTTCCGACCCGGCATCTCAGCAGATTGTCTATCATGCGGCCAGTGCCCTGACAGCAGATGAAAATGATCCAGAACCTGCCCTTGATGATGACACGCTTGACACTGACTTTAATCAAACAGATTTAGACCTTTCTTCTCTGTTTGAAGAACCTGCTTTGAATGAATCCTTCCCCGAAGATGACTTTTCCGAAGATGAATTATTATCTGAAGACCAATTTTTTCCCGACGATGGGCTATTTTCTGAAGATGACCTGCTATCAGACAATGAACCCTTATCTGATATGGATGATCTTTCATTATTGCTGGAACCGGAAACCCAGGATCAGATCATTGCACCTTTACCTCAAACCGATGATCTGTATTTGCTTTTAGACGAAACAGATCTTCAAAATCCCCAGCTTGATGATCTGTCCAAATTATTGGATACCCCATCCCTTGATGAAAGGTCGGATGTCAAACTGCCAAATATCAAACAACCGGATATCAAACTGGACGATTTGTCAGCCTTAATTGATCCGATGCCAGAGCCTGCTGCTGCTATCACTTCAGATATGGATGATCTGTCGCTGCTCATTCAGGATACACCATCTCAATCCGGTCCTATGGGGATGTCTTCTGCTCCTCTGGATGATTTGTCCAAACTGATTGACCCTGCACCATCACAAATTGAGAGTTCTTCTCCATCAGCATCAGTTGCTGATACACCAATTGATTCCAATGCCATTAAAATTGACATCACACCCCAGGAAGACATGGGCAAATACAAGGCTGCTGTCATGCAGGTCATTATCGGGCTAAAGACAGAAGGCTTAAGCATTGAAGAAACTACGAACAGGTTGAATGCAAACAAAATAAAAACGCTTTCCGGCAAACCCGAATGGGGCCAAAAAGCGATTTCACAAATTTATACGTTTATTGATGCAGCAAAATAGAGCCGGTTATTTTGCACCGGCTTTTAAAGCAAACCTGGTATCCATAAATTTATCCAGGTCGATCAGGCTGGTCATGATCTTCATCTCGTCCATCATATATTTTTGAATGATTTCAAGATCTGCCATCTGTGGAAACAGCTCACCGGTCAAAATTCGATCCGGCGGTGTTGTCAGTACTTTTTGAATAATTTCTCTGTTCTGGGAAAGAAAATCCGCACCAATAACAGCAGCAGGTTCCGGCTGTGCATCAATGGCAAGACCTGATTTAACCAGACTGTCACAAAGCTCTTGAACCGCTTCAGGATGTTTTTCAATGATTTCATTTCGCATGACCAGAACACAGCATGGATGTCTGGGCCATAAATCTTTTGAAAGATAAAATTCCTCCCCATGTCCCTGGGCAATAACCTGAGAACCAAAGGGTTCTGCAACGATGAATCCGCCGATTTCACCTTCTTCATCATATTCCAGTGCTTCGGGCATCTGGAATGGTGCAACCACTTCCAGGGTCACATCAATTCCTTTTTCCGTTGCCCGTCCCGGTTTCAATCCTTTTTCAGACAAAAGCTTGTGAAACAGCATGTTGTGAACAGAAAGCTGATAAGGGATCAACACGGTTTTTCCGGCAAAATCTTCTATTTTTTCAATGTGTGCATTTTTGCTTTTAACCAATATGGAACCGGCTTTATGTGTCAACAGCAATAATTTTATATCCACTCCTGATTTGAACAGATCCATGGCAGTTGGGGCAAGAATCATGGCACCATCCAGTGATTTTACGGAAAGCGCATCAGCCACCTCATTCCATCCGTTTTTCGCAACAGGCTGAAGCGTGCAGTGTTCGAACGTTTCCATTCCTTTTTTTAATTTAAGGGCTGAAACGCCAAGAATAAGGTGATCAGTGATTTTAAGATAACCAATCTTCAATGCAGGTTTTTCCGCCATTATACTCCCTCCAGATGTTGTGCGTGGATAAAGATTATTGTCTTATTATGCTTAACTTATTTTCAATGTCAATACTAAACTGCCGAATCAAACAGATATTAGCAGTCAGAAAATCGTTTAGGACCGCAGATGAAATAAAGTGAACAGAAATTACGCCGAACTTTGGCTCATATACAAGGCGCATCAAAGGTTCAATAGCATGCCTATTGGGCCTTTGATGCAACGCAGGTGATGAGTCAAAGGGCAAGTAATTTCGTTCACTTTATAATATTTGCGGTCCTAAGTATCTGACTGGCAAGGATCATGTCATCTTGAGTCGTGATTTTTATGTTCAGTTTTGACCCTTTGGTAATATAGACCGGGTGCCCCAGATGTTCAACCAGAGAGGCATCATCGGTCCCTGAAAAGCCAGTCTGTCTGGCATGAGCAAATGCCCGTAACAACAATTGGAATTTAAAAACCTGGGGCGTTTGTGCACTGAATAAGACATCACGATCCAGTGTCTTTTCAATATAGCTGTCGCAATTGGCCTGTTTAATGGTATCCGTCAGTTTAACACCGGGAATGCAGGCACCATAATCTGTTGCACGATCTATGCAATCATTAATAATGGTATGGTCAACAAACGGTCGAACCCCGTCATGAATCAGCACCATCGCATCAGCTTGGGATGCAATCAGTTCTTCAACCTTTTTTAATCCGTTCAAAACAGAATCCTGTCTGTGTTTTCCGCCATCAACCAGGTGAATCATTCTGGACAGGTTCAACGGTGCGATAATGTTCTCTTTACAATATTGATGATCGTCTTTTGGAATCACCAGAATAATCTGATCAATTCGGTTGCATTGATCAAAGGCTAAAATCGTTCGACAGAGGACAGGGACCTTTTCCAGACAAAGATATTGTTTTTTTTGGGTTGTCCCCATACGCCGGCCCTGACCGCCTGAAACAATAATGGCATAATTTTTCAACGATGCCACCTTAACTCAGGTATGACAGTTCTTTGGGTAAAGGTATCCCTTTGCCCATGTGGTCTTCACCATAATTCACACTGGCCAGTATCTTTAAATCATTTAATGCCCGTTTGTCTCCTTGAAACTGAACGATCTGGACCTCTTCCTTTTTAATTTTCCCGCCGGCCCACTGGATATCCAATACGCTGGACGCATCAAAGACATCCTGATTGACAAGCATTTTAACTTCACCACCATAATGCTGAACAATTTTAGCCACCAGAAGGCTTGGTCGGCTATGGAATCCCCGGTCTTTGGGAATACCGACATCAATTGATGCTGTTTCCATATTTTCGTTCAAAATAGTGGAAGCCAGATCTTTTCCGGAAGATAAAAATTTCCATGCATAAAACAAACAAAAATTAACCGATCTGTCCAGCACAACATCCGGATCAATCAAGTCGGTCAACTGGTCGCTGACCTGTTTATACACATCCATAAAACGGATGTTATACAAATGTCTTTCATAAAAGTGCAGCAATCGGCCCATGACCTGAAGAATATGAAAAACAATGGAAAAATGACTTCTGAGCATGTTCAGATTATTGCTTTTTGAGGACGAGTCAGTATTGACCACATAAGAATCAAATGAAGACTGAATGTTGTGAATCAGCATCTCATAGCGCCGAATGGTTACTTCATTAATCTTCTTGGGCACCAGGGTTTTAATTATTTTCAGGTCATATCGTTCATAAAACGAAAATTGATCAAAATCTTTTACCACTTCCAGAAACTCACTGGCAATCCGGGTAAGATTTTCTCTCTGCTGATCTTCAGGCATTGAATCCGCAATATTATGATCCAGCCTTTGAGTGGATGAGCTGCCTGGGAAATAACTTAAGTTATAACCTGTATCAGGCACTTTAATATTCAGCCTGCGGGCTTCATTCAAAATAACCGGGGCAGCAAGCTTGATGGAGTCCTGAATAATTTTAAGGGTATCAAAGGCCTCAAGCTTAAACGTATCATACCGGTCCTCTTTAAATGAATAATATTTGAACCGGCTTAAAATATGTTTTTGTGAATAACAGGCCAAAGAAAGATGACGAATGGTGGCTGATAACTCTCGATAAAACAACCACTCTTTGTTCTTTTTAGCCCCGTGAAGGTCTAAAAAATCTTCAAGAATATGGGATGTGGTGATCAGTTTTGAATATAATTTTTTAGTGAAAACAAAATCATCATCACCCAGTTCAACCACGAACAGAATACTCTTTAAATATTCAAAGGAAAAAATATTAACTTTTTCTTTAAAAGAAATGTCACACTTTTCAGTCATAATACAACATCCGACATTTTAAAAAATAAAAAATACGGCCTGACCGATTGATAAGCCGAATTCTGTTACCTGCTCTTGTTACCTTAAACAGGTCAACGATCATTCATCTTGGATGTACGTTGCCGTACACCTCATGCAACCTACCCGGAAACTTGGACGGACAGCCCTCAAGCGTTTCCCTATTTGGTCTTGCACCGGACGGGGTTTACCAAGCTTTTCCAGTCACCTGGAAAACTGGTGCGCTCTTACCACACCGTTTCACCCTTACCTGAATCAAAAGATTCAGGCGGTCTACTCTCTGTTGCACTTTCCATCACGTCACCGTGCCTCCACGTTATGGAGCGTCCTGTCCTTTGGTGTTCGGACTTTCCTCCAGGAAAAATTCCCAGCGATCGTTTTGCCTGGTCAGACCGTATTTTTTATGATTTTACATAATATAAAATTCGACTGCACTGGGGGCATAAAATCAATTTTTCCCCCCGCTGCACATCAATATATAATTGAGGGGGAATATTCATAAAACACCCCATGCACACTTCGTTTTTAACATTTATAACAGCAAGCCCGTTGTTCATATTGGATATTTTGGAAAACCGGGACATCAAAGCCGGGGCAAGTTTTTCCCCGATATCGGCTTTGCGTTCAAGATATTCATCCAGCAGACTTTTGTCATCAGAGGTTTTTTGTTCCATTTCATCTTGTTCTGCCTCTATTCTATCTTTTAAAAGCTGATATTCTTTTTCACTGTCTTCGACAATCTTTTCTGTCTTTTCTTTCTGATCCATGTACCCTATCAACTCAGTTTCAAGTGTATCTTTGCGTTTTTTATTATCATCCACTTCCCGCAACAGGAGCTGGTATTCTTTATTGGTTTTGACCATTCTAAGTCTTTCATTGCTCTTGATAATCCGGTCATCAACCAGTTGTACTTCAGCTTCAATATCCCGGCACTCTTTTGAAATTTTTAAAAGCGCCTCTCGGCTTTCTTCCAGAGCAGTTGCAAAGGTCTTAAGTTGCAGACCAATTTTATGTTTTTCTTTTTCAACTTTATCCAGAACATTTTTTAACCTGACAATCTCACTTTCTGCTTCCTGAAGTTTGATAAGGGTTTCAATATCCTGTTTTATACTTTCATTCATAATCATATCCTTAAACTATGGTAAACGGATCTTTTTCTTTTGAAAATTTTTTGATTTCTATATTTAAACCAGCATTGTTAAATACCAGATTCAACCGATTTGAAAGCAAATCAACAACCATAAGCTCAGACCCGAAATGGCCCACATCAATGATTGCCTTTGAAGCCTGTTCAACCGCTCTGGCTTCGTGATATTTTATATCGCCTGTAATATAAACATCTGCCTTGGATCGAATAAACTCATCAATGAGTGACCCCCCACTACCTGTGCAGATTGCTATATTTTTAACTTTTTTTTTCAGTTCCCCTGTTATTCTTATATTCGACAGCTTCAATCTGTTCTTAATCTGCCGGGCCAGGTCGTTCAAGGTTAAAGAAGTTTTAAGACTTCCCAGACGTCCCATTCCTGATTTTTGAACATCTGAGTCCTGATTCAAATGATCAGGTAAAAACGGCATTGTTTTTTCAACCCCTATTTTAGACGCAAAATAATCATTAAGCCCGTCATTGGCTTTATCCAGGTTAGTATGAACCGATATGATACTGATTTTATCTGTAGCAGCCATCTGAATGGCACTACCTGGCATCTTTTGAAAATCAAATGTTTTTTCAGGCAGGATCATTAATGGGTGATGCGTGAGAACCAGATCGGATTTTGATTTTTTTGCAGCGTTCATCAGAGGCATGGTGACATCAAGACCGATCATTATTTTGTTGACTTCCCAGTTCAGATTCCCGGCCTGAAGTCCTGAATTGTCCCATTTTTCAGCAATTTCAAATGGTGCTATTTGATTCAATATGTCCAGCATACCTTTAATATTCAATACAACATCCTCATATGCAAACAAAAAAAGCGTGGTAAATTACCACGCTTTTAATCTTTTATACCCGGCTGATAGTCTTCAGGCACATTCATATTTGGATTAAACACCCTTTTTGATATAAACACGCCTTCAAATCAATCCCCTTTTCTGATGGTGGGCCCACCTGGGTTCGAACCAGGGACCGACCGGTTATGAGCCGGTGGCTCTACCAAACTGAGCTATAGGCCCATTTTTCACACAAGCTTGCAATATATATAGAAATACCCTTTTTGTGTCAAGATTTAATTCTCAATAAAGGTCTTAAGTTTCTTACTTCTTGTGGGATGGCGAAGCTTTCTTAACGCCTTTGCTTCTATCTGTCGAATCCGCTCACGGGTAACAGTAAAATCCTTGCCAACCTCTTCTAAGGTATGATCGGATTTTTCACCAATCCCAAACCGCATTCGAAGCACTTTTTCTTCTCTGGGTGTAAGGGTGGCCAGAATCTTTCTGGTCTGCTCTGCCAGAGAGAAATCAATGGCAGCATCCGAAGGGATAGAAAACTTTTTGTCTTCAATAAAATCTCCAAGATGACTGTCTTCCTCTTCTCCAATCGGCGTTTCAAGTGAAATGGGTTCCTTGGCAATTTTAAGTACCCGACGTACTTTTTCAATGGGGATTTCCATTTTTTCTGCAATCTCCTCCGGAGAAGGTTCTTTTCCCATTTCCTGCACCAGGTATCGAGATGTCCGAATCAACTTATTGATGGTTTCAATCATATGCACCGGAATCCGTATGGTTCTGGCCTGGTCTGCAATAGCCCTGGTAATGGCCTGGCGAATCCACCAGGTTGCATAGGTTGAAAATTTATACCCGCGTCTGTATTCAAATTTATCCACAGCTTTCATCAACCCGATATTGCCTTCCTGAATCAGATCTAAAAACTGCAACCCCCTGTTGGTATATTTCTTTGCTATGCTGACCACCAGCCGCAGATTGGCCCTGACCAGTTCCCGTTTGGCCAGATCCGCACTTTTACGTCCAGCATTGATAGACTGGACAATCTGGTTTAAAAAGGGAGCGTCCCCTTTAACCTGATTTTTTCGAACAGACACCTGCTGAACGATCGCATTAATATCTTTGCATAAGGTTAAGGCCCGATCTTTTGGAATATCTGAAGCAGCCGTGGCCCATTTAATAAACACTTTCTCATTGGTCGCCTGTTCCATCATATATTTGCTTTTAACCCTGAACACCTTTGCACATCTTTCCAGCAGATCGTCAACTTTTTCAAACCAGGCTATGGTATTTTGAATACTTTTTTCTATCTTATCGATAACATTGGATTCAAACCGCCATTTTTTCAGTTCAGAAAAAATAATTTCCGTATTTTCAAAAATTTGGGCTGAAATCAGTTCATGTTTTTTTATTTTTTTAGTGGCAGAGATCAGAATGTCTCTATTTTCCTGATTCTTGTCATGAAGTTCTTTAATCATCTTTAAAGAATTTAAAAACTTTTCCTGTTTGGAAACTTCATCAATAGCGCCGTCACCTTCATCCACATCCCTTAAGACATGTTTGGGGCGCATTGATTTTTTCTCCATCTTTTCACCATACATGAAAATTGTGGAAATCGAGAGCGGACATTCCAGCATTGCCCTTAAAATATCATGTTCCCCTTTTTCAATTTTTTTGGCAATCTCAATTTCACCCTCCCGGCTTAAAAGGGTAACCATCCCCATCTCTTTGAGATACATTTTCACAGGATCAGTGACTGCGCCGAATTCAATATCAGACCTGTCTTTTTTATCACTAAACAGATTTTTAATCTTCTTTTCGATTTTCTCGTCTGTTCTCTTGGCTGTCTTGGCTTTTATTTTCTTGACTGCTTTCTTAACCGGCATATCTGCACTTGTATCAATATCCATCCCTTCAGATTGTTCGTCGGCTGTTTTTGCTGGTTTCGGTGCTGCCTTTTTTGTTTTTTCTTTTTCCAGATCCACCAATTGAATACCATGCGCCTTAATCTGGTCCACAATATCTTCAATTTCATCTAATGATTGAATATCATCAGAGATTGCATCATTCACTTCGGCAAAAGAGAGAGTCCCGGTTGTTTCCCCTTTTTTAATCAGTTCTGCTAACGCTTCTTCACTGATTGTAATAGTCTCTCCAGACGGTTTGGTCTTACCTGCCATAAAATGCCTCCCAAAGGCTTAAATAGTTTTCATTGTTCATGCAATTGCTGAATTTCTGCCTGTTTGAGCTTTAACAATTCCATCAATTCAGAATTACAGCCCTTTTTTGCACTTATAATTTTACTTGTTAATGTATTTTCCTGTTTTTTTCTAATCCGCAATATTCTATTTATAATTAACAGAGCAGACGAATGAATATTTTCTTCCGAAAAATGATCATTCATTGCAAGCTCTGAAACCAACGATTGATCTTCATCTTTGTTCAGGCTTGCCATCACTGCTGTGACAAATGCATTCCCATCAGATTTGACGCTTAAAATCTTTTTCCCCAGACATTTTAATTTTTCAGAATAAAATGCATCCAATACTTTTTTATTGCTGACTTCCTTTAAAATCTTTGGATAATTGAGCATCATTGAAATCATCTGCTTTTCTCTTGGATCTGATTCCAGTTGTTCCTGCTCTGCTGTCACATCTGTTAAAAATCCTTTTTGCGCTGATTGATTCAGGGTCTGTTCTCTAACTTTTTCCAAAACTGCTTTTTCATCAATATTCAATGTTTCAGCCAGTTCCTTTACATATAATGACCGTAACGCACCATCTTGAATCAAACTTAAATGCTGTTTCATATCATCTAAAATTTTAATTCTGCCTTCCACTGAAAACCCATGGGTATCTGTGGAAACCTGCAATAAAAACTGCATCACGGTTCTGGCATCGGCTGCCAGCCGATTAAAGGACTCTTGACCATATTTTACAATATATGAATCCGGGTCATTACCATCCGGTAGTACCAATATCCTTGTATCAACCCCTTCTTTGTTGAACAGGGCAATACTTCTTTTTGCCGCACTGATTCCGGCTGCATCTGAATCAAAAACAAGGACCATTTTAGCAGCATATCCTTTGAGAATTCGAATGTGATCCGATGTTAAAGCGGTTCCCAGGCTTGCCACTGTATTTTTTATCCCGTGCTGAAACAAAGATAAAAAATCAAAATATCCTTCAACAATGTACAAAACCCCTTCATGCCGACAGAATTGTTTGGCTGCATGCAGCCCATACAGAATACGACTCTTATTATACACCTGGGTTTCAGGAGAGTTCATATATTTGGGCATGGAATCATCCATGACTCTTCCGCCAAATCCTGCCACCTGCATATTCACATCAAAAATAGGAAACATGATCCGGTTTCTGAACCGATCATAATATCCGTCTTTGTTGGGTCGTTTTAAAATCAATCCGGATTGAACCGCACTGGCTTTTGACACTTTGAATTCTTTGAATGCCCGTACAATAGAATCCCATGAATCAGAGGAAAACCCGATTTTAAACTCTTGAATGATATCGTCTGAAAGTCCTCTTTTCTTCAGGTAATCTCTTGCTTTTTGTGATGATTCACAAATTTTAAGTGCATTATGATAATATTCCATCACCTGTTTGTTTAACCTGAAAAGGCTTTCCTTGAGTTGACCCGCCCGTCTCTGGGCCGGGTCAAGTTCCCTGGTCTCAATCACTATGTTATATTTGCGTGCCATCATCTTAGCAGCCTCAGGAAAGCTGATGCCATGGTATTTCATCACATAGCTCAAGGCATTCCCGCCGGCACCGCACCCAAAACAATGAAAAATCTGCTTGGATGGATTAACGGAAAAGGATGGCGTTTTTTCTGAATGAAACGGACACAACCCAAAGTAGTTCATTCCGGATTTTTTTAAAATAACTGATTCTGATACAACATCCACTATATCTGAAGCATTTAAAATCTCTGAAATTTTTTCTTCAGGAATAAACATTGTTGGCAGCACTGACTCCAAAATTAACCATTATGCAGGTGAAATATTTTAAGTACTTAAAATCACATGTCAATAAGTATCAATTAAAACAATTATTATTTTGTTGTGTTTATCCTATGCCCAGGACAAATAAACGTTATAAAGATCCTTTTGTGGACAATATTCCGGCAATGGCATCGTTTACCCTTGTGGCCATGTGCAAAGACCTTCCAAATGCCTTGAAAATCGATTCAAGCGCATGATGTTCATTCACACCATAATAAGAATTGATATGAAGATTAAATGCACCCTGCACACAGAAAGCCTGGAAAAACTCTTTGGCAAGATATGCATCAAAATCAGTGTTTACTTTTAGATTATCGGGGAAATTGTATACCAGATACGGCCGGTTGGAAAGATCAATGGTCACACGGGACAAGGCTTCATCCATGGGGACACAACTGTCACCGAACCGGACAATTTTCTGTTTGGCATCCAATGCCTTGCCAAACGCCTGACCCATAACCAGTCCGACATCTTCAATGGTATGATGAAAATCAACTTCAAGATCACCAACCGCATCAATTTCAAGGTCAAAAAAACCATGTACGGCAAAAGCCGTCAACATGTGATCAAAAAAAGGAATCCCTGTTGAGATATCGACCTTGCCTGATCCATCCAAATCTAAATTGATTGAAATTTGCGTTTCTTTTGTTTTCCGGGAAATGCTTGCTTTCCGAGCCATAGAAAAATCCTTGAATTGCAGTTAACCAGTATATATGCCCACACAATCACACTCAGTAAACCAATCTTGCAAGATACACAAATTTTGTTTTTTTGTCAATTCATAAGTTTTATTCATTTTTTTATATTGCTTTGGAAATAATTTATAACTATAGTGAATCATTGTGTTTATAATAAATTGTTTTAAAATTCAGACCAACAGATAACGGATTCTTGGAATGAATATCTCAGCCACAACATATAGTGGGTATCAGCCGGATTCTTATATGACACCTTTAACGATCACGGCAACCGATCCATCAGTTTCTATTTACGATACTCCGCCGACAAAGCCCCAGACATATGGCACCCCTCCGTCAGAACAATCGACTCAAACACAAAACATAGAAAAACCAGGTCAGAATAATGATCAAACCGACTCTGAGGCCAGCAAGACTTCTGATCCTTCAGGCAAGGGACAGACAAACCAATCTGACACCCAAATGGTTAATGGCCGGCAACTGACCCAGGAGCAGGTAAGGGTTTTAGATCAACTCCAGCAGATTGATGCCCAAGTCCGCCGTCATGAGATGGCCCATATTGCAGCCGGCGGCCGATACATCACTTCCGGGGCCACCTTTTCCTACCAGAAAGGCCCGGATGGCCGAAACTATGCGGTGGGCGGCGAAGTCGGCATTGACTCATCCCCGGTGCCTGGTGATCCCCAGGCCACCATCCAGAAAATGCGCCAGGTTAAGAACGCAGCCCTTGCACCGGCCGACCCCTCTTCCCAGGACATGAAAGTTGCCTCGCAAGCCACTTCAAATCTGTCCAAAGCGCTTTCAGAACTCATGATCCTCCAGGCCAAAGAACGGGCAGCATCAAACAAAACCCAGGTCTTCGGGAACATGAAGACTGCTGTAAGCAGTTATGAAAAGGTCAACAATCTACCTGAAACCGACACATCCACCTTTCAAATTGCGATATAAAAACAATCTGTGCTTTTTTATTAGCATGATTATTGCATTTAAATTCTTGATGGTTAATCTAATTGATATCCATGATAGAATTTTTAAAAGGAGTTTATATTATGGTCGCACCCATTCAGAGTAATGTGTCAGCATTACAGGCATTTACCAGGCAAATATCAGTAAGCGCAAATAATGTTGCCAATGCACTGACCGATGACTTTAAAAAAAGCCGGGCCATCAACACCGAGGGCCGGAATGGTCAGGTTGAGACAACCATCACCAAAGTAGACACAAAAGGCCCGCTTGTAGATGATCCCTTAAGCAATACCGGAGGACTCAAAGAATTGTCCAATACCGATATTGCAGAAGAACTGACAAACCAGATAATTGCAGAACAAGGATTTAAGGCAAATGCCAAAATGATTAAATCCTATGAAGAAACCATTGGAACCCTTATAGACATGATTGGATAAAACATGATTCAAAAAAAAATTCTTGCTCTCTTCTTCATTTTCTTATTTTTCACCATTGGATGTGCCTCATTGCAGCCTGGATACGAGACCCCGGTTGTAACCATCACCTCGTTTGAGGCCATTCCCGGCAACGGAGTCCTTCCCCGGTTCAAAATCGGCCTGCATATTGTCAACCCGAATCGAACATCCCTGGATCTTAAAGGTGTGGCCTATACCATTGCCCTTGAAGGGCATAAAATCATAACAGGTGTATCCAATACACTCCCTCACATTGATTCTTACAGCGAAGGTGATGTTGAACTCAATGCTTCGGTTGATCTTTTTTCCAGCATTGGTTTTTTCTCAGACATGATCCGGAACCAGAAAAGACAAACCTTTGCATACAGCTTTAATGCAAAACTGGATGCAGGAACATTTCACCCAATTATCAAAGTGTCCAGGGAAGGGACATTCTCTCTTTCAGGCAAAGCCCCATAAAAACCAGAGGTTCTTTTCAGCTCCTTTATGGATGCCATGCCTTTACACCCAGAAACTGGTTTTCAACATAATGGTTCACCACTGCTTTGATTTTTCTTGCCTTTTCAGAAGGCGGCAAAACGCTGCATATCAGCCCAATATAGTTGCGGTCGATGACCGCATCCAGCGCTGGCTTGAAATTAATATCAAAGACCCACCCAATCTGAAGCACCTTGAAATCATTCAAATTTCTGACATGACAGATGTCAACAATCTTTTTGTTTATTACAGCTTCATAAACTTTATCTGATATTTCCGGTGTGTCTGGAAGCTCCAATTCAATTGCCTTGTTTGAAACACCATCCCTGCAAAGATAATAGTCAGTCAAGACTTTCCAGATATCTATCTTGTCCGCATCCCTCAACAATTTTGAATAGAATAGGCACCTGCCTGTTTCCCAGTCAGGAAGACAGGCCCGATTATGGTAAGATACAATGCGGCAAACAAGCTCTCCTAATGAATCATTCAGACAATTGAGCACATCACTTTTTTTTAAAATTCTCACACCCATCTCGGCATGGTTCTCGGATTTGTAGTCTGCAAATGTTTTATATCTGGCATATTGTTCAAACCGCCCGATATCATGAAAGAGCGCTGTCAATTCCAAAAATCGTAACGCATCCTCCTTTAGACCGAGCTTTTGGCCAATCTGTAGAATTTCTTTGCATACCCGCTTTGTATGCATTTTTTTGAGCAGAATATTTTCTCTGACATCTTTTTGTGAACTGCTGAACGTCTCTATATAACTATAGAACCAGTTTCGGAAATGCTGCATCAATTCATCACTTATAAAAGCAAAATCCTCTTTTTGAAGGATATTTTCCATATTTTTCATACCTCAAGGATCTGGTACCTTTCAGAATAATGGATGTTGTGAATGTGTGAGAGTCTTCAAATTCACTCACACACATTCATGGCTCAATTATTCTTTACATCAAAAACCCTGTAAGTGCAAAATTTATAAACACACCCTAATTCAAGCATCTTCATCTAAGGGCCCACTCAAAAATAATTTTAAAGGATAGCCCTATGCCTATTTTTGAATATAAATGCAATCACTGTGGAAAAGATTTTGAAAAACTGGTTTTTTTAGGGGAAGAAGATAATGTCTCCTGCCCTGAGTGTAAAAATAAGGATGTGATTAAAAAAATGAGTGCATCAAGTTTTATGGGAACCAGTATCGGCAAGTGCGCGACAAGTTCACCCAAGGGGTTCTCATGAGCTGGATAATTGCATTCTTCAGGTAGAAGAACAGATATAAAAAAATAAAATACAGGCGTTTCAAACTGAGTTAATACTTTTGAACCGCCTGTTTTTATTATATGGTACCGAAGAAAGGACTTGAACCTTCACGTCTCGCGACACTAGATCCTAAGTCTAGCGTGTCTACCAATTCCACCACTTCGGCAAAACCCTGCATAAGATTGTCATGGTGCCGAAGGGGAGATTCGAACTCCCACAAGCATACGCTCGCCAGTCCCTGAAACTGGTGCGTCTACCAATTCCGCCACTTCGGCACAAACCCTCTTTAACTGCCCCGCTTGAGCAATAAAAGATTGCTTAAAAATGACAGTTCGGTTATATATATTTGTTTAAAAGTTTTGTCAAGTTGATTGTTCCAGGATAAAAGGCAAATATGCAATTAATTGAAGATATCGAGCAAATAAAACAACCCTTTCAAAATGCTGTGATCACCATCGGCAACTTTGATGGTGTCCATAAGGGCCACCAGAGCCTATTGGGCCGTGTGATTGAAAAAGCCGAGCAAATTGATGGCACCTCCATTGCCATGACATTTGAACCCCATCCGTTAAAAGCACTTGGAATCAAAGCCCCTCCCTTGATCACCCGCAGGGACCAGAAAATCGAACTGATTGAAAAAAGTTGTATTGATGTCCTGCTCTGCCTCCCGTTCAATACCGCATTTGCCGCAATTACTGCCCAGGATTTTATCGAACACCTTCTTGTGAATAAAATCGGGATGAAAGCAATCATTATTGGTGCAGACTACTCGTTTGGAAAAAACAGGGCAGGAAACATTGATATGTTAAAACAGGAAGGCCAACGACTTGGGTTTCAAACCATTGTCTCTCCCTGGATAAATGATAACGGTCACGACCGGGAACGGATCAGCAGCACCAGAATCCGTGACCTTGTCATGGAAGGGGCTGTGGATCAAGTCGTTAAATACCTGGGCCGGCTGTATCAAATCAGAGGCAAGGTGGTTAAAGGCCGAAAACGCGGGGGAGCCCAGCTGGGATTTCCCACTGCCAACATTAAATTATATGATGAATTGTGTCCCAAAACCGGTGTTTATGCCGTGACCGTGGAAACCACCAGGGGCAATTTCATGGGTGTGGCCAATATTGGATTTTCACCCACCTTTGATGATCATTTGTTCACCATTGAAGTCCATATCCTTGATTTTGATCATGATCTTTATGATACCCGCATCCGGGTCAACATGATCAAACGCCTCAGGGACGAACAAAAATTTGCCAGCATTCAACAGCTGTCTGCGCAGATTAAAACAGATATTCAAATTGCAAGGGATTTATTGAAAAATAATGGCTATTCTTGATATTTTAACCTATCCGGAAAAATCATTGCTCAAGCCATCCGTAATGGTTCAGACCATTGATGATGAAATAAAACTATTGATCCAGAATATGGGCCAGACCATGTTTCATGCACCAGGTGTTGGACTTGCCGCGCCCCAGGTGGGGGTTAACAAACGTGTCATTGTCTATGATTCAAACGCAGACAACCCGGATTTTGAAGGTGAGAAAACACAATTTACTGCCTTGATCAACCCACAGATCATTGAGGCATCCGGCAGCATTATCTCCGAAGGTGAGGGGTGCCTGAGCGTGGTTGATTATAATGCAAATGTCAAACGTTTTGAAAAAGTGACCGTAACTGCCCAGGACATTGACGGCAAAAAGATCAAATTTGATGCCCAGGGGATTTTGGCCATCATCATGCAGCATGAAATCGATCATCTTGACGGTATCCTTTTCATTGACCGGATCAGTGTGTTAAAACGGAGCATGTATAAAAAGAAAATTGCAAAAAACACTTAACCCATCAGGTCTTAGCCATTGAAAAAACCGATTTCCATCATTTACATGGGTACGCCGGATTTCAGTGTTCCGGCTCTGGAAAAACTGGCTTCCCGGGATGATATTCATGTCAGCCTGGTCATTACCCAGCCGGATCGTCCCAAAGGCCGGGGGAAAAAAATGATGCCCTCTCCGGTTAAAATAACTGCCTTAAAATCCGGCATTGATTTATATCAGCCTGAACGTCTGAATACCCCCGAGAGTATTGAAAAATTAGTCAGTTTGAATCCTGATTTTTTTGTGGTGGCAGCTTACGGTCAATTGTTGTCCCAAAAAATTTTAGATATCCCCAAATTTTATCCGATCAATATTCATGCATCTGTTTTACCTAAATACAGGGGTGCTTCCCCCATACAGGCCGCAATTTTAAACATGGATGCCATCAGTGGGGTGACCACCATGCTCATGGCAAAAAAACTGGATGCCGGCGACATATTGATGTCAGCTTCCACACCCATCACCCCTGAAGATACAGCCCAGGATCTTCATGACCGGCTGGCGGCCATGGGTGCTGATCTGATTATTCAAACCATTCTGGGTGTTTTAGATCATTCAATCACCCCGACTCCTCAGGATGAAGATCAAGCAACCTATGTAAAGCTGTTACAAAAAAGTGACGGCCGGATCGACTGGAATCAATCCAGTCAGAAAATCTGCGCCCATATCAATGCCATGACCCCATGGCCGGGTGCATTTACCCGACTTGAAGACCGCCATATCAAAATTTTTAAGGCCCGGGCATCAGATCAATGTGTTGACAATGCGCCTGGAACAATTTTCAAATGTGATTCACACGGAATACATGTCTCCAGCGGAAAAGGGACTTTAACCATCCTTGAGCTTATGGGATCATCAGGCAAACGGTTAACCTTTTCTGAATTTTTATGTGGACATACGATCAATCCGCCTGTGCAGTTTGGTCTGTAAATGGATAAAGACCCCCGTTATATCGCTTTTCTGGTTTTACTACAGTGGCATACGGCCAGTCATACACTGGACAGCGCCCTTCAAACCCATTCTAATATGATTACAAGTCTTTCCAAAAAAGACAAAAACCTGTGCAATGCACTGATATTTGGTGTTCTCAGACACCGGGAATCAATCGACTGGATTATCAAGGCATTTTCCAACACTCTGATTGAAAAAATTAAGCTCAAACCCTTATACCTGCTGCGATTGGCTTTATATCAGATCATGTACCTGGATCGGATACCTGTTTTTGCTGCCATCAACACGGCCGTGGAGATCGGCAAAAAAAATGGCGGCAAACAAACAGCCGGATTTATCAATGCCATATTGAGAAAAGCAGCCAGAGAATTTACCACTGTCCCTTTACCGGACAAAGATGACCAGCCGGCGCTTTATATATCCATTCACTATTCCCTGCCCTTGTGGCTTGCCCAAAGATGGATCCAGTCTTTTGGATTTAACCCCACCCAGGATCTTTGCAAACAAATCAACACCATTCCCATGATCACGCTGAGAACCAATTGTTTAAAAGTGGATCGCCCTGCTTTGGCCAGACACCTGGAAGATGTGGTTCAAAATATCATCCCAACGGATTTTGCCGAACACGGCCTGCGATTTTCCAATCCTGAAACTGCGATACCGGATCTGGAATCTTTCAAACAAGGATGGTTCCAGATCCAGGATGAGGCTGCACAGATTGTTACGCAATTTTTAGCACCCAAACCCTTTGAAACCATCCTGGACGGCTGTGCCGGTCAGGGGGGAAAAACAGGACATATTGCCCAGCTCATGGAAAATACCGGCACCCTTGTTGCCCTGGATATTGAACCCGGCAAACTTGATTCATTAAACATCGAGGCCAGGCGACTGGGCATCACAAATATCCAGACCAGGGCGCTGGACCTGATTCAAACCACGATAAAAGACTTTAACACCTATTTTGATCGTGTCCTGGTGGATGCCCCCTGCACAGGACTGGGTGTGCTGCAGCGCAACCCGGACACCAAATGGAAACGCACCCGGCACGACATCAAAAGACTTTCAGGCAGGCAGAAAAAAATTCTCAATGCAGGAGCCAACCTGGTTAAACCGGGCGGACTCCTTGTCTATTCGGTCTGCTCCTGCGAACCTGAAGAAAACGAAGATGTCATTCACGCCTTTTTAGACAAAAGAAAAGATTTTTCAATTGATAAAGACAGTGAATCTGGTAAGTATTCTATATTGTTAACAAAGGACGGGTTTTTAAAAACCTATCCGGAAACCAATAACATGGATGGGTTTTTTGCAGCCCGTTTAAAAAGGAAGTCTTAACATCCAGGTGAGATCTTTATTTAAACATCTCATTGTTTTTATACTGGCCTTTGGACTGGCCGGTGCCGGTGCCTTTTATTTTATTCGCATATTCACCAAAAGTGCGGATGAGCTTGTTCTGCCCAACCTGACCGGCAAAAACATTATCTATGTTCTGGAAACCCTGACCAATATGGGACTCAATACAAAGCTTGATTCTACTTTATATGATGATTTAATCCCCAGATACACGGTTATTTCCCAGGAACCTGCGCCTGGAACCACCATTAAAAAAGGCCGGGATGTGGTCATTTATCTGTCCCGGGGGAAAAAAGAAAACCTGATGCCGGATTTAAGACTGATCTCTTTTGAACATGCCCGTATTCTTCTTGAAACAAACCAGTTTAAAACCGGTCACCTTTCCTATACCTATTCCTCCGATGTTCCCAAAGGGAAAATAATCGCCCAGTATCCTGAACCTTTTTCAATTTCTGTTAAAGACATTTTTTGTAATCTTCTGATCAGTCAAGGCAAAAGACCGGAATCCAGGGCCATGCCGGATTTAAAAAATCAGATGATTGAAACAGCTTCCAGCATCATGAACACCAACCATCTTGCGATTTCAAAGATATTGTCTGATACCCATCCTGGAAAAGAACAGGGAGTTGTCCTGTCCCAGGACCCTGAAGCCGGAAGCATGGTGAATGATACAACCCGGATCATTCTGACAGTGAATGCCCTGCAGAAAAATCAGACCATGCCCCCGGACATGCTGAACCGCATTGTCATGCTGACCCATTTACTGGGTCCTGGATTTTTAAAGTCCCATGTCAGGGTGCAAACCGATATGTTCGGGCCTTGTGTGGATTTGTACGATGAATATATGAAGCCCGGAGATCTTATTCAAATTTTAATTCCAACGATAAATACAACCAATATCAGTCTTTTTATTGATCATAAACTTGTTAAAACCTTAAATTTCAATCCTTGGAACAAGGATAACACAACAGGAGAAATGCTATGGGAATCATCGCCCCTTCAATTTTATCAGCCGATTTTACAAAATTAGGTGAAGAATTAAATCGTATTGAACAGGCTGGTGCCGACTGGATTCATATTGATGTCATGGATGGTCAGTTTGTTCCAAACATTACCTATGGCCCCATCATTGTGGATGCCTGCAAACGTGCATCCAATCTGATTCTGGATGTTCATCTGATGATAGAAAAACCTGATCTGATCATTCCTGAATTTGCCAAAGCAGGGGCCCACTATATCTCAGTCCATGCTGAAGCCTGCCCCCATCTGCACCGAACTGTCCAGCACATTAAAAGTTTTGGCGTAAAAGCCGGGGTAGCCCTTAATCCGGCCACACCTCTGGCCTCTATCAAATGGGTGATCGATCAACTGGATTTTGTGTTGATCATGAGTGTAAACCCGGGCTTTGGCGGACAAAAATTTATCAACTCCAGCATTGAAAAGATTGCCAGACTGTCTGAACTGCTCAAAGAACAAAATTCCAAAGCCATCATTCAGGTGGACGGCGGTATTAACATGCAAACCATTGCACAGGTTTCAGCAGCCGGCGCCACATCATTTGTGGCAGGATCTGCCATATTCAATACCCCGGACTACAAACAAACCATTGCACAACTGCGTGCGAATATTGTTTGCTAACCTTGAATAAATCACTGGTTATACTGGTCCAACCGCCCATACAGGACTTTTATCTGACAAAAAAAAGGACCATTCCCTATGGTCTTGCGTCCATTGCTGCGTCCATCATCAAACAAGGATTTGAGGTTAAAATCATCGACGGGCTGGCCACCCCAAAATCAAAAATAATTGACCTTCCCCCTGCTTTTTCACATCTTGAACCTTTTTATGGAAAAAAAGACATCTCTGCTTTTTCTCTTTTTCATGAGTTTCGCCATTTTGGATACAGTTATGAACATATCGGCAATCAGATCAGACAGGAACAGCCCTTTATTGTGGGAATTTCCTCTTTATTCACCGCTTATGCAGACCAGGCTGTAAAAACCGCCCAGGCCATCAAAAAATTTTATCCCCAATGCATGATTGTCATCGGAGGACACCATCCCACAATTTTTCCAGAAACTGTTTTGGACTGCGACTGTATTGATTTTGTCATCCGGGGAGAAGGAGAGCTCCCCATGACAGAGTTATGCAGGGCCTTAACACAGAAAAACGACATAAAAAAAATACCAGGTCTGTGTTTTAAAAATCAAACAGGGTATCACATCTGTGATCCTTTCTGGGCATCGGATTTAGCAGACCTGCCCGGCCCGGCCATGAATTTAATCAATTATGATTTTTACCAG
>JBDRPM010000021.1:0-12553 GCA_043827005.1 Pseudomonadota bacterium | reverse complement strand
CAGGTGATTGTTGAATATCAAAAAGCCCTGGTAAATCTTTATCTGGCCGAAGGCAGCCTGCTGGAAAGACGCGGGGTGGACATGGCTTCCTTATAGTGTTTTAACAATCACCCAAAATTTAAAGACCCGCAAAGGTCTTTTTTTACATTAAACACATCGTGGAGTCTCTTGATATGAAACCTCACATTATTAATAAAAGTCTTAATTCTTGATTTCAAGATTTGGGGGCAACCCTAATAGACAAAGTCTGCACCATATAATAATGGAAAATATTCAATTTAAGTATGTATTAAGATCACTGTTGCACCTGTGGATAAAAAAGTACGGGGTACTATATGTTGTGGTTGGTTGTTTTTGGATTAAAAACCCAGATTACAGGGAATAGTCCGGGGGAATTATGTAAATCTGAAAGACCCGGATTTTAGCCAGTAGTCTGGCCGTTCGGATAATTTTTAAATAATCGGTATTGTAAGAATAAAAAAAGGCAGGGCGATTTTGTGCCCTGCCTTAAAATCGTTTTTAAAAAAAGTTATTGCTATTTTTTTCTTCTATTCACTCCAGCAAGGCCTAATAGCCCGACTCCGAAAAGAAGCAATGTGGCAGGTTCGGGAACAGGTGCTACATTAAGGGACATTCCTCCCCAATTATCTGTGACAGGACTATCATTGATCGAAAATGTTACAATCTTTTCTTCTGTTAGAGTTATATATGCTGTGACTGCATTGGCTAATGCATCCTCAGCAGTGTAGTAAACCATATCATCAAAGTATTTAACGCCGTCTATCCAGTAGCTATTCATCCAACCAACAGGAGGTCTGCTTGCATATGGAGCAGGAAAGTCGTTCTCATTACCGTTAACCACTCCCCATGCGTTCCACGCAGTAAAAGTTCCTGCGAAAGGTGTAATCACATAAGAGCCAGCAGATAGAGTTACTTCAACTGGCAAAATTAATTTTGCATTAACATCAACAATAATCGAAGCATAAGCTACCCCTGATAAATTAAGTAATAAAAATCCAATTGCAGCCACTAACCAAAGTTTAAATTTCATTTTCAATTCCTTTCTTATATAATTTTAAAAATATATGACCATGAATCGTGAATTATGCAAAAAACATACCTATTTAAATATCAAATCAACTTGCAGAAATTATAGGGATTTTAAATTGTGCAGTTTATTCGTATATGAAAATAAGGTGCTAAAACTAGGGAAAAAAAGTGATAATGGTGAAGTAAATTAATACATACTAAATAGGAATTTTACTTATTTTGAAATAGAAGATTTCGCCAATAGCCAACTCCTGTGACTTTATCAAGAATTGGACTGCTATCTTAAACCTTTCCAGATGGAGACTATGTCTATTATGGTTTTCCTTCAACGCCGGATTTAAAGGTCAACACTATTATTAACAGTCTTGGCCTTTCTGCATCATACCCAGATACAATATCTTGTGTCTGGGGAGATTTCATTCATTACGCAGATACTCAAGTTAATAGGATAATGAGTTGATTTTAAAAACTTTAAATTCCTGATATTGCCTGCCACGTTACAAGATATTTGAAAATCTGTCTGGATGGGACTATACACCAAATTTTAAAACAAAAAAAAGGCTTTCAGTTGAAACGCTGAAAGCCTTGTTGTTATCTGGTACCGGAGGCGAGACTTGAACTCGCAAGGGCTTGCGCCCGGAGGATTTTGAGTCCTCTGCGTCTACCAATTCCACCACTCCGGCACGAATGGTTCTTTTTAAGGGAAAACACAGGTTTTGTCAATGATATTATTTAGATCATGACGGGTATATCACAAATTTAGGGGAGGGTGAATCAGGCCAAAGCCTTTTTGATTTGTTTGCCTGAGATTTCTCCCTCTCTTAAGATGCGGACAGTTTCTTCGGTTACATCGGCAATGGTTGATCCTTTTCCGCCTTTGACCGGGCCGGCATCCAGAATCAGGTCTGATTGATCAATGATGGATATGGCCAGTTGATCAATGCGGGTACAGCCTTTTTCTCCTGTAAGATTGGCACTGGTTCCGGTGATGGGGAAATTGACCTGTTGCACCAGGGCTTGCGCCACTGGGTGGACCGGAATCCGGATGCCAATTTTTTCTGTGCCAGCGGTTAGCTGTTCCGGGATATGATCCTGCGCATTAAACACAAGGGTCAGATTTCCGGGCCAGAACGCATCCATGAGCAGGTTTGCACTGTCGGGGATGTGGGTGACAAGGGTGTTGAGCATGGCCCGGTCTTTTACCAGGATCAGGATGGGATTGCTTCTGGGGCGGTTTTTTAATTGAAACACCTGTTCAACGGCCTGGGTGTTAAAGGCATGGACAGCCACGCCGTAAAGGCATTTGGCCGGAAAGATCACAACGCCGTTTTGGGCAAGGATCTTTCCGGCTTTTGCAATTATGACCGGCTCTGGGTTGACAGGATCAATACAGATGATTTTTTTTGGGTTATGCAAACGATGCAGCCTTTTTGTTGACCTTGTCTTCCATCTCCTGTTTGAATGCTGAAAGTTTTTGGGCAATGACCGGATCAAAAACACCAAGGATCTGGGCGGCTGTAATTCCGGCATTGTGGGCCCCTGATTTGCCAATGGCCATGGTGGAAACCGGTATGCCCGGCGGCATCTGAACGGTGGCCAAAAGCGAATCCATACCCTGGAGCGCAGAAGAGTCAATGGGCACGCCAATAACCGGAAGTGTGGTGTGGGCAGCAATGACGCCAGCCAGATGTGCGGCATGACCGGCACCGCAGATCAATACTTTGATGCCAATGTCCCTGGCTTCTCTGGCCAGTTGGGCTGCCCGGTCAGGAGTCCTGTGAGCTGAACAAACAGTGACATAATAGGGGATATCAAATTTTTTGAGAATGGACAGGGCACCTGCCATGACTTCAAAATCAGAGTCAGAGCCCATGATCACACCGACCTGGGCAGGAATGCTCAAGCGTTTCAAGGCTTTTGCCCCGATATCGGTTCTCATGAACTGGCCGGGAAAATAAATTTTACTGCAGGCTTCATAGGCCTGGTTAATGGCCTGACTGACTGTGTCTCCCAAAGCGGTTACACCCAGGACCCGGCCACCGGAGGTGACTACCTTGCCATCCTTGAGGGCTGTGCCGGCATGGAACACAACCGCATCTTTAACTGCATTGGCCTGGTCAAGACCGGTGATCTCCTGGCCGGTATCGTAGGAACCGGGATATCCGCCGGAGGAGATGACCACACACATGGCTGCTTTGGGGTTGATTTTAATGGTATGATTGTGCAGTGTCCCATTGCAGCAGGCTTCCATCAGGGGCACCAGATCATTTTCAAGGCGCATGAGAATGGGCTGGGTTTCAGGGTCTCCCAGGCGGGTATTAAATTCCAGGACCTTGATCTGGCCTTTGTCGATCATAAGACCTGCGTAAAGAACCCCTTTAAACGGGGTGCCTTCTTTGGCCATGCCCTGGACAGTGGGGATCATGATCTCTTTTAAGGCCTTTTGTCTGAGCATGTAATCCAAAACAGGCGCAGGAGAGTACGCACCCATTCCGCCGGTGTTGGGGCCTTCATCATTGTCAAAAATTCGTTTATGATCCTGAGACTCGGGCAGGGCAAGCACGGTTTTGCCATCGGTCAGGCATATGAATGAGGCTTCTTCACCCTTCAGGCACTCTTCCACCACCACAACGGCACCAGCATCACCAAACGCATTGTCATTGAGCATGGAATCAATGGCAATGTTTGCTTCTTCCAGCGTGGCACAGATAATCACCCCTTTGCCTGCGGCAAGGCCGTCTGCTTTGACCACACAGGGGGCACCCATGATTTTGGCATAGGCTTTTGCATTTTTAGCGTTGGTAAAAGCCTTTCCCCTGGCACAGGGGATATTGTATTTGAGCATATGTTGTTTTGAAAAGTCTTTGCTGCCTTCCAGTCGGGCCGCTGCCTGGCTGGGGCCGAAAACCCGAAGCCCTTTTTGCTCAAACAGATCTGCAATCCCTTTTACCAGGGGGCCTTCCGGGCCGACAACAGTTAAATCGATCTGGTTTTTTTGGGCAAAATCAGCCAGCTTTTCAATATCATCGGCATTGATGGGGACAGACTCGGCCAGTTCGTGGGTGCCGGCATTGCCAGGGGCACAATATAGTTTATCCACCATGGGGCTTTGTGAAATTTTCCATACCAGGGTATGTTCACGGCCACCCCCACCAACGACTAAGATCTTCATGTTTTTCTCCTTAATTTCTGTTTTTCATGCTCCTGAATTGAAAGCTGGATGAGTTGATCTAACAGTTGTGTAAATGAGTATCCTGCAACCTGTGCAGACTGGGGAAACAGACTGGTTGCCGTCATCCCCGGGATTGTATTGGTTTCAAGCACTGACAGCTGGTTGTTGCAAAGGATAAAATCTGTTCTTGAATATCCTTTGAGAAAAAGAGCATTATGGGCTTTAATTGCAAGGTCTTTTACCTGTTCGGTGGTGGCATCATCAATTCTTGCCGGGCAGATTTCTCTGGTGGCTCCGGGTGTATATTTTGCCGTGTAATCAAAGAATTCATGGTCTTTTCCGGGGATGATCTCGATGACCGGCAACGCAACAGGGTCATCATTGCCCAGAACGCCACAGGTCAGTTCAAGCCCTTTTAAATATTGTTCAACAATGACACAGTCATCATTTTCAAACCCAAGGGCCAGGGCTGCATCAAGATCCTGTTTTTTTTTGACAAGGGTCATTCCCTGGCTGGACCCGGCACAGGCGGGTTTGACAACCACAGGAAGACCTAATTGATCGACAATGTCGTCATTGTCAATGGCATCTTTCATAAAATAGGCAAGGTAGTCGGGAGTGGGGACGTTGGCTCCGGCATACAGCCGTTTGGCCACAAGTTTGTTCATGGCCATGGCACTGCCCAGAACCCCTGCTCCCTGATAGGGGATGTCCAGCAGATCCAGAAGACCCTGCACCGTGCCGTCTTCTCCAAACGGGCCATGCAGAATAATCAGGGCCACATCGATGTGGGGAGCATCTTTGACAATTTGCTCAAGGTCTGTTTTGGGGTCGTATGAGGTGATGTCATACTTGTCCTTATCCAGGGCATCAAATACCTGCCTGCCGCTGTTTAAAGAGACCTGTCGTTCCGATGAGATCCCGCCGGACAGGAGAGCCAGTTTTATTTTTTTCATAGCAAATTCCTGTTTATCCCTGGATTAACGCTTGTTTTGCCTGTAAGAACGCTTCTTTTGTGATCAGATCTTTTTCATAAAGGGCAGCCAGTGTATATAGACTCTCTTCAGTCTTTTGGATTTTTTGTTCAAGCAGGGCTGGAGCCTGTCCATTGGAAATCTGGTGATCAAGGGGAACGATGGTTGTTTTGGGTGCCTCTAATTTGAATGATGCCAGTCCGCCCATCAGTTTGATTTCAACGGTCCTGTTTTGAAATACCGGCATGGAGAGGATGGTTTGTATATCTGAAGTGCCTGAGCGCATTTGCCGGTAAAAAAAACCGGCGATCAGCAGAATCAGGACACCAATAGCGCCCATGATCCAGGGAAGATAATGGTATACTCCTCTGAACAAGACAACGGTCACACCGACACCGGCCAGTAAGAAGATATGCAACAGCAGGATGATATGCGCAATCACAAGATTCCTGAACAGTCCTTCTTTTTCTTTTATTCTTTGTTTCATACCTGTTTTTCTTTATTATTGTTCATATTGTTCTTAATGTTACAAGACCTTTGTAAACAAGTCAGGCTGTTTTTTCAAAATGTTAATTTTATTAAACCCATCCTTGATTTGCAAGGGATATTTTCTTGACACCCTTTGGGCAATACTGTATCAAATAGCATTTTAATATACAAAGATTACCATTTTTTTTAAAAGGTTTCGCATATGATGTCCAGACAAATAAAAGAGGTGATTCTTTCTATATTTTTCATCCTGGCCCTGACTGGATTGTGTGTGGCCCAGAATAAAACATATCCTGAAGACATATCATCTGCTCAAGCATTGTTTGAGGGGTTTGTCTTTTTTACTGACATCCAGCGGATATCATTAAAATCTGAAAAGATATGGTTCCCGTCTAAAATGGATGAGCATAAGCTGGGTTCAAAGATTATTAACAAACTGTTTGAAGGTCCGTCACAAACAAATCTTGAGCAGGTATGGCCCAAAGGGGTGAAGCTGAATGCATTGTTTATTTCAGATGGAAAAGCCTGGGTAGATCTGGATATTGGGCCAAAAATGACCAATGACATGGATATGCGTTCTGAGTTGCTGGCTGTGTATTCGCTGGTCAACTCATTGACCTTGAATATCTCTGGAATAAAAATGGTCAAAATACTGGTTCAAGGGCAGGAAGCTGCAACCCTTGCCGGACACCTGGATATGGGATATTTTTATAAAACCAATATGTTGATTGTAAAATGAGTCAAAAAAATGAAGATTGATCAGTACAGAAATATCGGAATTATGGCCCACATTGATGCGGGTAAGACAACGGTCACCGAAAGAATCTTGTTTTATACAGGAAAATCTTACAAAATCGGAGAAGTGCATGATGGTGAAGCGGTCATGGACTGGATGCAGGATGAGCAGGAGAGGGGGATCACCATTACTTCTGCGGTAACCACCTGTGAATGGAAGCAGTCTTTGATCCAGATTATCGATACCCCGGGCCATGTGGATTTTACGATTGAGGTGGAACGTGCATTGAGAGTGCTGGATGGCGCCATTGGTGTTTTCTGTGCTGTGGGTGGTGTAGAGCCCCAGTCTGAAACCGTCTGGAGGCAGGCAGACCGATATTGTGTTCCCCGGATGGCATTTATCAATAAAATGGATCGGACCGGGGCGGATTTTTTTGCAGCTGTGGATTCCATGAAAGAAAAACTTCATGCCAATCCTGTGATGGTCCAACTGCCCATGGGTGCAGAAGACAGATTTTCCGGTATTATTGATCTGGTGAGCATGCAGCAGATTATCTGGGATGATGAAACCCAAGGCACTGAATATTCAGTTGAGGATATTTCTCCTGAATTCGAACAAATCGCCCAGGAATATCGGGAAAATCTTCTTGAAGCCATATCAGAAACTGATGATAGGATCATGGAAAAATATCTTGGCGAGGAGCAGATTGAGGTTAAAGATCTGAAAGCTGCCATCCGGGCTGCAACAATTTCAAGAAAGATTGTGCCGGTATTTTGCGGGTCAGCATTGAAAAATAAAGGTATTCAGCCGTTGCTGGACGGGGTTGAGGCATTTTTGCCAAGTCCTCTTGATGTGCCGCCCATAAAAGGGATACATCCTGAGACCGGTGAAGAGTTAAAGTTTTTGCCCAGGAAAAATGATCCCCTGGCAGCTTTAATTTTTAAAGTTTCCATGATTGAAGGCAGGAAACTGTCTTTTGTCAGAATATATTCCGGTAAGATTGAAACCGGTGCAGATGTCTATAATCCATTGCTGGGAAGAAATGAAAAATTATCCAGAATTCTGCAGATGCACGCCAATAAAAGAGAACGGCTCAAGGAGGCCAAGGCCGGTGATATTGTCGGGATTATCGGGCTGAAAGATTCCGGCACCGGGGACACCCTGTGTTCAAAGGAACATCCGGTGTTTTTGGAAAAAATGGAATTTGAAGAGCCGGTCATCTCCATTGCCATTGAGCCCAAGACCCATGCAGATCAGGAAAAACTTGAGGATGTGCTGGAAAAATTCATGGCCGAGGACCCCACCCTGAAGGTCAGAACTGATGAAGAAACCGGTCAGACCATCCTCTCAGGCATGGGAGAACTTCACCTGGAAATTATCATATCCCGGATGCTCAAAGAGTTTAAAACCAATGTGAATGTGGGTCACCCGCAGGTGGTTTATCGGGAAATTTTACTCTCCAGTGCCAGGGGATCTGCCACCTTTGAACGGGATATTTCAGGCAAAGCCCATTTTGCCAGGGTCGATATCAAGCTTAAACCTTTGGATCGGGGGACGGGCATCACGTTTGAATCAAAAGCTGACAGCTCCATGATTCCGGAACAATACCTGCCCGGCATTGAACAGGGGATCAGAGAAAGTCTGGCTGGCGGATATTTAAAAGGCTACCCCCTTGTGGATATTGCCATTGTGGTTGAAGGCGGTTCTTTTGATGAAAGAAGCAATGAACTTTCCTTTTCTGTCTGTGCGTCCATGGCCTGCAAAGAGGCTCTGGAAAATGCTGCGCTGGGTTTGCTGGAGCCAATCATGGAAGTTGAAGTCCTTGTTCCGGATGCCCATATGGGCGATGTCATTGCTGATCTGAATTCCCGGGGCGGCAAGATAGAATCCATTCATCCCAAAGCCGGAATCCAGGTGCTTGATGCGGTTGTCCCGCTATCCAGGATGTTTGGGTATTCAACTGCGCTGCGATCGGTCACCCAGGGCCGGGGAACTTATTCCATGAAGTTCTCAAGATTTGATCGGGTTTAAGATAGCTGCCTGGGTTTATAATAAAATATTCGGCTTGGGATTTTAGAGTTTATGGTTGTGGCTTTTTAGCAGCTTCTTTTTTTAACCGGTCCAGCAATGTTTTGGTTTTTTTTATGACAGAGTCATCTGAAAGCGTGTCCAATGCCCGGTTTAAATGGATAATAGCAGTTTTGTCTCTGCCGATTTCAGAATAGTACAGCCCCAGATTATAGGCTGACAACCCCTGGTTTTTTTCAATGGAATAGATATTGGCCAGTTTTAAATAGGCCTGGGGATAAACTGATGGGGCTTTGTTGATCACAAAATCGAATCCGTTTCTGGCTTTGGTTAATTCATTCAATTCCAGATAGGCGCTGGCCTGGTGAAATCTTGCCATGATCCCCATGACAGGATCTGATTCAATACCCTGCAAGAGTTGAAGCGCTTTTTCAGGTGAGCCACTGGCCAGATACAGCCTGCCCATTTCAAGAAGAATCATGGGATCAAAAACATGAATGGAAAGTGCCTTTTTAAAATGAACCAGGGCTTTATCCGCCATGAATTTTCTTTCGTATAAAAGTCCCAGTCCATAGTGAAGTGCGGCATTGGAAGGGTTTTGTTTTTCCAGGGTCATGAGTTTGTCAAAGGTGGGGTCAAGATCGGCATACAGTCCTAAAAGCCGGTATTTTACCATATCAAATCTGAAATCTTCAGGGCAGGCAATTTTGGTTTTTTCCGGGACATAACCTGACAGGATAGCTTCGGTATGAGCGATACGATCCCCGGTTCCCGGATGGGTTTTAACATATTCCGGGATCTGCTCTATCCCTTTAAAGTCTGCGTTTCTGATTTTCAATAAGCCGGTCATAAGACCTTCGGGAGAAAAACAGCTTTTTTTTAAAAACAGGATGGCTTTTTCATCAGCTTCGGTTTCATTTTCCCGGGTAAAAGACAGCATGGAGGTTTGACCTAAGGCCATGGATCCTTTGATGAGGGTAACCCCTGCATCTCCTCCGGATTGGCTGCCAATAATGGCGCTGGCCAGGACTCCGGCCAGAGTACCGATACTGACATATTTTGAGCGGTCAATGGATTCAGACACATGTCGACTGACCGCATGGGAGATTTCATGACTCATGATGCCGGCGAGTTCATCAACAGAATCCAGGGCAGTAATCAATCCACGGTAAAAAAACAGATGGGCTCCAGGCGCTGCAAATGCATTGAAGACATCATCATTGATCACATAAAAAGTGTAATCAAAGGGCTGGTCTTCGACAAAGGACAGCAGATGTTGGCCGATCTGTCTGACCATATGATTCACAATGGGGTCTTCCATGATCATGCTGCTGTGTTTGATCATGTCGACATATTCTTCTGCCAGCTTTTTTTCTTCAAGGATGGAAATGGCCCGGCTGTTGTCGGCCGCCATTAAACAAAAGAGCAGGCATAAAAAAACAATACCAGCGGATTTAGATGGTTTCATATCTTGCCTGTGCTCTGGTCTGTCCGGATCAGATCAGAAGAAATTCAGTATGTTCCATGGCCAGTTCTATTCTGAAACTGTAATTACCGATTTTAAAAGAAAGACGGCGATTTTCACCATAATCAGAATCAATGACCAAGGTAATTGAGGAATTAAGCGTCAAGGCTTTGGGTTGTCCAAAATCAGCGTTAAGCCCATATTTTTCTTCAATGTCCTTGATCAGCTGGCCCATCATCTGGTTGGTGATTTCACCGATGGTATCGGTGACTTCAGGAGATGAGACCGTATGGGCCAATTCTTCTGCCGGCATGCCCATGGCATTCATATAGGATTTATAGATCTCAAAAGCAGCATCTGCTGAAAAATTCATGACGACCAATCCGTTGTAATCGCCATCGAACTGGACAAAACTGGTCACATCCGGTTTCATGGACACTTTGGGGGTTTTCTGGATGGTGGATGAATATGTGATCTCTCGCTTCGTACTGGCTTCAAGGGTGTGTCGAGCGGTTTTTAAGAAAATTTTTGAGATTTCATCAATGGATACCAGCGGTTTTGTCATTTTGTCTCCTTTAACTCAGATGATGAATGATTGTTTGAGTATCTAAAAAAAAGGATGAAAAGTCAAAGGGTTTATTTGGTTTGGGTGAACCCTTACCAGGCATGGAATGGATTTGGATTGAACAGATTTTTTAGATGGGTTATAAGACAATTGAAAAAAAGGCAATGAATGGTGCCTATAATTTTGTTAAATTACACGGCTAAATTTTTTGTTTAAGCTTTAAAACATTGTTTATACAGATAAAAATTATTTTTTTATCGACAAAATAGGAAAAATATGATTAGATACCGGATTCTTTGAATGAAATGATTTAAATGATAGGAAAGCAATGAGCACGATCAATGACATTTTAGGCAGTTCCCCGGTTTTTAAATCAATTGAGGCTGCTGCAATTGAAAAAATGGGATCTCTTTTTGAAAAACGAGACATTTATCCGGGTGATATGATTGCAACGGCCTGTGAGCCGGCACAAAATTTTTTCGTGCTGGCCAAAGGCTCGGTGCTGCTTGGCATGGAAGATGGCAAATCCGTTGTTTTAAATCACCCTGGTGATTTTATTGCCATGGAATTGTTATCTGCAAAAGGCATTTACAAAACCAGCGTCAGTGTTCTTGAAAAAGGGCAGGTGTATGTCATTTTGCGGGATGATTTTTTAAAAATTATTCAGGAAGATACCCCAATGGCCCAACAGATTATGGAAGCCTGGCAGATTTACCTGGATCAGACCGCACCGTTTGCAGCAAAAATAGAAAACTTCAGTTTGAGTGAATGTTTTTAGCATGGAGGTAGAAGCTTGTACGGATTAGAAGCAATTAGTGCCAGCAACGGGTGGGCGATATCTGCTGTGGGCGTAACCATCGTATTTACCGGGCTTGTCACACTGGCCACGGTGATTTCTCAACTTCACAAAGCACTGGCACTGTGGGAAGACCCTTCAAAACTCAAAAAGATCTTCCAGGCAAAAAAGGCTGCACAACCAGCTTTGGAAGATGAACTGGCCCGGGCGGCAAGAGAATCACTTACCGGCCATCAAAAAGAGATCATCAAACAGTTTGCCCTTCTGGCCAGAACCATGGAAGATCATTTTTCCTTGTCCAGACTGCTGCATCTTGCCAAAATCAGCGGAATAAAAGATCCTTGTGAAAACCTGAACACGCTTTATCAAACAAAAGTTGTGCTTCCGGACGGAGACGGTTTTTTTACATGGAATAAAGACAACTTTGATAAAGCCGTTTCACAATAGAAACAATCCGAAAAAAGTGAATCAAGAGGGAAAAGATATATGGATGCGTTATTTTTAGATTTTTTTCATAACACTGGTTTTTATCTGTGTGATTACCGTAACATCATCATGATTGTTATCGGGATTGTTTTTATCTATCTGGGTATTGTCAAGGATTATGAACCCCTGCTTCTGGTTCCCATCGGATTCGGTATGCTGGTGGGGAATATCCCCATATTCAAAGGCTTGGGTCTTGGGATCTATGAGAACAACTCAGTTTTGCATTATCTGTATTTCGGGGTCACCCAGGGGATCTATCCCCCGCTGATTTTCCTGGGAATCGGGGCCATGACCGATTTTTCAACCCTTCTGGCCAGGCCGGTACTCATGCTGCTGGGTGCGGCTGCCCAGGTCGGTGTTTTCATAACCTTTCTAGGCGCCCTGGCTCTTGGATTTGAACCAAAGGAAGCTGCTTCCATCGGCATTATCGGCGGAGCTGACGGCCCTACAGCTATCTTTTTAACCGCAAAACTTGCGCCCACACTCATTGGTCCAATTGCTGTGGCCGCCTATTCTTATATGGCACTGGTTCCGGTGATCCAGCCGCCTATCATGAAACTGCTCACCTCCCGCAAGGAACGGTTGATCCGCATGGAAGAACCCCGGGAAGTACCCAAAAGAGAAAAGATTATTTTTCCGGTTGTGGCGTTCCTGCTCTGCTGTTTTCTGGCACCGGCCGCGCTCCCTTTGCTGGGCATGCTGTGTTTTGGAAACCTGTTAAAAGAAGCCGTGGTCACCGAACGATTGGCCCAGACTGCCAGAAATTCCATCATTGACACGGCAACCATTCTT
>JBDRPM010000020.1:0-3043 GCA_043827005.1 Pseudomonadota bacterium | reverse complement strand
CTGATTTCTCCTTCAGACATTAAAACTCATTTAAGAATCATCCAGGGAAGGGGAGTGTAATATGAAAGCGTTTGATTATAAAGATTATATCCGGGCCAGGTTTTTCCCTCACATGTGGTGTCCGGGCTGTGGTCACGGCATTGTACTGGGTTCTTTGCTCAGAGCCATTCATGAACTTGAACTGGATAAAAGTGAAATTGTCATGACCTCGGGTATTGGCTGCTCATCCAGGATATCAGGATATGTGGATTTTCATTCCCTTCACACCATCCATGGCCGGGCCCTGTCCTTTGCCACAGGGGTCAAACTGTCCAAACCGGAACTTAAAGCCATCGTGCCCATGGGGGATGGCGATTCTCTGGCCATTGGCGGCAACCATTTTATCCATGCTGCCAGACGAAACATTGATATCACCGCCATTGTCATGAACAACAGGATTTACGGCATGACCGGCGGCCAGTTCTCTCCTCTGTCCGGCCGGGATAAAAAAGCCACCACAGCGCCTTATTCCACCATAGACCGGGAGTTTGACATTGTGGAACTGGCCAGAAGCGCCGGAGCTACCTTTGTAGCCAGATCCACCGTGTTCCATGCCGGTGAATGCAGGGACCTGCTCAAAAAAGCCATCGCCCATAAAGGTTTTTCTGTTGTGGAGATCTTAACCCAGTGCCCCACCTATTATGGCAGAAAAAACAAGGAAGGAGATGCCATCCAGATGATGGAGGCCTACAAAACCAATACAACCAAAATAGGCTCCAAAAAGCTGATCAACAATCCCAATCTCATCCAAAGAGGCATCTTTGTGGAAAATACTGATGTACCAGAATACTGCGAGTCCTATGACCGGGTGATTGAAAGAGCCCAGGCAGACTATAAAAAGGAGAACAAATAATGGAACGTTCAAGAATAGTGTTTTCCGGATCAGGGGGCCAGGGGGTGATCACAGCAGCCATTATCCTGGCCAAGGCTGCTTCGATTTTTGAAGATCGCCATGCCATCCAGTCCCAGAGTTACGGGGCAGCAGCCAGAGGTGGCGCCACCCGGAGTGATGTGATCATTGATGATACCCAGATCCTTTTTCCCAAAGTGAACCAGCCCAACATCCTGGTGAGCCTGACCCAGGAAAGTTATACCAAGTTTTCTTCTGTGATACGACCTGGCGGTCTGCTCCTGGTGGACAGCAAATACGTGACCATCGAAAAAAGAGTGGATGCCAGGCATATCAGTCTGCCCATGTTTAACGCAGTCATAGAAGAGATCGGCAAACCCATTGTGTTTAATATCTGCATGCTGGGGGCTTTGATCGGCATCACGAATCTGGTCCAGCCTGATTCGATCATGAAGGTTCTGGAGAGCACCATCCCCAAAGATTTTATGGAGATGAACAAAAAGGCCCTGGATCTGGGCATGGCTATGGGGCAACAGTACAACTGATTTAATAAAGCGCCACCAAAGTCAGGGTCCGGTTCAATGGCGCATCGGCATCTGGCTTTTAAAATCTAAACAACGATGTTTAAACCAGGGAGTAATAAAAGTGAACGACATTCTATCAAAAGTAAAACAAAGAGATCCGTTTGAAAAAGAATTTCACCAGGCCGTCACAGAGGTTGTGGACTCTGTAAAGCCAGTATTGGACAAACACCCTGAATACCGGCATGCCGCGATTATGGAACGGATTGTTGAACCGGAAAGGGTCATTCAGTTCAGGGTACCCTGGATGGATGACCAAGGCCGGGTCCAGGTCAACCGGGGGTTCAGGATACAGATGAACTCAGCCATCGGGCCATATAAAGGAGGCTTGCGCTTTCACCCGTCTGTTAACCTGTCTATTCTAAAATTTCTGGCGTTTGAGCAGGTATTTAAAAATGCATTGACCACACTTCCCATTGGTGGCGGAAAAGGTGGTTCTGATTTTGATCCCAAAGGCAAATCCGACAATGAAGTCATGCGATTCTGTCAGAGTTTCATGTCTGAGCTGTACCGTCACATTGGTCCGAACACAGACGTACCAGCCGGGGATATCGGTGTGGGTGCCCGTGAAATCGGGTATCTGTTCGGCATGTATAAAAAACTGAGAAATGAATTTTCCGGTATTCTGACCGGTAAAAGTTTGAACTGGGGTGGCAGCCTGATCCGTCCGGAAGCCACAGGATATGGGTCAGTCTTTTTTGCCCAGGAAATGCTGGCCACCCGCAACCAAAGTTTGGAAGGCAAAACCTGCCTGGTCTCTGGTTCCGGCAACGTGGCACAGTACACCACAGAAAAGATCATTGAGCTGGGCGGAAAAGTTGTCACCCTGTCTGATTCATCCGGATATATTTATGATGAGCAGGGGATCGACACAGAAAAGTTGAACCATGTGATGTTGATTAAAAATGTAAAAAGAGGCCGGATTGAAGAATACGTCCAAAAATATCCTGAAGCGGCTTTTACACCGGCAGATGATACAGCATCTTTCAACCCTTTATGGAATCATGCAGCAGATTGTGCATTCCCCAGCGCCACCCAGAATGAAATCAATGGGCAGGATGCCCGGAACCTGGTAGAAAACGGGGTGTACCTGGTCAGCGAAGGCGCCAATATGCCCACCATGCCTGAAGGAATCGATATCTTTGTGGATAATAATCTTCTTTATGGCCCGGGAAAAGCAGCCAATGCCGGTGGCGTAGCCGTATCCGGTCTTGAGATGTCCCAGAACTCCATGAGAATCAAATGGACCCGTCAGGAAGTAGAGGCCAAACTCAAAGGAATCATGAAATCCATTCATACCTCCTGTCTGAATGCGTCAGAAGAATATGGAACACCGGGTAATTACGTTAATGGCGCCAACATTGCCGGATTTGTAAAAGTAGCAGATTCCATGATGGACCAGGGCCTGGTTTAAGCTGGAAGCGTTCTCTCTTTGGCATAATCTGTTTACTTCCTCGTTTAGTGTTATGCCAAAGGGAAGCAACGTTACAAATACCTGATCTGAATCCTGAACTTTTGGGTAATTTAGATATGGGTTGGGGGAGTAAAGGGGTGACTAGTGCCGCCCCTTTAC
>JBDRPM010000019.1:0-77570 GCA_043827005.1 Pseudomonadota bacterium | reverse complement strand
CATCATTTGCATTTCGAATGGCCTGGCCGATACCCAGGTGCTGAGCCTTGAGTGAATCGGCAATCGCCATGCCTGCAGCATCGTCGGCAGCCTTGTTGATGCGAAGGCCGGTGGACAGACGTTCCAGGGATGAAGATAACATATTGTCGGTTGCGATCATGTTTCTGTGGGCGTTTAATGAAGCCACATTGGTGTTAATACGAAGTGCCATGGATAATTCCTCCTTGAATTATATTGATAATCGGCGTCAATGCCTTTTCCTGCAAACTTTTATTTAGGGTTTATGGTTATTGTTGCAAAACTTGATCTTTATTCCTCCTTTCTTTTGCTTAAAACGGTTTAACCTAAAAAAGGATATCGGAAAGTAAATTCAGAACCTTTAATTTTTAAAAAATAAATCAATTGGAAAAAAGATGACCTATTTTGTGTGGGCCGTTTCCATGGCGCGGGTCATGCGGGCCGCACTGAGCTGGAGTTCTGAAACCCCGTCCATATCATACAGTTTTTTTTCGCTCTCCCAGAGAAGGCTATGCCATTTTGAATAAAAGAAAATAGCATCCTGCAAGTCTTTATTGGCGGGATCCGATGTTATCCGGACAAATTCAACATCAGGCAGATAGACAATACACCGGGGATCGGATAAATAGCGTTCAAGGGTAAGGCTTAAATCCAGGAAAAGATATTTCCCGGATTGTGGAGAAAACCCAGCAGATGATAAAAAGAGTTGTTTTTCTATGGCGGCAAAATGATCGACCATTTGAAATGATCGGGCTTTGCAGGTATGAGGAAAATCTTTGTCAAGGTGAAGATAGGCGCAAACAGGGCAGTTATTGACATCAACAACCATGCCGGCATGGACAATGTTATTGAACCGGTTGATGATTTTGGCACCGAACATTTTTTTATTTCCATGCAAGGCAAACCCTTTTTCAAGCTCAGTCAGCCAGTTTTTTTTCGGCACAAGGCTTTTGTCGCAGAACAGCAGATATTTTCCTCTGGCATTACAGGCTGCAATATTCATCATGTCCGGGAGACTGGATTGATCTGTCATGGTAAGAATAAGAATATCTCCTTCAAGACTGTTTAAAATCGTATCAATCTGTTTGGACACAACTTTGGGACGAATCAGGATCACTTCATACAGCTCACCATCAGAATGGATGGAAAGGGTTTCCAGAAGCGAGAGCAGCAGATCCGGATTTTCAATAAGAGGCAGAATAATGGACCATTTCATGGTCTGCTGTGAACCATCTGCAAGGGGTTCTCTGGTCTTGCTATCTTTTGCAGCCACAACAGATTCCAGGATACGGGTAACGTTTTCTATGCTTTTTTCAGATTCGAATAACTCACTTTCAAGATAGGTCTGTACGCCAGTTTGATCCATTAAGGATAAAAAATCGGTTTGGTTTTCAATGGCCTGGGCAAGCTGGGCAGGATTCATTTTAATTGCTGCATTTTCCTTTGCCAGGGAAAAATCATAGGTGATCTTTGTCTGAAGGTCCAATTCTACTATGGGTTTGCCAATGGCAAGGGCTTCAAGGCCTGTTGTGCTGCCTTCGATCAGAATACACAGATCACTCATGGCCATCAGATCATAGATGTTTTCTTCACCATGAATAAACCAGACCCCTTTCTTTTTTTCTTCCGGGATTTTTTCAATCCATTTGTTGATATCGATTCTTACGGTTGCCGGATGGAATTTCATATACAGGTGAAATTGATCGTTTTTGCCAAACACATCAAGCAGCGGCATCAACTCGTTTATGGGGATCAGGTTGATTGAAAACAGCAGCAATCCGACAAACCCATCTGTACACTGATGCTCAGAACGCTTTGTTTCACGAATATGGTATCGGGTGAGTCGGTTTATTTCATCGGTGATATGGGTATTGCCGGCAGGGATTATTTTTGCTTGCGGGGCTTCATAGCTGGCCAGTTTTTCCCTGGTTTTTTCCCCCCATACCAGGTTAAGCGTGCTGTATTGCGCATGGCCGGTCAATTCAAAATCATGGTAGGCTGAAGCAGTTGAGTATAAGCCTTCCTGGAAGGTGATAAACGGAATGCCTTTTCTTTTGGCGTGATAGCCAAAGATTTTCCCCCATCGGTTGGTTTCATGGAGCGCGATGCAGACATCAACTTTTTCTTGTTCAAAATAATTTTTAAAGGCAATATATTCCTGTGCTGTGGCAAACAGGGTTTTATCCAGAACCGTGGGAACCTGAAGGCTGAATATGTTGTCCTTTAACAGAGAGCAGGCAAATCCTGTCCGAAGAATATGATAGTTTTTATAGATATCGTCAGTGTCAGAGTCATCCAGATAATCGAAAATATGAGAATAGCCCAGATTCATTTCAATGGCAGTGATTTCTTGAGACCGTTCAGCCTGGGCCACCAGATAATTTGTTTGCGCACCCATGGCAGCAAGCTGCTCCATGATGGGGATGATGAACCGGGTGTGATGTTTTAATGCAACATAGGCGGTAACGTTTTTATTTTCCCAGAATGGTTTCATTTTACTTTTCCTGTTTGGTAGTGAATCTTTGACACTTTTCCGGTGGCAATCTGGTATATGATTTCTGTGATATCCGTTAGTTTCTGATGATTTTCTATGAGTTTGGCCACATGGGTTTTTACCTGTTCATGGGAGTTTACAATGGCCAGATTGCCGGCAGTTGCCTCAGGGACCATGGGGTCCATGATGATGCAGGGAATCCCACTGTTTTCAGCAACCATGATCGAATAACAATGGGAGACAGCCAGGGCTGCATCGGCAATGGTCATTTCCCAGGGTTGTGACAGATCATGGAATGAATGGGAATAAAACAGGTCAAGGGTATCATGGCTGATGGTTGAAATCACCTCTTTGTGACTGTGGGTCCCCCTGATTTGATCTTTGCCATAAGAAAACATCAAGTGAATATCTTTGCCAAACAGTGATATTTCTTCTAAAAGCCGACGGTATTCATAGCTTGTGGCAACATTATGGGCAATATAGAGGATGGTTTTGTCTTTGGGAATGTTATATTTTTGCCGATTCAGGTAGGGGGATTCAAGTCCGTTGTGCCACAGAGAATTGACTCCCGGTGAAAACACCTTGCCTTCATTGCGGGGCAGTTTCCAGACTTTCCCTTTTATATTCAGATTTTGGTTAGTCAGGTAATCAAAGGCCAGTTCGCTGGTTGTAATGATACCGTCAAGCATGGCAGGCAGCAGTGTCCATCTGGTGTACAAAGGCAAAAGCTCATATCCGGCGATGAAAATATTATTGTCATGAGCCAGTTTGATCCACTCATAAAAAATGACTTCTTCAGGAGATGCCGATCCTAAGGGGGTTGGAATTTGCAGGACAATGCCCACCACATCGGGAAGGTGGGGTAGATGGAGTTTTGCTTCGGCCTTTACGCCAGCCCCTAAATCGTCCATTACAAGAGCCTTCCATATTTCCAGGCCCGATGTAAACTCAAGGCTGGCAAGTTGCTCTTTTTTTTTATGAAAATTTTCAACAGCTGTGGGAAAAACAGTTCGGGTGGCTTGAAATGTTTTCGGGTCAAGGGGTTTGACCAATTGTGTTATTTTGGTGTCCTGCATGGGGACAACAACCTGAACATTGATTTTACCGATTCCTTTTCTTAGCAGGTTTAAGAAATCAACAATAATCGGTGAAACCTGGTTGTCCTGCAACACCCATAAAATCGTCGGTTTAATCTGATTGTCTGTCATAGGCTTAAATTTATTTTCCTGTATTGGTGTTCCAGAGGTTACAGCTGCTTGGAAGGTTGATTACACGATGCTGCGCCTGTTCAACCACAGACATATCCATTGAAGGATACTGCCTGAACATGGGCAATTGATGTAATGGCGTCCAAACAGGCCGGGTCAAGATGCCTTGTTTGTTTGTCAGATCCAGTATCTGTTTTAGTTGTTCCTTGTCGGCTTTGTCAAGCATAAGGGTGTTTAACCAGAAATTACTGCGGGCATGCTCTTTTTCCCAGACAAGGCGGATGCCCTCAATATGGTTGAACGCATTTTTATAGGCCAAAGCCAGTTCTCTTTTATTGACCAGAATATCGGGCAGTTGTTCAAGTTGAGCGCACCCTAAAGCAGCATTGATATTGGGCATTCTGTAATTAAACCCGGACTGGTCGTGATACGGGTGCCAGTTTTGATCTGCCCGGGCAGTGGTTGACAAGTGCTTTGCTTTTTGGGCAAGGGCAGTATCATTGCAGAGGATGGCACCGCCCCCGCCTGTTGTGATGGTCTTGTTGCCGTTAAAACTGATGGCAGAGGCAATGCCAAAATTTCCGGTATGCCTGCCTTTATAATAAGACCCGATTGATTCTGCAGCATCTTCAACGATTTTTAAATTGTATTTTTCACACACAGCCAGCAAGGGGTCCATATCCACGGGATGTCCAAAAACATGGACCGGCAGGATTGCCCGGATAATGTTTCCTGTAATTTTGTTGATACAGGTGTTTTTCTTGTTCAGGCTGATCCTGTCCAGATAGGCACAAAGTTTGGGAATATCCAGACAAAGCGTTTCAGAACACGAATCAACAAAATGGGGGAAGGCATTGCAGTAAACAATGGCGTTGGCACTTCCCACAAAGGTCAGTGACGGTACTAAAACCTCGTCTTTGGGTAATACGCCGGAAATCAAAAGCGCAATGTGAAGAGCAGATGTTCCATTGACAACGGCAATGGCATGTTTTGCCCCGGTAAACTCAGCCAGCATGGTTTCAAATTTGTCAACATAAGCGCCAATGGAAGAAACAAATCTTGTATCAATGCAGTCCATGAGATATTTTTTTTCATTGCCGCAAAAAAACGGTTCATGAAGGGGGATTGGGGTTTGATCCGGGAGTACCTTTAAAAGCGTGTCAATGATAACTTGAGTGAGTGGTTTTTTCATGGTTTACAAATTATATCGATCGGATTTGTATCTGGCCAGATTTGTTTTGTCTGTAAACCAGTCGGCTGTTTTTTTCAAGCCCTGTGTTAAGCCGTCCCGGCCTTGAAACTCAGGAGACCAGCCAGTCAGTTTTTTAATCAGAGAATTGTCAGAACACAGCCGGTTCACTTCGCTTTTTTCAGGCCGCAGTCTTGCCGGATCTTCAACAATATCAATCTGTGCGTTCATCACCTGTCCGATCAGCGCAACAGTCTCTTTGATTGACAGATCAAATCCGGTTCCCAGGTTTAATACCCTGCCAATGGTTTGATCGGATTCGGCAACAGCCATAAATCCGTTGACCGTGTCGCTGACATAACTAAAATCTCTGGTGGGATCCAGTGCCCCCAGTTGAATCTGCTTTTTACCCGAGGCAATCTGGGCGATAACAGTGGGGATAACCGCCCGGGCAGATTGTCGAGGCCCGTATGTATTAAAGGGCCGGACAATGGATACGGGCGTGTCAAAGGATTTGTAAAAGGACAGGGCCATCTGATCGGCACCGATTTTGGTGGCTGAATATGGACTCTGTCCCTGCAATGGATGGTCTTCGGTGATGGGCACAAACAGGGCAGTGCCATAGACTTCACTGGTGGAGGTATGGACCACTTTTTCAATACCCAGTTCCTTTGCTGCCTGTAAAATATTCAGCGTGCCGGTGATGTTGGTGTCCACATAGGAGGATGGCGAATAATAAGAATAGGGGATGGCAATTAACGCAGCCAGGTGGATGACCATATCGCAACCGGTCATGGCCTGTTTTACACAATAGGGGTCACGGATATCCCCGGCAAATATGTCCATATGATTGACAAGCGTTTTTTCACAATGATCCAGCCAGCCCCAGGAATTAAACGAGTTGTACAATACAAAGGCCCTGACATCATGGTTTTTTTTGACCATCGCCTCTGCCAGATGGGATCCAATGAACCCGTCAGCGCCGGTGATAAGAATTTTTTTTGGCTTGTTCACAATTTTATTGTATGCCTTCAGTTTAATGGTTGAGCTCTCGATATTATATGCTATAACATGACTATGTACTATAAAAGGCCGCAACCTTTCTTGTCAATGCTTATAAAAGGATTTATTTATGCTTGAAGAACTCTTAATACAGCCTGATATACTCATTCCGCAAGCGTTAAAACAAATTAACACCACCGGAGAAAAAGTTCTTCTGGTGGTGGATGAACAAAAAAAACTGATCGGCACGATTACAGATGGCGATATCAGAAGATCCGTGCTCTCCGGTCATTCCATCGACAGTTCCGTTGCCGGTATTTATAACCCGTCCCCCAATTTTATTTTAAAGGCAGAATTCAGTCTTGATCTGGCAAGAAAGATGCTGTTGAAGCATAAAATTGATTTGATCCCTGTGATTGATGAGAACCGGAAGGTTGTTGATTTTATCACCTGGAGCCGGGCGTTTTCAGGACACGGGTTCATGGAGAAAAAGGCCGGCAACATTCATATGCCGGTGGTGATTATGGCAGGCGGAAAAGGAACCCGGCTTGAGCCGGTAACAACGATTATCCCTAAACCATTGATCCCTGTCGGATCAAAAACAATTATCGAACATATCATGGACCGGTTCAAAAACAATGGCGTAAAAGAATTTTATTTTACACTCAACTATCTGGGAGAGATGATCAAGGCTTATTTGAGTACGGTTGACAATGAAAACAAGCTCCATTATGTGTTTGAGGCTGATTTTTTCGGCACGGCAGGCAGTTTGAAGTTGCTGGACAAGCAATTACCTTCAACGTTTATTGTTTCAAACTGCGATATATTGGTCAATGCGGATTATCTGGATGTTGTTAATTTCCATAAGTCCCGGAACTCTTGTTTGACGATATTGTCAGCTTTTCAGCAACACAGAATCCCTTATGGCGTGATTGATTTTAAGGAAGACGGGATTGTCACCCGGATTCGTGAAAAACCAGAACAGACGATTATCATCAATACCGGGGTGTATGTCATAGACCTGGAATGTTTAAGCTATATTCCGGATAATAAAATGTTTCATATGACAGATCTGATTGATGTGCTGATGAATAAAGGGAAAAAAGTGTGTACATACCCGGTCAATGAAACAGATTATATAGATATTGGCCAGTGGGAGGAATATCGAAAGGCGGTTAAACAATTTTCATGAGACAGTATTGTAAATCAATGAGGTTAGATCCCAGGAGCGTTTGTGTATGACACCCATTGTTCTGATCGGTGGTGGCGGGCATTGTGAATCCTGTATTGACGTCATTGAACAGCAGGGAACATATCAAATCGCAGGGATTGTTGATATGCCGGACAAAATCAAAAAAAGTGTTGCAGGTTATCCCATTATTGCAGATGACAGCAAAATTGAAGAACTGGCAAACCAGTATCCGTGTTTTCTGATAACGGTTGGCCAGATCAAAAGCCCTTTAAAACGCATGAAACTGTTTAAATATCTTCAAGAATTAAACCTGCAGCTCCCGGTCATTATTTCACCTTGTGCATATGTTTCAAAACGGGCTCAGATTGGGCCGGGCACCATTATTCATCATCATGCCGTTGTCAATTCCGGAGCAAGAATAGGGAGCAATTGTATCATCAATACAAAAGCCATTGTGGAACATCATGTTGTCATTGAAGACACGGTCCATATTTCCACAGGCGCCATACTTAACGGAAGCGCACAGGTGGGAGAGGGAACCTTTGTGGGAAGCGGCGCGATTGTCAGAGAATCAATTAAAATCGGTAAACAATGTATCATCGGCAGTGGTATCCGGGTCATGCAGTCACTGGAATCGGGTCAGATACTCAAAACCTCCCGGTAATGGATAAAATCAGATATGGAACAGCGACCCATAAATATTGGAGATGATTCATTTTCAGGGGCGGTCATTTGATGAATAAAGTATTTATTATAGCGGAAGCTGGTGTGAATCATAACGGAAGTGTTAAAACTGCTAAAAAAATGATTGATGCTGCTGTCGCAGCCAGGGTTGATGCTGTCAAATTTCAGACGTTTAACGCCAGTGAACTGTGCTGTGTCTCTGCCCAAAAAGCGGATTATCAAAAAAAAAACAAAGGAAACAAAGAAACTCAGTTTGAGATGCTTAAACGATTGGAACTGGATCAAGACGCTCATCATCAGTTGATGCAGTATTGCAAAGCAAACGGCATTACCTTTTTATCCAGCCCGTTTGATTTGGACAGTATCCATTTCTTATCGCAACTGGGCATGACCATATTTAAAATTCCTTCCGGAGAAATCACCAACCTGCCCTATCTTGAACGGGTCGGCAGCATTGCACAAAAAATTATCCTGTCCACTGGAATGGCAGATATGGAAGAAATAGCCTTTGCAGTGAATACGCTGTTCACATCAGGCATGTCACTGAACGCGATTACCCTGCTTCACTGCTGTTCTCAATATCCTGCGCCCATGGATGGCGTGAACCTTAATGCCATGAAAACAATGGCCCAAGCGTTTGACAAAGTAAAAATAGGGTACTCAGATCATACCCAGGGGATTGAAACAGCCATTGCAGCGGTTGCCATGGGTGCCTGCGTGATTGAAAAGCACTTTACCCTGGATCGGACAATGGATGGACCCGATCATATGGCCAGTATTGAACCAAATGAATTAAAAGGCATGGTTTGTGCAATAAGAAATATTGAAAAAGCCATGGGGGATGGGATAAAAAGACCAGGTCCTGTGGAAATAGAAAACAAAAAGGTGGTTAGAAAAAGTATTGTTGCAGGCAAAAACATAAAAAAAGGGGAAAAATTTTCCCAGGACAACTTGAAAATAAAAAGACCGGGTACAGGGATTTCACCGATTGAATGGTATCACGTGATTGGGAAAACAGCGCAGCAAAATTTTAAACCAGATGATTTGATTGTGTTGAATGGGAATGAATAAAAAAAAGAAAATATGTGTGTTCTCAGGAACCCGAGCCGAATACGGATTATTGAATCCTTTGATTCAAAAAATCAAGGCAGACGCTTGTTTTGACCTGTGTTTGATTGTCAGTGGGACCCATCTTTCCCCTGAGTTCGGCATGACCTTTCAACAAATTGAAGCAGATGGGGTTTATATTGATGAGAAAATAGAAATCCTTGTCAGCTCTGATTCTCCTTCTGGTGTCTGCAAGTCTTTGGGGCTTGGACTGATCCAATTTACAGATGCCATAACCAGACTCAATCCTGACATGATGGTTCTGCTGGGAGACAGATATGAGACCTTTGCCATGGCTGTGGCAGCCGTGGTCAATACCATTCCGATTGCCCACATCCATGGCGGAGAATCCACGGTTGGTGCGATAGACGAATCGTTTCGGCATGCAATCACCAAGATGAGTCATCTTCATTTTACCTGTGCTGAGCCCTATCGTGATCGGGTGATCCAATTGGGGGAACACCCGGATCGGGTATTTAATGTCGGCGCCCTGGGTGTTGAAAATATAAAGACCATGTCTTTGCTGTCCAAACAAGATTTTTATCAACAGATGGGGTTTGATAGGGGGGATGCTTTTTTTTTGGTCACCTATCACCCGGTTACGTTGGAAGGATCAAAAACAGCACGCTGTTTTGACAGCCTTCTTGAGGCATTGTCATCTGACAGATTTAAAGATTTTAAGATCATTTTGACAAAGGCAAATGCAGATAAAGATGGCAGATTGATCAATCAGCGGATTGATGATTTTGTGGAAAAAAATCAAAAAAGAGCCATGGCGTTTGATTCCATGGGCCAGTTACGATATTTAAGTGCCATGCAATATTGTACGCTGGTCATTGGGAATTCATCCAGCGGGATTATTGAGGCTCCCGGTTTCAAGGTGCCGGTGGTGAATATCGGGAACAGGCAGAAGGGTCGGATCAAAGCCATGAATATCATCGATTGTGAGGATCAGACCGATAAAATTGTCCAGGCTGTGCAGACAGGATTGTCCACCCGGTTCAAAAATCTGCTGGTCAATATGGAAAGCCCTTTTGAAAAACCGTCTACATCATCGGCAATCACAGATATTTTGAAAACCGTTAATCTGTCAGATATTCAATTTAAAGAATTCTATGATTACACCTGAAAAAATTTTGGTATGCGGTTTGGGCTCAATGGGCAAAAGGCGCATCAGGCTGATTCAATCGCTTTTCCCGGACATTGAAATCTGGGGAACCGATCGTCGGGCAGACCGGTGTGCTCAAACAAAAGAGCTGTTCCATATCAGGGTTGAGAAAGATTATTTTAAGGCTGTCTCAACCCTGCAGCCCGAGGCTGTTTTTGTCTGTACTGCTCCTTTGGCCCATTCGGATCTGGTGATCTGTGCGCTTGAACATAAGGCCCATACCTTTTCTGAAATCAACCTGACAGCCAACAGGTACGAACACATCATCAACACAGCCCAAAAAAATAATAGGATTGCTTTTTTATCATCGACCTTTCTTTTTCGGGAAGAAATACGATGGATCATTGAAAAAGTCAAAGCCTGCCAAAACATTGGCTACCGGTATCATGTGGGCCAGTATCTGCCGGACTGGCATCCCTGGGAAGGGTATACTGAATTTTTTGTGGCAAATAAGCAAACCAGTGCCTGTAAAGAGATCATGGCCATTGAGTTTCCCTGGATCACCAGGGCATTTGGAAACGTAAAACACGTTAAGGTTATGAAAAACAGGTCTTCTGATCTTGAACTGGATTATGAAGACAGTTTTCACATTCTGTGTGAACATGAGAATGGAACCTGTGGAACCCTGTCCATTGATTGTGTCTGTGTCCGGGGGGTTCGAAAGCTGGAAGTATATTCGGATCAGCTGTATCTGGAATGGGAAGGCACGCCGGATTCGCTTAAACTATATTCTCAAAAGACAAAACAGATGGTTCTGGTTCCGTGTTATGAGCATATTGAAAAGAATGAGGATTATGCCCAGTTTGTGATTGAAAACCCTTATATTAACGAGATACAAGCGTTTTTTTCGTTGATCGCCGGGAAAACTCAATCCAATCAGCCATACGGGTATCAGGAAGATTTAAAGGTGATTAATCTGATTGAAGATATTCACAGATAAAGGATGAACAATCATGGATATTAAAAATCCAAAAGAATGGCTTGAACTGCTGAAAACATCCATTGACAGGGTCGAGTGCAAGATAAACAATGTCAATGCGCCGTTTGATGATACCATAAAACGGTTCAACAAACTCCTCAAACAGGCAATCATTGGTCATTGCTCTGTTTTCTGGGTCGGTAATGGCGGAAGTGCGGCAATATGTTCGCATCTTTCCCAGGATCTGATGAATAAATTGTCAATCAAATCACACTACCTTAATGATCCGTCTTTAATGACCTGCATGGCCAATGACTTTGGATATGAACAGGTATATGCCAGACCTTTGACGCTTCATGCATCAGAAAATGACATATTGATTGCCATTTCAAGTTCTGGAAATTCAGACAATATTCTCAATGCAATAAAGGTTGCAAAAAATAAAAATATGCAAATTATCACCCTGTCCGGACTCAAGGAAGATAATGTGCTTTGGAACAGCCAGGCCGATCTTGCTTTTTTTATTTCTTCAAGCCTGTATGGGATTGTGGAAATGAGCCATGAAGCCATACTTCATGGCATTATTGAAACCCTGTGGTTAGAGATCCGGGAAACATAAGATATGGATCATACAGATTTTAAAAAAGTCCTCACAGACCTTGCGCAGACGGCATCCAAAATCCGGGGCAGGGTTGTTCAGATGTCACACCATTCAAGGGCGGCGCATCTGGGTTCAGCATTATCCTGCGTTGATATACTGGTTGCTTTGTATTTCAGGATGTTTGATCTGGATATAGAAAAATGGAACGGGTTGAGAAAAGATCGGTTTTTTTTAAGCAAAGGGCATGCTGCTGCAGCCCTTTATGCAACCCTGGCATTCCGGGGGATCATTGATATGGATTTGCTTGCGACCTATAGCCGGCCCGGCAGCCTTCTTGAAGATCATCCAGGGCCATCAACCCTTCCCGGCATTGAGGCGGCAACAGGTTCCCTTGGGCATGGGCTTTCTCTTGCTACAGGCACGGCACTTGCAGATAGAATTCAAAAAAAAGACAATAAGATATTTGTTCTGCTCAGTGACGGAGAATGCAACGAAGGCTCTGTCTGGGAAGCGGCCATGTTTGCATCGGGTCAGAAGTTAAATCAGATCACAGTGATTATTGATTTTAACAAGTGGCAGGCCACTGGCAGAAGCTGTGAAGTATCGGGCATTGAGCCATTGGTTGAAAAGTGGAAATCCTTTGGTTTTAAGACATTTGAAATTGATGGACATAATATGCAGCAGATCGTTGAAACCTTTGAGACCCTATATGCCGGGTCTGAAAAGCCCTGTGCGGTTATTGCCCATACGGTCAAGGGCAAAGGCGTCTCATTTATGGAAGATGATAATAACTGGCATTACAGAATACCAACTTTGGAAGAAGTTAAGATGGCAAAAAAAGAACTCGGACTGGTGTTTGAAGATTAATTTTTTAAAGGTGGAATATGAACAATCAGAAAATTTTTGTCATTGGCAGCAATTCATTTTCCGGTTCTCATTTTGTCAGTTCTGCATTGGAATTGGATTTTCAGGTGACAGGAATCAGCAGATCCAAAGAAGCAAACCCTGTTTTTTTACCTTATACATGGCAGGACCCAACAAAACAGGAGAACTTTTGTTTTTTTCAATGTGATTTAAATTTTGATATTCAAAAAATAATGGATTTAATCAATGAATTCAGGCCGGATTATATCGTCAATTTTTCGGCTCAAAGTATGGTCGGGCAAAGTTGGGAGCATCCGATGGACTGGTTTAAAACCAATGTTCTTTCAACCATTGATCTTCATGACAAGCTTCGCAAATGCAGTTTCCTTAAAAAATATGTTCATGTTTCCACTCCAGAGGTTTATGGTTCCTGCACCGGCCTTATAAAAGAAAATACACAATATAATCCAAGTACCCCATATGCGGTTTCAAGGGCGGCAGCTGATATGAGCCTGAAGGCTTTTTTTGATAATTATGCTTTCCCAGTGGTTTTTACACGGGCGGCAAATGTGTATGGTCCGGGGCAGCAGCTGTACCGGATTATTCCGCGGGCCATTCTTTTTTTTATGACCAACCGGATACTTAGCCTCCATGGTGGCGGGGCCTCTGTTCGTTCTTTTATCAATATCAAAGATGTCGTGGATGGTACGATTAAAGCCATGGTAAATGGTGAGCCGGGAGATATTTTTCATTTTTCGACAAAGGAAAATATGTCCATCCGTTCTCTGGTGGAAAAAATTGCAGATAAAATGGATGTTGCTTTTAATGATCATGTTAAAATTGTTGAGGATAGACCAGGAAAAGATGCTGCATATCTGTTGGATTCAAGCCGGGCAGCAAAAAAACTTGGATGGAAATGTCAATTCAGTCTGGAAGAGGGAATCGAACAGGTTGTTTTATGGGTTAAAGAGAATCTGAATCTTTTATTACAGCAACCTTTGGATTATATTCATAAACCCTAAAGCGATAAAAAATGTTTGGAGAAAAAATGAAAATTCTTGTTACGGGTGGATGTGGTTATATTGGGTCTGTATTGATTCCTAAATTATTGGACATGGGATATGATGTCATTGCTTATGACTTAATGTGGTTTGGAAATTATCTTGAACCCCATGACAGGCTTGAAATTGTTCACGGTGATGTCAGGGATACAGCTTTGGTTCCTATGCAGAATGTAACGGCGGTGATTCATCTGGCCAATGTGGCAAATGATCCTTGTGGCGATCTTGATGCCAAACTGGTCTGGGAGGTCAATGCGCTGGCAACCATGGGGCTTGTTGAGCATGCCATAGCCAACAATGTGAAGCAATTCATCTATGCCAGTTCGGGCAGTGTTTACGGAGTAAAACAGGAAGATCAGGTCACAGAAGAACTCAGTCTTGTCCCGATTTCAGACTACAACAAAACAAAAATGATCAGTGAGCGCATTCTTTTGAGCTATGCGGATAACATTGCCGTGCACATTGTAAGACCGGCAACTGTTTGTGGGTTGTCTCCACGGATGCGGTTGGATGTTTCTGTCAATATGCTGACCATGCAGGCGTTGAAAAATCAATTGATTACTGTTTTTGGCGGCGATCAGGTACGACCCAATATCCATATCCAGGACATTACGGACGTGTTTATCCATTTTTTAAAAAAAGAAAATACAGATACAGGGATTTATAATGCCGGGTTTGAAAATATATCTATTCTCGACATTGCAAATAAAGTGACGGATAAAATTGATGCAAAGATTAAAATTACGCAATCCAATGATCCAAGATCCTATCGGCTTAACGCTGATAAGCTTTTGAGTACAGGATTTGTTCCCGGCTATAGTGTTGATGCAGCCATAGATGAAATCGCTGAGGCTGTAAAGAAAGATAGATTGAAAGATCAACACAGTTGGTACAATGTCAAAACAATGAAAAAAATGTTTAACACTGATAGTTGAAATCAATGATGCAACCAGCAAACAAGAAACCTTGAGGAGACCCGATGGGAAAAAAAGATGTAACGGTTGAGCCCCAGTATCGATGCTGCATAGAAAGTCGAGACCGGTATGGGCAGCAGCAATTGGGACTGATGAGCTCTGACACATGGCTGACCGATCCTAAGCGGCTTGTTTTTGTTTTGTCTCGATATAAGTTTGTTGCCAAAATGCTGACCGGGATGAAAAATGTGTTGGAAGTGGGTTGTTCAGATGGGTTTGCTACTCGAATTGTATGCCAGGAAGTGGGCAGGGTTACAGCAATTGATATCGATCCTATGTTTATTGAAGATGCAAAAAAATGTTTTAAACCTGAATTTTCTCCACAGTTTATTGTACATGATATGTTAAGCAGTCCGGTGCCGGGAAAATATGATGGTATTTTTTCACTTGATGTTATTGAGCATATTCCCAAAAGTAAAGAAGATCAGTTTTTGTCCAATATCTTGCTTTCATTATCACCCAATGGAACACTGATCATTGGCACGCCGTCTTTAGAATCCCAGGCCTATGCATCTGCAGGAAGCAAAGAAGGACACATTAATTGTAAACGGCAGGCTGATTTAAAGTCGTTTCTAACCAAATATTTTCACAATGTCTTTATTTTTTCCATGAATGATGAGGTCGTTCATACAGGGTTTTCACCCATGGCCAATTATTTGATGGCGCTTTGCTGCAACCCTTGTAACGGTTAAGGCAATTGAATGAATTGTTCGATAGTCAAAAAAACGGTTTGACATAAGGGGTGTGGTAGCGGTAATGGCCGATCAATTGAATAGGAGTCGAAATTGAAACACAATTGCCATCTTTGTGGTGAAAAATGTGTCTCCGTAATCCTGGATTTTAATCAACAGCCTGTGTGCAATCGTTTTTTATTAAACAAAGGAGACCAAGAAAGAAAATTTCCATTAAAAATGGGCCAATGCTTTTCTTGCGGATTGATACAATTGATTAACCCGCTGCCGGCAGCACATATCCATCCCCGGGTTGGCTGGATACATTACAGTGAACCCGAAGACCATTTGGTCGATGTCGCAGAAAAAATAATACAGCTGGATGGGATCAATTCCAACGCCTCAATCTGTGGGGTTACCCAATATGATATCCCTTTAATTGAGCAACTCAATCAAAGAGGATATCATAATTCATGGATATTGAACCCAAAAAAAGATTTGAATATTCAGTCAGAAACATTTGGTTGTGAGACGATTGTTGAAAAACTCTCAGAGGGGGATATCTCTCGACATTTAAATTCAAAAGAACAGCCTGATATCATTATTGCAAGTTTTGTTCTGGAACATACTCCTGACATTCATGCCTTTTTAAGCACAGTCAGGCAGTTTGTAAAGCCAACGGGATATGTCATTTTTCAAGTTCCAGATTTTCAAACTAGCCTTGAATTGTTGGAGTACAGTTCTATATGGGAGGAACACGTCTCATATTTTACCCTGCCAACTTTTGAGAATTGCTCGCATCTGGGAGGGTTTAAGCCCGTTTGGACCGCATCTTATCAAGAACAGGCTGTTTTGTGCACGATTTGGCGTCCGGCAAAAAAGGCGGAGAAAACATTAATCAAGCAATCAGACCTTGATGCTCAAAGGTTGCTTGGAGATAAATATAAAAAAGGGTTTGAAAAGATAAAATCAAAGGTTCAAACTCAGTTGACAGCTTTCAAAAAAAACACAGGTAAAATCGCAATTCTTGGTGCCGGACACCAGGCCTGTCAGTTTGTCAATCTCTTTGATATTGGTGAGAATATCGAGTTTGTGGTGGATGATTTTGAAAAAAAACAAGGATTGTTTATGCCGGGGAGTCATCTGGAGATTAAATCCTCTGATCATTTGTTGATTGATAATATCAAACTATGTCTGCTTGCAGTCTCAAAAAATCTGCACTCGAAAATTGTGTTAAAAAACCAACAATTTATTCAAAAAAAGGGACGATTTGAATCTGTTTACAAGGACTGGACTGTTGCTTGAAAAGGATTTTCATCTTTCTATACCGTAAAAGGGAAAATGGCTTTAAAAATGCATACATTGATCGTTGGTGGAACAAACGGATTGGGTAAAGAAGCGGTTCAGCAGATTGCAAAAAAAAACCGTGTGGTTTCAGTTGTTGGGCATCATTCAAAATCCAATAACCTTGAATCAGGTGATCAGAATGTACGTTTCTGGTATGCAGATATATCAGACACAGAGAAAAGAATAGAGATGCTCAATGAAATTATTGATTGTAATGGACGTCTCAACCATTTGATTTTTTTTCAACGGTATCGTGGACATGGTGATTCGTGGAACAAGGAACTTGAAATTTCCCTGACCGCTACAAAATATTTGATTGAATATCTGTCGGATAAATTTGTTGATAAGGGACAAAAAAGTGTTGTCATGGTATCTTCGGTTGCCGCAGAATTGATTGCCCGAGAGCAGGATGTCGGATATCATGTTGCCAAGGCTGGTATGGTCCAAATGGCCAGGTATTATGCGGTCAGTTTGGGGAAAAAGAATATTCGGGTGAACTGCATCTCACCGGCGCTTGTCTTGAAGGAGGCTGCCAAACCATATTATGAACAGCACCTTGAATTGAAAAAATTATATGAAACCATCACGCCTTTGGGTCGAATGGGCTCGTCCAGGGATGTCGTCAATCTGATTGAATTTTTATGCAGTTCAAAAGCATCTTTTATTACTGGACAGAATATTGTTGTTGACGGTGGTTTGACTGTTCAAATGCAATCATCATTATGTGCTGAACACATTTTAAATAAAGAGAGATGAAGGATAAAAAATGAACCATCACCGACGGCACGACTGCCGGCTTTGTGGCAGTAAAAATCTTAAGGCCGTTCTTCATCTGGCACCGACGCCATTAGCTGATTTATATCTGGATGAAGAACATAAACATCAGAGTTGTCCATGTTTTCCCCTGGACCTTTATTTTTGTGAAAACTGCTATCACGTTCAATTGTCGGATGTAATTGATCCCAGGGATTTATTTGAAAACTATATATATGAAACAACGAGCTCTCCGGGATTGGTGGACCATTTTCAAAACTATGTTGAAGATACAATACAAAAAATGAATAACCCGCCTGGAAGCAAAGTTCTGGATATTGGTAGTAATGATGGAACCTTACTCAAGATTTTCAAACACTTTGGCTATCAGGTATTGGGGGTTGATGCAGCAAAGGAAATCGCAAAAAAAACAACCCAGAACGGGATAGAAACCATTGCTGGTTTTTTTGACAGCCAACTTGCACGTCAGATCCAAAAGCAGAAAGGAACCATGGACATTATTACAGCGAACAATGTGTATGCCCATGCGGACAATTTGCCGGATATCACGGATGGAGTCAGGCTCTTGTTAAATCCGGACGGGGTTTTTATTTTTGAAGTATCCAATCTGTTCGATCTTATACAAAATAAGGTGTTTGATTTCATTTATCATGAACATCTTTGTTATCATTCGGTTCTATCGCTGGATCGTTTTTTTAAGCGGCATGGACTGGTTCTTTTTGATGCCAAACCAATTCCTACCAAAGGTGGTTCCATAAGAGGATATGTAAAACTTGAGTCAAGCAACAGGACAGTATCTGACACAGTATTGAATTTAATCAACCAGGAAATGGCATTGGGTTTAGATAAAGCTCAAACTTACCTTAAGTTTGAATCTGAAATTGTTCAGATTAAAGAGCAGGCCATGCGATTGATCCGTCAGATTAAAAAAGACAATAAAACAATTGGTGCTTATGGGGCTTCTGCCACCACCACCACATTGATCTATCATTTTGAACTGACCCAAGATCTCTCATTTATTGTTGATGACAACAAAGACAGGCAAGGCTTGTTCAGTCCTGGATGCCATCTGCCGGTGATATCTTCCGAAGAAATGTATGCAAAAAAACCTGATTATATTTTGATTGCAGCATGGCGATTTTCCGATGCAATCATTAAAAAGCATGAGGCATTTTTAAAGCAGGGGGGACATTTTATTATTCCACTTCCAAAGTTAAAAATTGTTTGATGCCAAACAAAAAATAGGTTGAACACCATGGACACACAAAATGTTTTTTTCCCGGACCCATCAGATATCGTTTGTTTCAATATAGAAGATCTGCCTGCCATCAAAACAGCAGCTGAAAAATCAAACTTGAAACGGGCCAGGTATTGCCTTCATGCCTCTCATGATGATGGCGTTCAGGAAATGGTATTGGTCCTGATCAAAGACACAGTCGTCCCCATTCATAGGCATCCAAATAAATCCGAATCGTTTCATATTATTGAAGGGCAATTGGAGGTTGCATTGTTTAATGATTCAGGGGATCAGATCGATTCGATTAAAATGGGACCCATAGGTTCAGGATTAAATTTTATTTACAGAATTAATACCAGTGCCTGGCATACGGTCAGGGTTATATCAGATATGGTGGTCATTCATGAAACGATTGAGGGTCCTTTTAATTGCAAAATGGACGTATTGTCCCCTCAACCATTGGTTGATGTAATAGAATAAAAGAAAATGGCTTTAAACAAATCATAAGGAGGCAAGTGTGCCTTTAGAAACGTCGTTGAAAAAAATGGAAAAGCATCAAGAGAATATTGAATGTACGTTTAACGTCCACTTGCTTAAAAATTCGGTATGCCTTAAGAGAAAGATTAATGGGGATATCGAATGGTTGGATGTTGATATTTCTACAGAAGAACCGAGCCAGAAGGTTCTAAATTATGTCCATATTAAAATTTTAAACTTTATTAAACCAATTTTCTACCAGATGCCGGTCAGAAAAATTAATGTTTCATACAGTCAGGACGCAATAAAAAAATTCGGTAACCTGTTTAACAATTATAATAATTTTTTGGAACAGACCAATACGATATCAAACCAGATTCAAAAAATGCAGATAGATACATCGGATTTTGAGCATATTTTATTTTTTAATGTTGATGAAAATCCATTGTATATGGACTTTTTTGAACAGGTTTCCAAAAAATTTAAGCATACTGTGTTTACCCAGCAATTTAATACAGGATTTAATTCTGAAAAAAGGCGATGGGAAGATGTTGACCTGCCTTTTTCCGTTCCTGAGCTGATAGACTATCTGATCCGGAACAGGATAAAAACCATTTATTCAATCAATCAATATATATTAGAGATATATTTAAGAAAGACTGGTATTTATCTTCTTTCTTGTTTCCAAATGCTGGGGATAGAGTTTGTCTGTATTGATCACGATTCAAGAAATGCTGATTTGTCCAAAATATTTTTCAGCAATAATAAATTCAGACGATATTCTCTGGCATATATTGAATCAAAATTCTGGGACAAATATTATGGGGTTGAAAAAATTTCTTATCCCACGATTCCCTTTTTAAAGATCAATAAAAAAGCTGATTTCATAGAACTGAAAGATGATTATAAAATTGTTGTCTTAAGCTTTTCAAGGCTCAACCAGGTGGTTCCCCAGTTGGGGCAGATTCTTTATTTCATGGAGCATCTGAATGAAGGTCAGTTTTTTTCACAGTTTCAGACCATGCACCATGCAATGAAATATTATATGAGCCGGGTATTAAATTGCTCGGAATTTGAAATGCTTTCAAATTATGAGGCTTACAACTGGTTTGGTTATAATATTTCACAAATGATGAAGTTCGAGATTATAGAAGGATTGAAAACAGACCGTAAAATTGAAATTTATGGAGATGAATACTGGAAATTTATTTTTCCAGAGTATTATAAAGGGTGGCTGGATAAAACAGGGCAGATCGATGAATTGTTCAGTTCTCAGAATTGTCTTTTTTTGATTCTCAACTGGTCACACTCCATGTTCACAAACAATCCTCATTTGTATGACGCCATTCGTCGTAAAAATCCATTTCTGTTGTATGCGCCACTGGCAAAAACAGAGGAATTCAAAGGGTTTGAGCATGTTGAATATGATAATATTCAACAATTGAATGCCATTGTCGAAAATGTCCAGGATATTTATAAAAACCCGGAATTGATAGAAGCAATCAGAAAGCAACAACAGGTTTTGGAAACAAGTGCATTGTTTTTTCAAGATAGTATTCTTGGCAAACAAAACAGTTGCCATCAATTGGAATTTGAAAAAATCTGCAATAAGACGCTGGATGAGGTGAATCGAAAAGTATACGGTTATATGGATCAGAACGAACTTATGCTCAGAAAAATGTATGATTTCCTCTTTAGGGAACCTCAGAAAATTGATGTGTCTAAATCAAAATTTTTTAATAGGGGGTATGTGCAGAGAATGATTCGGCTGACACCTCAAGATTTGAATATATAGTATTTTATGAAAGGAAGACATGAAGACGATTCGCATTATTCCCCGCCTGGATATCAAAGGACCCAACCTGGTAAAAGGAATTCACATGGAAGGGTTGAGGGTCCTGGGGAAACCTGAAGAGTTTGCTGATTTTTATTATCAGGAAGGTGCGGATGAATTGTTTTATCAGGATGTCGTCGCTAGCCTGTATGGACGAAACAGCCTTCATGAAATTGTTTCCCGAACCGCAAAAAAGTCTTTTATTCCCCTGATTGTTGGCGGTGGTATCCGAAATATTGATGATATCAGATCGACCCTGAGAGCCGGCGCTGATAAAGTCTGTATCAATACGGCTGCAATAAAAGAGCCGGATTTGATCCGACGGGCATCAAAAAAGTTTGGGTCATCCACTATTATGGTCGCCATTGAGGCCATCCGGCAGCAGGATGGTCAATACCTGGCTTTTATTGATAATGGTCGGGATTATACTGGATTAGATGTGCTTGTCTGGGCAAAACAGGTTGAACAATTGGGAGCAGGAGAAATTATCATATCATCGGTTGATCAGGAAGGGACAGGTAAAGGATATAATATTGAATTGACAAAAAGCGTTTCAAAAGCTGTTTCCATACCGGTGATTGCCCATGGTGGTGCAGGAAGTGTTGATGACATTTATAAAGTGGTCAAAGAGGGCTTTGCCGATGCTGTGGCGGTTGCCTCTTTATTGCATTACAGTACGATTGAAACCCGGCGTACGGTTGTCGGATTTGAATCAGAGGGGAATACCACTTTTCTTGAGAGTGGCAAACGGTATAATCAATTTGAATATTTAAGGATTGAAGATATCAAAACACAGTTGAATTTAAACAAGCTGAGCTGTAGAGTGTGATGGTTCAAGAAAGGAGAAAAAAGTGAAACCACTGAATGTTGTGATTATAGATTATGATATGAGTAATCTTTTCAGTGTGAAACATCTGTGTGATATTTTAGGGGTTACCTGCGAAATAACCAATGATAAAAAAAAGATATTGAATGCGGGTGCTGTAATTTTGCCGGGAGTGGGTGCATTTTCAGACGCAATGGGAAATCTTGAAAAATTAGATCTGGTGTATTCAATCCATGATTTTATTCAGTCTGGAAAATCATTCATGGGGGTTTGTCTGGGATTACAATTGCTGTTCACCCAAAGTGATGAGTTTGGATGTCACAAAGGGTTGAATATTATTCCTGGTGTGGTTAAAAAATTTAAAACAATTTTAGAGAATGGGGAAAAAGTAAAGGTTCCCCATGTCGGCTGGAATAGGCTTTATCAACCCAAATCAAACCAAAACAGATGGCAAAAAAGTCCATTAAAGAATTTTAAAGAAAATGAATTTACTTATTTTGTACATTCATATTATGTTCAGCCCAAGGATGATAGGCATGTTTTAAGTTTAACAAACTATGAGGACCAGGAATTTTGTTCAAGTATTCATGCGGATAATATCTTTGCAACCCAATTCCATCCGGAAAAAAGTGGTGAAAATGGGATTAAAATATTTTCTGAGTGGTTGGGTCAGATCAAAAAGAGTGCATAAGAGGAAAGAATGGAAAAACAATTAGAAGCGTATTATGGCTTGCCAAATCAGGTTAAATTCTGTGCTAAATGTGTTTATTCAAATCAACGTCCCAATTCAGAAGTTGAATTCAACCATACAAAAGAATCAAAAAAAGGAACCCTTGATTTCGACAGGGAAGGTGTGTGTGACGCATGCAGGGTGGCAGAACTCAAAGATAAAATCAATTGGAAACAAAGAGAAGAAGAGCTGCTGAAGGTTTTAGATCAACATAGACGTAATGATGGGCACTATGACTGCGTGGTTCCCGGCAGTGGTGGTAAGGATAGTGCCTACGCAGCTCATATTTTGAAATATAAATATGGCATGCACCCTTTAACCATCACATGGCCACCGATTTTATATACAGAATACGGTCATATGAATTTCAGGAACTGGCTTGAGGTCGGTGGCCTGGATAATATTACGTTTAAGCCAAACGGGCGGGTTATGAAACTGCTCACCAAATTGTCCATTGAAAATTTATTTCATCCATTTCAAACCTTTATTTTAGGACAGAAGAATTTAGCCCCCAAGATAGCGATCAATTATGACATACCCTTGATATTTTATGGAGAGCATGAAGCAGAATTTGGAAATCCTATTGGTGAAACCGCAAGTTCCTTAAGAGACAAATCATTTTTTACCATGAAAAACATTGATGATATGTATCTTGGCGGTGTTTCAATTGGAGAACTAAGAGAAAAACATCATGTGGACCTGACAGATTTAATGTGTTTTTTGCCGCCACGTGTCGAGGCGGTTGAGTCTTCAAAGATTGAAGTCCGGTATCTGGGCTATTACCTTAAATGGTTGCCGCAAGAATCGTATTATTATGCAGTTGAACATACCGGTTTTCAAGCCAGACCCTTTCGAACCGAAGGAACCTATAGCAAATATCTGAGTATTGATGATAAAATCGATGATCTTAATTATTACACATACTTTATAAAATTTGGATTTGGAAGATGCACAGAGGATGCGTCTCAGGAGATAAGAAACAAACATATTACACGAGAAGAGGGCAAAGCTCTTGTCAAACGCTTTGATGGTGAATTTCCTCAAAGATATTTTAATGATGTATTGGATTATATTGGCATGGAGCCTGAAAAGTTTTATGCGTTATGCGACACATTCAGGTCTCCTCACTTATGGGCAAAGATAGGCGGTGAATGGAAGCTGAGACATACGGTTAATGGTGATGGTGTGGATGATTAAATAACGCTTTTTTAAGGTTTAACAAAATCCTTAGTTTTGACGATACTTAGAGAGACTGATTTTTTTGAGAAAGGGTCAAACAGATAAAAATTGCAACAAAAAGGCACAAGATGGCTCACAGGATTTAGATATGCAAATGTTCAGGTTTGAGGATATCAATGAACCCAGAATGGTTGGATTAATTGTCGGCAACGGCAGTGGGTCAAAATTGTTGCAGTCCTATATCGATGGGCACGAACAAATTTATATGGTACCGGCATACCCGCTTTTCTATTTTTATCCTCACTGGGAAAGCTGGGTCAAACAATACGGTGATATGTTTGATTGGCAAAAAGCCATCTCGCTGTTTTGTGAAAAACATGCTTCAGTCTTAGATTCCCGCCGTATTCCGGGATTTAACGGGTTAACATCGCTTGGGGACTCCCGCAACGAATATCTGAGTATTGATGAACCTCTTTTTAGAAACCACCTGGCTCATTTGCTTGAACATCAACCGGTGAACAGCCGGACATTTTTACTGGCGGTTCATTACGCCTATGCGTTGTGCAATGGCGAAGATTTAACAAAGAAAACAATACTTGTTTATCATATCCATATCTGGGAGTTCCTGGTTACGTATCTTTCCAAAGATTTTCCAGATTTAAAAATTATTGCAATGACACGTGATCCAAGGGCGAATTTAGAACGCCGGCTTCAAAGCCTGTGGAAGGTGGACAAGGCTAAACTGGATTCAAGTGATGCAAAAATCTGCCAGGCAAGAAATTATTATTGGACATGTAAATTGTCCATTTTTAATGGACTGGAGCAACTTAACAGGTTTGATCGCAACAATGTGATTGTTATCAAACATGAGGACATGGGACGCAAGCTTGAGACGGTTATGCGATGCCTGGCCCATTTTTTAGAAATAAAATATTTACCGTTAATGCTGCATATTTCTTTTGGCGGAAAATCCTGGTGGAGTGATCCGGTTTATGGCAGAACATCAACGAACACATTTAATCCCAAAATATTATCTGAAGACTGGAAAAAAACGATCGGGAAAATTGACTGGTTTGTTATTGAAGGGGTGATGTATCACTATTTTATTAAATACAAGACTCAAGTTTTTCTGTATCAAAAAGATACGGTTATAAACCGGATATTATTGCTTCTGGCAATATTGGTCCCTTCAAGAATTGAGAGGAGCGTTTTTGCAGAATATTGTCATCCCCGGTTTCATATTCAATTTATTAAAGCGTGTATAGATGAAGCGTTCGGAAAAGTCAAATTAATGGATTATACATGGAATGCATCATATTTGTTCAAACCCATATACTTAGAGCTGGAACTATGGAAACCCCGTCATTATAGAATGCAGGTTAAAGAATTGTCTGAAAAAAAACAGTCAAAATGGAGCAGTGTTCAGTTGTTTATACGGGTTCGGTATGTGGTCATCAAATACGCCAGGTTTTTAGGGGTTATTGTTTTTTATCCTGGTTTGATTTTTAAACGGTGGGGTTTGTGTTACGGTAAAATTTTTAATCAATGGAAGGCCAAATCCTGCCCATATCCGGATGGCTTGGAATCCCATTGTAATCGCCAAAAAATTGCCCAACCCAATACGGGTTAGTTTTTTAAGGGCACTTTTTTGCACAAAGGCAAAGCGTTTGTTGATGATGATGTGGACGGATCGATTTTAATCTTAAATAATGAGGATATATGAAAACTCGAATTCTGGTTACTCTGGGCCCCAGCTCTTTTAATACGGAGATTATAAGACAATTGGACAATGAGATTGTTGATTTGTTCAGAATTAATCTTTCTCACACTGCTTTGGCTGTTTTGGAAGAGCAAATCACGTATGTTCAGAGCCTGACCCATATTCCCATTTGTGTCGATAGTGAAGGCTCCCAAATCAGGAATCATGCCATGCAGGATGGGGCAGTATTATTTACCCAAGGGTCAGAAGTCCTGATTCACAATGAAGAAATTCTGGGGGACGAGTCCAATATTTCTTTTAGCCCAATTCGTGTTTTCAATGATTTTGTTGTGGGGGATCGTATTCGAATTGATTTTAACTCCGCAGCATTAAAGGTTATTGAGCTCGGTCCAAAACAGATTAAGGCAATTGTCGAAACAGCAGGCAAAGTCGGAAGCCGCAAAGCCGTTGATCTGGACCGAATTATTGATTTGCCTGCCATAACCCCGAAAGATATTCAGGCAATTGCTTTATCTAAGGAACTGGGGGTGTCTAATTTTGCATTATCTTTTGCCCGGTCTGGGAAAGATGTTGACATGATGCGGAAATTGACGGGTTCAAAATCAACCATTATATCTAAGATAGAATGTCGTCAAGCGCTTACGAATCTTGTTGAAATTATAAAAAGGTCTGATGAGCTGCTCATCGACAGGGGGGATCTGTCCAGAGAATTGCCTTTGGAGAAAATTCCATTTCTACAGCGACGAATTGTATCCATCTCAAAGGCTCTGGGTAAACCCATTCATGTGGCAACAAACCTTTTAGAGTCCATGGTGACATCCAAAGAACCCACCAGGGCAGAGCTTAATGATGTGGTGAGTACACTGCTTTCCGGGGCAGATGGTTTGGTTCTGGCGTCTGAAACTGCAATTGGAGCCTATCCTGTTGAGTGTGTGAAAATGATTAAAAAATTAGGAGCTGTCTTTTGGAAATGGACAGAAAATTCAAGTATTGATGATATCGTTTCCATGTAATTGTGCAGGAACAAATGCGGATTGAAGAATTCAACCATTTAAAAGGAAAAGTTCTCTGGCTGATGGGACCGACATCCAGTGGCAAAACAACCATTGGTAATGAACTGGTCCATCGGTTGAGACAATCTGATTTGTGTGTGATCTTCTATGATGGGGATGAGATAAGGGATTTAATGGGACCGGACCTTGGATTCGAGGCAATTGATCGATTAAAAGTTGTAAAGACTATTGTTTATTTGGCCAATAAAGCAGCATCGGCAAACATGTTTGTTGTTGTTGCAGCACTTACCGCAAATCAGGATGCCCGTGAATATGTAACAAAACATGTAAGCAAGTTAATTTTAGGTTATATCAAATGCGATATCCAGATCTGTGCCCATCGCGATCCCAAAGGATTGTATCAAAAGGCAAAGGAAGGAAAAATCAATACGCTTCCAGGATATAATTCTGTTTATCGGCCTCCGGATCAATATGATATTGAATTAAATACAGAGGAAAAAGGTTTGGAGGTGGTCTTGGAAGAATTGATGCAGTTTTTAAGAACCAGTAGAATTGAATACCAGGATATATAGGCAAAAAAATATGCGGATCGGCATTGACTTTGATAATACAATCATCTGTTATGATAAAGTCTTTAATGCAATTGGAATAGAACAGGATTTATTGCCAAAGGATTTGCCGTATGGCAAGCATTATGTGCGGGAATACCTTCGAGACAATGGTCAGGAAGCCGCCTGGACCAAATTGCAGGGAATCGTTTATGGCGAACGGCTGGATCAGGCAGAGTTGTATGGAGGGGTTATGGAGTTTCTTTTGTTTTGTCAGGCTGAATCCATTCCCTGTTTTATTGTCAGCCATAAAACCCAATACCCATACTCTGGCGACTTATATGATCTTCATGCGTCAGCAAATCAGTGGATTGAGGGCCATGGTTTGAGAAATCCTGTTTTTTTTGAACCGACAAAAGAAGATAAAATAAGAAGAGTAAATGAATTGAAATGTAGTCATTTTATTGACGATCTGCCTGAGTTTTTATTGCTTCCCGGGTTTGATAAGAATATTTTTAAAATTTTGTTTGATCCGGAAAAAAAATATATAAAGTCAAAATCGGGGTTGTATCATGTGTCTTCCTGGGATCAAATTCTTTCAATGATTAAATTCAACTTGCGATAATTTTTTTTATATCAATGGGACAAGTCATCGAACAGCCTTTAAAAAACTTTATATTTAAAAATGGAATTGGACCGGATTTCGAGTTGATTCCGTTAAAAGACGGTAGAAATAACAGGGTATATCAAATTATATCCAAAGAAAAACAATATATTGTTAAGCAATATTTTTCTTGTTTTGACGACAAGCGGGATCGACTTGGTGCTGAAATATCTGTTTTGTTGTTTGCCCGGCAGAATGGTTTAAAACAGATTCCTGAACCGATTGATTGGGATAAAAAAAATAATTTGGCTTTGTTTAGCTGTCTTAAGGGGCGTAAGCTGAAAGGTGAGCAGATCAATGTCCATCATATCGAACAAGCCTTAAATTTTATTGTTCAATTAAATAAATTCCAGCAGAAAAAAACAAAAGGTGAGATTGATCTTCCCATGGCATCTGAAGCTTGTTTATCTTTCAAAGATCATATTGAAAATACAGAGCATAGAATAGAACTATTGAGCCAGGCACCTGCTAAAAATCAATTAGAGCGATCAGTCAAACAATTTATTGAAAAAGATCTGATTCCTGTATTTCAAACAATTGAGCAGGAAATACGATCTGGTATTGGAAAACAGCAAAGTTTTAATCAAATCATCTCTGACAGGGAAAAGATCATTTCCCCTTCAGATTTCGGGTTCCATAATGCCTTGATCAATGATGATGACAATCTATTGTATTTTTTCGATTTTGAATATGCTGGATGGGATGATGTCGTAAAGTTGATTTGTGATTTTTTTTGCCAGCCAGATATCCCTGTTCCCACTGATCACTTGGCATGGTTCACCCGATTTTTGGTGCATGGTCTTGATCAGGAAGATATCAAAGAAACAATTATTCACCGGTCAGGTTTATTGATGCCATTGTATCGGGTCAAATGGTGTTGTATCATGTTAAATGTGTTTTTAATAAAAGATTTTAAAAGGCGACAATTTGCATGGTGTAATACTGGCTTGCAGGAAAAACAATTTAAAAAAACCATCTCATATTTTCAACGTCACTTGTTGGGGATTTGAAAAGCAGATTGAACAAATGACCCATGCCGATTTTTTTTAGGATTTGAAGCAAAATAAATTTTATTAATATGAATAAATATGAAGAAGGAATCATGAACCTATGGCATATGTAGATTTTATTTCAGCAGTTCATAAAAGCACCAAGCGAGATTATGTAAAACGGGTAACCGAATACCCCAAAGCAGAGGCTGCCCAAAAAGCAAAAAAATGGGGATATGATTATTGGGATGGGGACAGACGGATCTGTTATGGTGGATATACCTATGACGGAAGATGGGAAAAAGTTGCCCGGGCAATGGTTGAACACTATAATCTGAAACCGGGTGACCGGGTTCTGGATGTGGGCTGCGGCAAGGGGTTTTTATTGTATGATTTTACAAAAGTGCTTCCGGGAATAGAAATTGCAGGGATTGATATATCAGAGTATGCAATTGAAAATGCAAAACAGGAAGTCAAACCTTTTTTAAAGGTTGGAAATGCAAAACAACTTGATTTTAAGGATAATAGCTTTGATCTGGTTATCTCCATTACAACGCTTCACAATTTATATTGCATGGAGTTGGACCAGGCCTTAAGAGAAATTGAACGGGTGGGGAAAAACAACAAATATGTGTGTGTCGAGTCTTATCGAAATGAACAGGAAAAAGCAAACCTTCTTTACTGGCAGGTGACCTGTGAAATGTTCTGCACACCCGAGGAATGGCAGTGGTGGTTTGATAAAACCGGCTATACCGGAGATCACTCTTTGATCTATTTTACATAAAAAAAAGGGCAGTAACATTATGGGGTCTTGCTTAACGATGCGGGCGGCAATTTTAACGGAACTTAAAAAACCGCTGATCATTGATCAAGTAGAAGTGCCGGAGGATCTTGAGCCCGGACAGGTCCTTGTCAAAGTTTTGTACAGCGGGATCTGCGGATCACAACTGGGTGAGATTGACGGGAAAAAAGGAGAGGATAAATTTCTTCCCCATCTGCTGGGGCATGAAGGATCGGCACATGTGATTAAAATCGGGCCGGGCGTTCGATTTGTTAAACCTGGCGATGCAGTTGTCATGCATTGGAGAAAAGGCCTGGGGATTAATGCGCCATGCCCGGTATATGGATGGAAAGGAAAAAAACTGAACGCAGGATTTGTTACCAGTTTTAATGAATATGCAGTGGTTTCTGAGAATCGCCTGACGGTTTTGCCGGATGATTTTCCCATGGATATTGCGCCGTTGCTCGGATGTGCCGTAACAACCGGACTTGGGGTGATCAATAACAATGCAAAGGTTAAAATCGGGGAATCCGTTGTTGTGCTGGGTGCCGGTGGTGTCGGGTTGAACATTATCCAGGGGGCGGCCATGTGTTCGGCATATCCCATCATTGCAGTGGATATCCATGACAACCGGCTTAAAATGGCTCAAAAATTCGGTGCAACCCATTTGATCAATTCTGCGGTTGACAATGACTTTTTATCAAAGATTCGATCCCTGGTTGATTTATCCGGATCAGACGTTGTCATCGATAATACCGGGAATACGGATTTGATCAATATGGCATATGCCCTGACCAGACCCAATGGCCGGACAATTCTTGTGGGCGTGCCCAAACAGGAGGATAATATCTTCATACATTCTCTTGATTTGCATTTTGGCAAACAGATAACCGGGTCCCATGGCGGAGAAACCCAACCGGAACTGGATATTCCGCGATATATTAAGCTTTACAAAAATGGTAAATTATTATTGGATGATTTGATCACTGACCAGTATCCATTGGATGAGATCAATACAGCCATGGACAGGATGCGCAATGGTCAGACGGCTGGCCGGTGCCTGATTAAACTGCATCAATAACATGTGATAAAGAAAGAAGCTCTATGAGAAATGCGTTTGCACAGGAAATTAAAGATCAGGCTGCCATAAATGATAAAATTGTTCTGTTGTCCGGCGATATCGGCAACCGGCTGTTTGATTCATATAAACAAAGCTTTTCAGATCGATTTTTCAATTGCGGCGTTGCCGAAGCCAACATGACATCCATGGCCGCCGGCATGGCTTTAAACGGATTGCAGCCGGTTACCTATACCATTACCCCGTTTAATACCTCAAGATGTTATGAGCAGATCAAGATTGATATCTGTTACCACAATCTTCCCGTGATCGTGGTCGGTGTGGGGGCTGGGCTTTCATATGCAGGCCTGGGCGCAACCCACCACTCGTTTGAAGATATCGCTATCATGAGAGTGCTGCCCAACATGCATATCATGTGTCCCTGTGATGCTGTTGAAGTAAAGCTTTGTCTGAGAGCCGCCCTTGCCTTAAAAAAACCGGTCTATATCCGGCTGGGCAAAAAAAATGAACCCATTGTCCATCAACAGGAGCCGAATCTGGTCCTGGGAAAAGGGTTGATCATCAAAGAGGGTCAACAGGTTTGTCTTCTGGGCTGTGGCAATATTCTTCCAAATGTCTATGAGGCCGGCCTGGCTCTTGAGCAAAGAGGCATCAGTACCCAGGTGGTCAGCATGCATACGGTGAAGCCATTGGATTCACAGCTTTTAAAAGACGTGTTCTCAAGATTTGAAATTGTTTGTACCATTGAAGAGCATTCACTGATCGGTGGTTTTGGCTCAGCAGTGGCTGAATGGGTCATTGATAATGGCATATCGGTTAACACGTTCCATCGGTTTGGTATAGCAGATGCGTTTACGCATAAATCCGGAAACCAGGAAAATGCAAGAAAGATGAACCGGCTGACCCCGGCTGATATTGTTGCCAGAATAATCAAGAATGAATAAAGGGCAAAAAAATCAATGTTAAAACAAAGTTCTCAAATGGCTTTAGAAACAATCAGGAATGAGACAAAAAACAAAGGGAAAATCATTTTTGTTTCCGGGTTTTTTAATATTGTACACCCCGGCCATTTGAGACTGCTGCGGTTTGCTGCTGAATGCGGTGATTACCTGGTGGTGGGGGTTCGCAATGATTCCCCCGGGGATTCGTTTTTAGATGAAACCATCCGGTTGGAAGGGGTTCATGCCATAACACTGGTGGATCATTGTTTTATTCTTGAAGATACGGCGCAAGATTTTATCCGGGCACTCAAACCTGCCATTGTTGTCAAGGGAAAGGAGCATGAAAACCATTATAATCCTGAAGCCCAGGTTGTTAAGGATTATGGCGGTCAGATGCTTTTTTGTTCAGGGGACATCAGTTTTTCGCTGGTTGAGCTTCTCCAGGGGGAATCCTTGCGTGTTGCTTCAAGTTCATTTGCCCGGAATGATGCCTATATGGAACGTCATCAATTCAACTGGTCTGATCTGAATGGTGTTCTGAATCATTTTTCCAGGTTAAAGGTTCTGGTCATCGGAGATGTAATTGTTGATGAATACATTACCTGTGATGCCCTGGGGATGAGCCAGGAAGATCCAACCATTGTGGTTACGCCTGTGGGTGTGGAACTTTATCTTGGCGGCGCAGGCATTGTCGCTGCCCATGCCAGTACGCTTGGCGCAGATGTGTCGTTTTTTTCCATCAGCGGGAATGATGAAATTGTCAGATTCATAGACAGCAAACTCAATTCGGCCGGTGTGAAAGCCCATCTTTTTAAAGATGAAAGCCGGCCGACCATTTTAAAACAACGGTATCGAAGTTCGGGCAAAACCCTGCTTCGGGTCAATCATTTAAGGCAGCACCCCATCAGCAGGGAGCTGCAAAAAAAGATTTTTGCAGATTTGTCGGATATGATCCCAAAACAGGATCTGATTATTTTTTCAGATTTTAATTATGGATGCCTGCCCCAGCCATTGGTCGATGATATTGTTTTGGCGTGTAAACAGAAAAAAATCATGATGGTGGCAGACAGCCAGTCTTCTTCCCAGATCGGGGATGTGTCAAGATTTGAACACATGATGCTTTTGACACCCACGGAAAGAGAGGCAAGGCTTGCATTAAAGGATTTTGAATCCGGCCTTGTTGTGCTTGCAGAAAAACTTCGTAAAAAAGCCATGGCCAAAAATGTGTTTGTGACGCTGGATAAAGAAGGGCTGTTGATTCATGCCGATGATTTGAGCATCAACAACTTTCTGACCGACAGGCTTGATGCCATGAATAAGGCACCGGTTGATCCGGCAGGTGCCGGGGATTCTCTGCTGACCTGTTCCGCCCTTGCGCTGGCCGCCGGGGCGGATATCTGGCAGGCAGCGTATTTAGGGTCTGTGGCAGCGTCATGCCAGGTGGGGCGAAATGGCAATCTGCCTCTGTCCATAAATGATATGTACTTAGGATCGCAGTTGTGAAAGCATTGCTTCTGGCCGCCGGTCTTGGCACACGACTGCGGCCGTTGACCTTTGATACTCCCAAATGTCTGGTTCCCATCAATGGACGGCCGTTGCTTGATTATTGGCTGGAAATGATTTTTAGCACCAACATTGAATCGGTTCTGATCAATCTTCATCATCTGGCTGAAAAAGTGGTTCTTCATATTGATAAAAGTCCATATAAACAAAAAATTACAATGATTTATGAAGATAAACTGCTGGGCACAGCCGGGACACTGTTAAAGAATAAGGCTTTTTTTGGGGGCGATCAGATATTGATGGTTCATGCGGATAATTTTTCTGTGTTCAATCTGGATGATTTTATCCGTGCCCATTGGTCACGGCCGCAAGGGTGTGAAATGACCATGATGACATTTAAGACAGACACCCCTGAAAGTTGCGGGATTCTGGAACTGGACCATAAACAGGTGGTCAGGGCATTTCATGAAAAGGTCAGCAATCCTCCGGGAGATCTGGCCAATGGTGCGGTCTATATTCTGGAAAATTCAATTTTTTCTTTTCTTGAGTCGATGGGAAAAGCAGAAATTGATTTTTCCACCCAGGTGCTGCCGGCTTTTCTGGGAAAAATATTTACATTTTATAATGGCCAATACCATAGAGATATCGGGACAGTGGAAAGTTATCAAAAAGCTTTGGAACGATTATGATTCCTGGCAGAAAAATGATTCAAAAGGGTTAAAGATGTATAAGGATAAAAAAATTTTAGGGCTGATACCGGCAAGAGGCGGCAGCAAGGGGCTTGTTGGCAAAAACATCATCGATATGGCAGGCAAACCCTTAATTGCCTGGACAATAGAATGCGCTCAGCACAGCCAGTATCTGGATCATCTTATGGTATCAACGGATGATCATCAGATTGCACAGGTCTGCAGGGCGTATAATGCCCAGGTGCCTTTTTTAAGGCCCTCTCACCTGGCATCAGACACAGCCGCTTCAGTGGATGTGGTGATCCATGCCATTGACTGGCTGAGCGACAAAGGCCATCATTATGATTATATCTGCCTGCTTGAGCCCACATCACCGTTAAGAGAGCCTTTTGACATTGATGATGCCATACAGCAGTTGATAGACAAGCCTGATGCAGAGGCAATTGTGGGAATTGCCCTGCTGGAAAGCGGGCACCCTGAATTTAACGTGGTCATGGATGATCAGCACTTTATCAGCAAATATGAAACCGGACAGACCATAAAATCCTTGCGGCGGCAGGATCTGGAACCGGTGTATTTTTTTGAAGGAACGGTTTATATTTCTAAAATATCCAGCCTGAGAAAGAAAATGGGGTTTTACCATGACCGGACAATGGGGTATGTGGTTCCCCGGTATAAAAGCATAGAAATTGATGATCGATATGATCTGATAATGGCCCAGGCGCTGTTAAAAGATCGGATGGACAGGGCCAAATAAGCAGAACCAAATAAGCAGGACCAAATAAGCAGAATCAGACAAACAGGACACAATGATTATGAACACAAATAGTGGTGTGGCACTTTACCAACGGGCACGGAAGATCATTCCCGGCGGAACCCAGTTACTGTCAAAGCGGCCTGAGATGTTTTTGCCGGATCAGTGGCCCTCTTATTATTCAAAGGTCAAAGGGGTCAATGTCTGGGATCTGGACGGTAACCAGTACACGGATATGAGTATTTTCGGGGTGGGGGCGTGTCCTCTGGGGTTTTGTGATGAGGATGTGGATGCGGCCGTGATCCGTGCGGTAAAAAACGGGAATATGGCCACATTAAATCCGCCTGAAGAGGTTGAACTGGCAGAACTGCTGTGTGACCTGCACCCCTGGGCCCAAAAGGTTCGCTATGCCAGAAGTGGCGGTGAAGTACTGGCCATGGCCATTCGAATCGCCCGGGCAGCAGCCGGGAAAAGCCGGGTGGCGTTTTGCGGCTATCATGGGTGGTCAGACTGGTATATTGCTTCCAATTTAGCAGAAGATGCAAATTTGGACGGACACCTTCTTCCGGGTCTCAAACCCCTGGGAATCCCAAGAGAACTCATCCATACGGCAATCCCGTTCAGGTATAATCAGATCAATGAGTTGGAGGGCATTGTCGATCAGTATAATGACATTGGTGTGATCATTATGGAGCCGGTTCGAAATTTCGGGCCAAAGGATGATTTTTTAATCAAGGTTCGACAGATTGCAGATAAAATAGGTGCAGTATTGATCTTTGATGAAGTGACCAGCGGATGGCGGATCAATGATGGCGGTATTCACCTGACCATGGGTGTGGATCCGGATATGGCAACCTTTGCCAAGGGGATGTCCAACGGGTATCCCATGGCCGCATTGATTGGTCGCGCCAATATCATGGATGCTGCCCAGGAAACCTTTATCAGCAGCACCTACTGGACCGACCGCATCGGGCCGAGTGCAGCCCTTGCCACCATTCATAAATTCAGGGACTGCAGGGTCGGGATTTACCTGGATCATCTGGGAAAAAATCTCCAGCAAGGAATCAAAACAATGGCTGCCCGGCATGCCTTGCAATTAAAGGTATCCGGGATTCCGCCGTTAACCCATCTGGCATTTGAATATGGGGTCCTTAATCGGAAATTGAAAACTCTGTTTATCCAGGAAATGCTGGCAAGAAAGGTTATAGCAAGCTTGAGTGTCTATCTTTCCTATGCCCATAATGATGAAATCTTAAAGCATTATTTTAATACATTGGATGAGGTGTTTGGCATATTGAGCCAGAGCATGAAAAACAATACCCTGGATCAACAGATAAACGGCCCCCTGGCCCATGACGGGTTTGCGCGGTTAAGCTGATGAACCTTAGTAATCAAAAAAATAAAGGCTGGAAAAGACCATGAAACAATGTACAAAATGTATTCTGCCTGAAACCCATGATACCCTGATGTTTGATCCCGAAGGCGTGTGCAGTGTCTGTCGGCAGATCGAGTTTAAAAATGAAAAGATTGACTGGACAGCCAGACGTCAGGAACTGGACGAACTGGTCAAAGGCTATGCGAACAAGGGAATCTATGATTGTATTGTTCCGTTCTCCGGCGGCAAGGACAGTACCTTCCAGCTGTGGTATATTGTCAGAGAACTTAAGCTCAAACCCCTGGTGATCCGGTTCAACCACTGGGGATATCGGCCGGCAGTGGTTAAAAACAACACCCGGACATTTAAAACTCTGGGCGTGGATGTGTTTGAGTTTACTGCCAACTGGCATGTGGTCAGAGAATTGATGCTCGAATCATTCAAGCGGCGGGGGGATTTTTGCTGGCATTGTCATACCGGGATTTATGCCGGGGTGATTCACATGGCCATAAAATTTGACACCCCCCTTATCTTCTGGGGTGAATCCCTGGCAGAATATGCATCCTGGTATTCCTATGAAGAAAAAGAAGAGGTGGATGAAAAACGGTTTAACAGGGCCATGAACCTGGGGATGACAGCCGATGATATGGTAGAATTTCTCAATGGACGGGTGAATCAAAAAGATCTGTGGATGTTTTCTTTTCCCCCTAGAAAAGAGTATCGAAAAGCCGGCGTTAAATCCATCTGCCTGGGCAGCTATATTCAGTGGGATACCCGAAAGCAGGTGGATATCATAAAAAAAGAACTGGGCTGGAAAGGCCTTTTGGTTGAAGGGATTCCCCCGGAATATGATTACGAGAAGATCGAATGTCAGTGGCAGGGTGTCCGTGATTATGCAAAATTCATCAAACGGGGGTATGGCCGAACCAATCACCTGGCCTGTATTGATATCCGAAACAGTCGCCTGACCCGAGAAAAAGGCCTTGAACTGGAGAAGAAATACGACGGGAAACGGCCGGCATCCCTGGATGGTCTCCTAAAGTTTTTACAGATAACCGAAGATGAGTTTCATGATATTTTATCCAGGCACCGGGTGGATCCCTGGGTGCCGGATAAAACAAAAATTAAGAACGGCAAAGCATTGCCGGATATGGATGAATGGGATCGAACCCTGGTCGATAAACCCGTGGGGCCTGACAGGAAACAAGGGGATTTGAAAACCTATCTATGATTGCAATCATTGACTATGGCATGGGCAATGTCCGCTCGGTTTACAATGCATTGGATTTTATCGGACAAGAGGTTCTGATCACGGCAGATCCCGGAAAAATTGCCGATGCCTCCAGGATTGTTTTGCCGGGTGTGGGTGCCTTTGGAAAGGCAATGGATCATTTGAACACTGCCGGGCTGGTGGAGATTTTGAACCGAGAAGTGCTTGAAAACAAAAAACCGTTTTTGGGGATATGTCTTGGCATGCAGCTTTTGGCTTCAGACAGTTCGGAACATGGCTTCACAAATGGCCTGGGGTTGATCCCGGGACAGGTGAGGATGTTTGATCGGCCGGATTCAGATTTGAAACTGCCGCACATGGGCTGGAATGATATCATGCCCCAAAAGCCGCATCCTGTGTTTGATGGATTAAAACCCGGACAGTTCTGCTTTTATTTTGTTCACAGTTACCATTTTAAACCTCAGGATTCGGGTGATGTTCTGGCCACCTGTGACTATGGGGGTGAGTTTTGCGCTGTCCTGGCCAGGGACAATATTATTGCAACCCAGTTCCATCCGGAAAAAAGCCAGGATAACGGCATTCAACTTCTGGAAAACTTTGTCAACTGGAAGGGTTGAACATCTATGCTGAAAAAAAGGATCATTCCCAAATTTTTATTAAAAGACGGTCGTCTGGTCAAGGGCGTCAGGTTTCATGACAACCACAGGGAAGCGGGCAACCCTGTATCCGCAGCAAAGGTGTATGATGCATACGGGGTGGATGAGCTGGTTTTCCTGGATATCATGTCCAGTTCCAAAAGTCAGAAAACAATATTGCAGATCATTGAAAAAGTTTCTGAAGAGGTGTTTATGCCGCTGACCGTGGGGGGCGGGATCAGAACCCTTGAACATATCCGGCAGTTGCTGTGTGCCGGGGCAGATAAAATTTCAATCAATACCATTGCTGTTGAAAAACCCGAATTTGTTCACACAGCAGCCCGGTATTTTGGAGACCAGTGCATTGTCGGTTCTGTAGATTATAAACAGGTTGCCCCGGATGTTTTCAGAGTATTTACCCATGGTGGCCGGGTACAGACTGACCTTGATCCTGTTGAATGGAGCATACAGCTTCAGGACCGGCATTGCGGAGAAATCATGTTGACCTCCATTGATCGGGATGGCACTTTGTCCGGATATGATGTTCACATGATTGAAACCGTGAACCGCAAACTGGATATTCCTTTGATTGCCTCCAGTGGCGCCGGCCGCCTTGATGACTGTATTCTGGCCTTTCAGGCAGGGGCAGATGCCATTGCCATCAGCAGCATGTTCTTTTTTACCGACCACAGTCCCATAAAAGTCAGATCTTATCTGGCTTCAAAGGGAATAAATGTCCGGGCAAGCAAGAGCAGCCGGAATTAACAAAAGGTAAGTTGTCTATGTTTATTAAATCATTGAGTACAGAAGCGCTTTGTGTCTATGTGGCAAAACAGATGGATCATTTCTTCCCGGACAAACAAATAAATCCGGCACAGGTAAACTTACATGTTAAAAAAGCACTCAAAAGAACGGAATACTGCTTTTCAAACATCAATGTAAAATATTATACAAATGGGACAGATGTGTTTTTTAATCATTTGAATGCCGATCACTATGTCGTGTTTTTGAGCTATCTTGCCAATACAGTGTGGAAGGATACCGCAGATGTGGCCTTGTCTTCAAAAATATATTATCTGAACAAAAGTCTTCATGCGTTTAATCTTTTTTATGAAATAGACCTGCCTGATATTTTTTTGCTGGTTCACCCGTTTGGAACGGTTCTGGGAAGAGGCAGGTATAAAGATTACCTGGTCGTCTACCAGCGGGTATCCATTGGTGCAGATAAAGACGATATTTATCCTGTTCTGGGAAAAGGCGTTGTGCTTTACGGAGGCAGCGCCCTGATTGGTGACTGCAATATCGGGAACAATTGCCTGGTGTCGGCTGGAACGATTGTAATGGGAGAAACCATTCCCGATGATTGTGTGATCTTTAAAAAAAATTCACAAACAGCTTATAAAAAAACAAGCAAAAGTGTTATGGACAGGTATTTTATATCCAGGTAATCTTTTTGACCAACGGCCATGGGCCGCCTTGGTATTTTACCCTGGCCTGCCCACAGCAAATCATGAAAGAATTCATAAGGTTGGCAAGTTCTTTCATATAAAAGAATAGGGGACAAAAACTGATTTTAACCATCGAGAGCCGCTATGATCAATATTGAACAAACCCTAAAAAAGGGTGTGGAATATCATACCGCAGGTAATCTTAAGCAGGCGGAACAGGCATATCGAGACGTATTGGCCATTGCGCCTGAAAATCCGGATGCCACTCATTTTCTGGGCGTTTTAGCGTTTAATGTCAACCGGAATGATATTGCCAGGGAATTGATCACCAAAGCCATACACTTAACACCGGATAACCCGGCCTGCTATTTAAATCTGGGCAATGTGTGCCAGCAGGAAAATGATCTTGCCCAGGCGATCAAATGGTATGAAAAATCAAAACACTTAAATCCGGCTAACCCTAAGATTTACAGCAATATCGGGGTGGCCTTGTCAAAACTGGGTAAACTGGAAGAATCCGTCATTCATTTGAAAGAAGCGCTGCGGTTGGATCCAGATTTTGCAGAAGCCCACAATAATCTTTCTGAAACATATAAGCTCATGGGACAGTACGACAATGCATTGAAATCTTCAAAAAAAGCCATTGCCCTGAACCCAAATTTTGTGGCAGCCCGGTGGAATCAATCGATTCTTCTGTTATTGCAGGGTGATTTAAAAACCGGTTTCAAGGAATATGAGTGGCGCTGGCAGAGGCCCAAGAGTCCGATCCGGCTCTTTGATACAGGTGTGGCCTGGCAGGGGCAGCCACTTGAAGGGAAAACCATTTTTGTTTATGAAGAACAGGGACTGGGCGATACACTTCAGTTTATCCGATACCTTCCCTTTGTGCAAAAGATTGGCGGGAGAGTGATTTTTGAAGTTGTGCCACAGCTTTTAAGGCTTGTGCAGTCGTTTAAAGGGTTTGACCGGCTGTATGTCGGGATTCCAAACATCGATACCCGGTCGGTGGATCGGTTTGATTATCATGTTCCCTTGTTGTCTTTGCCGGGAATACTTAACACAACCCTTGACTGTGTTCCCAAGAATATCCCTTACCTGTATGCAGATCCCTGTCTTTCAAAAATCTGGCAGTCCCGGATGGGGAACAACCTGTCGGCCTGTAAGATCGGGATTGTCTGGGCAGGGCATCCGGAACATGCGAATGACATGAATCGATCCGTGTTGTTAAGTCGATTTAAACAACTTTTGGATATTCCTGATGTTGGCCTGTATAGTCTTCAGAAAGAAAAATTTGATCAATGGACAGACATATCACCGGAAAAGATTTTTCTTCGGGATTTCGGGGATGAGATAACCGATTTTTCAGATACGGCAGCGATAATGGATAACCTTGATCTTGTTATTTCAATTGATACTTCTGTTGTTCATCTGGCCGGTGCCATGGGGAAAAAAGTATGGGCCCTGCTGCCGTTTTCACCGGACTGGCGCTGGATGACAGATCGGGATGATTCCCCATGGTATCCGTCCATGCGGTTGTTTCGGCAGCCAAAACCGGGAGATTGGGAGTCAGTGTTCAGGGCTGTGAAAAAAAAGCTTAAAAATATGTTAACTAACAGGGGATGTAATTGAAGAAAAAGGAATTTTATAATGCCATGGGAACAAAGTAAATCTGCAAAAAGGCGGTTTAACCTGGGGGAATTTCACACCCGATATTTTGTTGGAAACGGTATTGATATCGGCGGCAAGCCAGATCCGCTGGGTCAATATGCTCAGATTTTTTCAAAAATGTCCTCTGCGCGGACCTGGGATATAGAAGATGGCGATGCTCAGTATATGGAATCTGTTGAAGACAATACCTATGATTTTGTGCATTCCAGTCATTGTCTTGAACATATGAATGATCCTGTAACAGCGTTTAAAAACTGGATCAGAATCTTAAAACCGGGTGGACACATCATCGCAACAGTTCCGGATGAGGATCTTTATGAGCTTGGTGTTTTTCCTTCAAAGTTTAATCCGGACCACAAGTGGACAATGACCATATATAAAAAAAGCAGTTGGTCGCCCAAATCCATTAACCTGGCTCAAATGCTGCAGGATTTTTCAGATCATATTAAAATTATTAAAATAGAACTTATTGAAGAGTTCTATCGGCCGGCACTTGTTGACCGTGGAATCGATCAAACCGCAACGCCGGTGGCAGAATGCTGTATCGAATTTATCTGTAGAAAACTTAACCCAGAATCGTTCATTTAATCCGGTTTTTTAATTTAATTTTTTTTGCTTGCCAAGTGTCATTGCAGTTAGTATGAGAAAATAACACTTTTTGAAATGAGCAAGCATTTCAAAAAAAGTGTGCATAACGGCGACATTTTTTTAAAAGGGTGTTGGTGAATAATATCCAAAAAAAGGAGTGTCAGATGGGATTGATAGAAAAGCGGTTTGGAACGGTTGCGGTTGAGAACAAGATGATTTCAGTGGAACAGCTTGAAGAAGCGTTAAATCTTCAGGTTGAAGAAGATGTTGAAGGTAAGGAACACCGGCTGCTCGGTGTTATTCTTGAAGCACTGGGATATATTACTGAGGAACAGATCAATAAAATCCTGCTGCATTTAGATGGTCAAAGAATGATTTAAAATAAGCGTACAATTAAAGATAGTCTTTTAAAACGCCGATTGCATAGAAGTTAGAATAGTTTTATGCAATCAGCGTTTTTGTTTTTTATAACTGCCATGTGGCAGATCTGGTTATTGATTTGTGGTTTGCCACACAGCGAGGCATGAAAGTCAACATTGGCCTGAAAGGACTTTCATAGAAAAAGGAATTCACATGGAATCAGACACAGCCAAGCAACCATTGGATCATGATTATTCTGCCGGGACAGGCATGGATGGTTTTTATGATGAAATCTTGTCCTATCCGCCTGAAAAGGGAAATGACCGATGGGCTGTGTCATGGTCGGATCTGATGATGACCATGTTTATTTTTTTTGCCGTGATGTATGCTTTCCAGGCCGGGAACCGGGATTTGTTTTTTGGTGATGGACCAGGGAAAAATTATCTGTCGGAACAAGGATCTCAAAAGGTTGTCAATATCGGTGCCAATCCGAATCCGTCCAGGGTCTATGATCAGGCAAAACAGGCTATTTCAGAGGTTATGACAGGTGATCCAAAGGCCATTGAACTGGTTGAAGACGGGTCGGTTCGGATCGTCCTTTCCGGAGACCTGTTGTTTGATCCGGGCCGGGCCCAGATCAAAGCCGGGGCACGGTATCAACTCAATCAGATTGCCCGGGCCTTGAATGAAAATGATTTTGCCATTAATGTGGTGGGGCACACAGATGATGCTCCCACGCATTCTGAAAAATATCCCACCAATTGGGAACTTTCATCCCAAAGGGCGGTTATGGTGGCAAGGTATCTATCTGAAGTGTCCAAGGTTGATGAACGAAGAATTTTTGTTTCAGCCTATTCCTATCATCAGCCGGTGGGGTCTAATGAAACAGCCTATAATCGTGCCTTGAACCGACGGGTAGAGATTGTTCTGGTTAAACCAAAGCCATATGGTTCATCAAACAAACAGATGAAAAAGAAAATATAAGGGGGAGGCATGTTCAAACCAGAGCAGATTCTGTTCTTAAAGCAGACAAAGAAAAATTTTATTGGGTTGATCATTTGTGTGGTTTTGTTTCTGGCCGGGGTTACGATTCATGGAAACACAGGGCTGTATATGAATCTGTCAGGATTTTTGATTATCATTGGCGGTACGTTTGGTGCCACATTCTTAAGCTATGACATGAAGCGGATTGAAATTTTGTTTAAGGTGTTGAAAACATCTTACACCACGCGTACAAAGGATCCGGGCGAGATTGTAAAGAAGTTGGTGAATCTGTCTGTTAAACGACGGGTTAAGGGGGTTCTTTCGCTCCAGAAAGATGAAGACGAAGTGTCAATCATGTTTTTAAAGCAGGCCATCGGGCTTCTGGTGGATGGCTGTTCAAAAGAACAGATCAGAGAGTCTTTAAGTGTTGAAATGTATTTTTTCAGGATGAGACGGGATGAAACCCGCAGGGTGCTGCAGACCATGGCAGATGTGGCCCCGTCTTTCGGGTTGGTGGGCAGTGTGGTGGGCCTGATCGGTATGCTGGCCGGTGCCGGTGATTCCAATGTGGTGATGTCAACTGTTCCGATTGCTTTAACATCAACGCTATATGGGATTATTCTTGCTAATTTTATTTTTCTTCCCTTTGCTGCCAGCATCAGGGAAAGAACAATAAAAGAATTATTCCTTCAAAAAATAATCACGGAAGGTATGCTTGCGATTCATGATGAGCTTCATCCAAGAATGCTGGAAAGAAAACTCAAATCTTTTTTAACCCCGTCCTCACGTCACGGACAGTGTGTATCCTTTGAAGATATAAAGGAAAAATTAAAATTTGAAGAATTACATGACAATATTGGATGATAAAAAAGAGCAGGGCGTTTAAAAAACTGTTGACATAAAAATTAAAATCATATAGATATCTTCTGTTTTTTGATTGGCTTCGGGCCGTTAACTCAGTTGGCAGAGTATCTGCCTTTTAAGCAGAGAGTCGCTGGTTCGAGCCCAGCACGGCCAACCAAAAAGAAGACATTGCGTCCCCATCGTCTAGCCCGGTCCAGGACATCGCCCTTTCACGGCGACGACAGGGGTTCGAATCCCCTTGGGGACGCCAACCAAAATATCAAGGCTCTCAGTGTTATGCTGAGAGACGTTGTAATTTTTGAGTGAACCCTTAACAAAAAGAGGTTAAAAAATTATTCGACCTGGGATTCTCTTCTTTCTTCTTCTTCTTTGCAATGGATACATTTTGTTGTAACCGGCCTGGCTTCAAGCCGTTTGAATGAAATTTCCTCTTCACAGGATTCACAAATGCCGTAGGTATTGTTTTCAACCCGTTCCAGAGCATCCCGGATTTTTTTGATCAACTGGCTTTCCCTTGATCTGATCCTTAATTTTAGAGCCTGATCCGCTTCAGCCGACGCCCGGTCAAAGTCTTCTATTTCCTGACTGGATTGCACGATCATTTCAGACATGGTGTGGCTGGCATTGCGCAATAGTTCTTCAAGCCTTCGATTTAAAATTGCAGTAAAATATTCAATTTCAGTTTTGTTCATGATAATTTCCTTTTAAAATCCTCCAGTACGGGTAATTGTGATATCAGGCATCAACGCCCTTTTTTTTGTTTATAATCATTTTTATTTAGTTTGTGCCGGTTCAGCAGCCGGTTCAGCTGTCGCGAAGTGATTCCGGCTGTCTGGGCTGCAAGACCGATTCGGCCATTGGTCTGTTTCAATAAGACAGTCAGATAAGTGTGTTCAAACACATCAATGGCATGCTGTCTGGCATGGGAAATAAGGGTTTCAGAATAATTTTCATGCACTTTTGTATCAAAGCCGAGCATTGTTTCTCCTGGAAAATTCTGGGGTGTCAGTATGGTTGTCTGCTCGAGAATATAAGCCCGTTCCAGAATATTTTCAAGTTCACGAATATTGCCGGGCCAATCGTATTTTTTAAGTCCGTTCAAAACGGAATGATGAAGATGCTTGATCCCTTTGCCATATTTGATGTTTAAATTATTAAGAAGCGTTTCTATCAGATAGGGCAGATCTTCGAGCCGCTCTCTGAGTGGTGGAATTTCAACCGGAAAAATGTTTAACCGGTAAAAAAGGTCTTTTCTGAAATTTCCGGCCTGCACCTGCTGGGCCAGGTCTGAATTTGTTGCCGCAATAATTCGGACATCGGCTTTAATAAAAGAGTCGCCCCCAATCCGATTAAACGTGCCATCCTGCAAAACTTGCAGCAGTTTAATCTGAGCCGAAGGTGTGATGGTTCCGATTTCATCTAAAAAAATGGTCCCGCCTTTGGCCATTTCAAACATGCCTGGTTTTTTTTGATCAGCCCCGGTAAATGCGCCTTTTTCATGCCCGAAAAGTTCACTTTCAATCAATGTGTCCGGGATGGCTCCGCAATGGATCTCAATAAATGGTTTTTCAGATCGCTGGCTGTGTCTGTGGATTAATCTGGCCAGCATGCCTTTGCCTGTGCCGGTATCACCTAAAAGGAGCACTGTTGCAATGGTGGGTGCAACCGATCTGATGTTTTCATATATTTTTTTCATTCTGGGATTTTTTGACTGTATGATATTCAGCCATTCGGTTTTCCAGAAGAAATCGCGAAGATAATCCAGTTCGAAATCTCTGGAAAGGGTTTTGGTAGATGATTGTGTGTTCTGCTCCATTTGGAGAACATCTGAAATGATCATATCAATCGGAGAGTCGCTGTTCATGCCTTTTACCATTGATAAGTCAGTGGCTCGTTTGACGCAAAAGGATGATTTCAGGGCTTTTGATATAAAAGAGAAGTCTTCTGTGGAATGGGTTAAGACCAGGATATCTTTCATATGCATTCCCTTTTTTTTAAAAATGTTCTTAACATCTGCCTGGCATGAAGCAGGATGAAAATCTTGGATGATGTATTATCAGCAACACAAGAGGATGTCAATAATATCAAGCGCTAAGACTTGCAACAGGATGTATCAGTTTTAAATTTTCCCATCTTGTCATAGGGTTCCCATATAATTTGGTTGATTATATCCTTAAAATCCTGTAATGCCGAGGAAAAAGACTCGATTTTATGATATGTTCAATGATATACTATGCAACCATTATGATAAATATTTAATTTTCGGGAAGATTATACCGATTTTTTGATCTTCGGAAATATATATATTGAAAATATAGGGTTTGCTTTTTGTTGTATCTATAAACTCACTGATTTTAAAGTATATGATACTATGTTTGGAATTATATTGAGTTGGCATAGGAAATACGATAGATTCATTGAGGAGAATAATCCATGCCGAACGTATTGCAGATCGGCATCCAAAAAAGGTTAAAAAAATGTCCAGAGAAGAAACAAAAAAAAAGAAGCACAAGAGTCCTAAATTCAAGGACTATTATGATGAAGATGTCAGTTACGAAGAAAAACTTGAAATTCAGAACAGCAATAAAAAAAGCGGCAAAAAACCACAACGGGAGAATACCCGGGAAAAATGGTAGGATCGGCACTATTTTTCTTATAACGGCCATGGGCCGCCTTGGTATTTCATCTCGGCCTGCCCACAACAAAACATGAAAGAATTCAGTGAGTTGATCTGTTCTTTCATATAAAATATAAAAAAATACAATTAAATAACAAACGTATTGTCCGGGTATGCGGTTATATGTGGGACCAATCCAGTATTATTCAAGTAAAAGAGTTGAAAAAAAGCTATAACGGAACGTCTGCCGTGGATGGTATCAATCTTGCCATTGCAGCAGGCAGCTGTTTCGGGCTTTTGGGTCCCAACGGGGCCGGCAAAACAACGACTGTGGAAATGATGGAGAATATCATCTCCCCGGATTCAGGGCAGATTATCTATAAGGGCGGGCATAGAGACAAGACCTTTAATCAGGAGATCGGCATTCAATTTCAGCACACTGAATTATTGTCTTTTTTAACCATTGAAGAAACCTTAAAAACCTTTTCTGCCTTTTATGACCGACACCTGCCGGTTGAACAGATTGTGTCGATGTGCATGCTTGAAAATATTCGCAAGAGCCTGAACAATAAAATATCCGGTGGCCAGCGCCAGCGGCTGTTGCTCGGTCTTGCCCTATTGAATGACCCGGATCTGGTTTTTCTGGACGAGCCCACAACCGGTCTGGATCCCCAGGCCAGAAAACATGTCTGGGAAATTATAAAAGATATCAATCAAAAGGGCAAAACCATTATTTTGACCACCCATTACATGGAAGAAGCCCAGGTATTGTGCGATACCATTGCCATTATGGATAACGGACAGATTATTGCGCACGGCTCTCCCCGGGCACTGATCGCCCGGCATTGTCTGGACAAGGACTGCGCCCATGATCTGGAATCGGTTTTTTTGAAATTAACCGGTAAAAGTCTAAGAGAATAAAAACCATGAGCTTTAAACGAATGTGGGCATTGTTTGTGGCTCGAAATTATGAGTTTGTCAGGGATCGGGCCGGATTCGGCTGGAATATTCTTTTCCCGTTTTTAATTGTTGCAGGGTTTGGCGTTATCTTCAGTTCAGACCACCGGCATGAATATAAAATAGGGGTGTTCCCGATCATGCCGGGTGCAATGGTGATCAGTGAGTTACAGATTCCCGAACCATTAAAAAATGATCCCTATATCAAGCTGGTCGGGTTTGAATCCTCCAATGCCGCCATGGAAAAACTCAAGCATCATAAAATTGATATCCTGCTGGAAAACCAGAATGTGACCTTTAAAGGATCAAAACTCAACTATTGGGTCACAGACTCATCGCCCAGGGGACATGTCCTGGAAAAAATGGTTCTTGCAGCAATCATCCCGGAACAGAATATTAATGAACGGGTGATCAAGCAGGAGATCGCAGGCAAACAGATCCGGTATATTGACTGGCTTTTTCCGGGTATTCTGGGCATGAACATCATGTTTTCCGCCTTGTTCGGTGTGGGGTATGTGATTGTCAGATACCGGCGAAGCGGTGTGCTCAAACGGTTAAAGGCCACACCGGTGACTGCCTTTGAATACCTGACAGCCCAGCTTGTGTCCCGGGTGATGATCCTTATGTGTACTTCGTCTCTGGTCTGGTTTGGCTGCAATCTGCTCTTTTCATTTAACATGCAGGGCTCATATCAAGATATTTTTATTGTGTTTTTAGTCGGAACGGTTTGTCTGGTTTCCATGGGGTTGATTCTGGCCTGTCGGGGAACCAACGAGGAATTGACCAATGGATTTATTAACTTTATCTGCTGGCCCATGATGTTTTTATCTGAAGTCTGGTTTTCCATTGAAGGGGCATCTTCCTGGGTGCAGTCGGTTGCCAAGGCATTGCCGCTGACTCATTTTTTATCGGCAGCCAGAAAAATTATCAATGACGGCGCCAGCCTTTCCCAGGTGTCATCTGAAATAACGATTCTGCTGGTCATGAGCCTTGTTTTTTTAACCATTGGTTCGGTTTTTTTTTCCTGGACAAAATAACGGCCATGGGCCGCCCTGGTATTTCTCATCGGCCTACCCACAACAAAACATGAAAGAATTCAGCGAGTTGATCTGTTCTTTCATATAAAACAAATATCCAATGAATTGATCTGAAAATGATCATCAAATGTGATGACCATCATCTTCGTTGTTTATAAATCCTTTAATTTATTGTATAACGGCCATGGGCCGCCTTGGTATTTTACCCTGGCGGGCCACAACAAAACATGAAAGAAATCAGTGAGTTGACCTGTCCTTTCATAAAGCCTATAACCATTGTAAACATACGCTTTCGGAGGTTGAAACATGAAACCGGTTGTGGCTCTTCTGGGCCGACCCAATGTGGGTAAATCCACACTTTTTAACAGAATCACCCGTTCACGGCAGGCATTGGTTGATGATTTTCCCGGTGTGACCCGGGACCGCCACTATGCCGATGCCCAATGGGATGATATTGATTTTACCGTGATTGATACCGGTGGATTCTTAAGTTCTGATGATGATTATTTTGCCACTCAAATCAAAGAGCAGCTCACGACTGCGGCAAACCAGGCAGATGCGCTTGTTTTTATCATGGACGGCCGTGCCGGCCTGTCGCCTTATGACCAGGAACTGGCAGATTTTTTGCGCAGGCTTGAAAAACCTGTTTTCTACCTGGTCAACAAGGTTGAAAATTTAAGACAGCATGATGAATTGTCTGATTTTTATGCTCTGGGCATTGATCATTTCTATAAAATTTCAGCAGAGCATGGTGTTGGTGTGGGTGATTTTCTGGATGATCTGGTGAAAAGCCTGCCTGAATATCCGCCTGAGGTTGAAGATGATGACGCACCCATTAAAATAGCCATTGTGGGACGACCCAATGTGGGCAAATCTTCCCTTGCCAATCGATTGTTCGGGGAACCCCGGGTGGTGGTCGATGAACGGGCCGGTACCACTCGAGATTCCATAGAACTGGCAGTAGAACATCAGGGACAAAAATTTATACTGGTTGACACAGCCGGTATTCGACGTAAGGGCAAGGTGACTGAAAAGCTGGAAAAATTTTCCATTTTAAAATCATTAAAAAGTCTGGATGACTGTGATGTGGCGCTTATTGTGATTGATGCACAGGAGGGGATTACGGATCAGGATATCACCATTGCCGGATATGCTGAAAAAAGAGGGTGCGGTGCTCTGTTTATCATCAATAAATGGGACCTTCTGGATGAAGAACGCAAAAACGTTAAAAAATATATGGCAGACCTGCGGGACATGGCCAAGTTTTTAGCATATGCGCCAGCCATGACCATTTCAGCCAAAACCGGTCAGCGGTGTCATAAAATTTTAGATGAAGTGGTGCATATATACAAAGAATATTGTTTCAGGATCGGCACCGGGGTGTTGAACCGGATTATAGAAGACGCGGTTTTCAGAGAAGAGCCGTCTCTGCACAAGGGGCGCCGCCTTAAATTTTTTTATGCTGCCCAGGTGGCCACCAAACCTCCCAGTTTTGTCTGTTTTGTTAATTTCCCCAAAGCAGTCCATTTTTCCTATGAACGGTATCTGTTAAATCAGCTGCGCCAGATGATTCCTTTGAGCAAAACACCTATTAAACTGTTTTTCCGTGAAAAAACAGGAAAGATTGTTTTTACTGGAAACAGTCAGGAAACCGAGAGAATCTATCAGAAAAAGAAAAAAAAATTGAACAAAAGAGCCCAGGAACGCAAAGACCAGAGTCAGAAAAAAAGACAAAGAGATAACCAGAGTGGATCAGGCAGCCCCAAAAACAACTCGGACAAAGAGAGCGGTTAACGGCCATGGGCCGCCCTGGTATCTTACCATAGCTCGCCAGCAACAAAACATGAAAGAATTCAGTGAGTTAATCTGTTCTTTCATATAAATATGACCCGGTCATAACACGGATAAATTGAATGGATTTGTTTGAATCTCAAAATGATCGCCATGCATCACTGAACAGACCTCTGGCTGACAGAATGCGACCCGCATGCCTGGATGAGCTCAAAGGCCAGGAGCATTTGACGGCTCCAGGCAGTCTGCTCAGGGAGATCATTGAAAATGACCGGGTTTTTTCCATGATTTTATGGGGCCCGCCAGGGTGTGGAAAGACAACCCTTGCAGGCATTATTGCCAATGAAACCAAATCTGTTTTTGTCCGGATTTCAGCGGTCCTGTCCGGTGTAAAAGATATCCGTCAGATCATTGATGATGCAAAACAACGGCAGGCTCTGTACAAACGGCAGACCATTTTGTTCGTGGATGAAATCCATCGATTTAACAAGGCACAGCAGGATGCGTTTCTTCTTCATGTGGAAAACGGCCTGATCGTTCTGGTGGGTGCCACAACGGAAAATCCTTCTTTTGAGGTGATTCCGGCTCTGGTGTCTCGGTGCCGGGTTTTTACCCTTAAACCATTAGCCCCATCCAGCATGGTCACAATTTTAAACCAGGCCTTAGCAGATTCAAAACAAGGGCTGGGGGGCAAGCAAATATGTTTTTCTGATGAGGCCCTGGAACACATTGCCAGGGTTTCTGATGGAGATGCCAGGATTGCGTTGACCAATCTTGAAACAGCAGCGCTTTATTTTGGCAGCAAACAACAGATCACCACTAAAGATATTGAAACTGCAATTGAGAAAAAATCATTATTGTATGACAAGGCTGGAGAAGAACATTACAACCTGATTTCCGCCTTTATTAAATCCATGCGGGGCAGTGATCCGGATGCTGCGGTTTACTGGCTGGAACGAATGCTTGTGGCAGGCGATGATCCGTACTATATGATCAGAAGAATGGTCCGGTTTGCCACCGAGGATATTGGCCTGGCCGATCCCGGTGCCTTGACCATGGCATTGAATGCCAGTGAATCATTTCGGATGCTGGGTCGTCCTGAAGGGGATGATGTCCTGTTCCAGGCGGCTATCTATCTGGCCACAGCACCCAAGAGCAATGCAGTTTATACCACACGCAACGCAGCTGCAAAAACAGTGAAGGAAACCGGATACCAGCCGGTTCCCCTTCATATCAGAAATGCACCCACTCCCTTGATGAAAGCCCTGGATTACGGGAAGGGATATCAATATGCCCATGACCATGAGAATGCGTTCGTTCCCCAGTCTTATCTGCCAAAAAACCTTGAAGGTATCCGGTTTTATCACCCCACCCCAAGAGGGTATGAAAAGAGTATCAAACAGCGCCTGGATGCCTGGAATCAATTAAAGTCAGAATCCAGTCACTCTGAAGACTGAGGTGTTTTTTCCAGTGGTTTTCGGGTGGCCATGATCCGAGCCATGGCCAGCTGGTATTCATTCCAGTCATCCAGATAAGAGCTTAAGGCTTCCTTGTAATGGCCGGCAGCTTTTTTTCTGTCCTGATTTCCTTCAGCCCAAAGTCCCAGTGAAGTGTGCAAAGTGAGCAATTTTTCAGGGCTGTTCCCAGCCAGTTTGAGCAGCTCTTTTGCATCAGGCCTGGTGTTCAGCTGTTTGATGATGATTCGATACCAGGCATTATCAATTGTTTTTGAAAATTGTTCCAGAAATGTTTTTGATTCTTCATCTTTGCCCATTATTCTGAGCGCCTGACCTTTGAGCAGGCCCAGACTGAGACTTAATGAGGTTTGCCGTGCGGGGTTTGCAAAAAAACGATCAATCAGTTCAATGGATTGCTGCCATTCCCCATAGGCAGCGTGGGAAAAGGCAAGTTTTCCAATAATGGTCCTGTTTTCCGGTACCAGGTCAAGAAGTTCGTTGTAGATCGTTATCCTCTGGTCATAATCCAATGCCCGGGATTCGGATTTCTGGACCAGGGCTTTAAATTTTTCAGAATGAAGCGCTTGTGTTTCTCTATAGGCTTTTGCCTGCTTGTAAAAGGTTTTCACTTCCTTTTGATGCACTGTTTTGTCTTCAAGGTGTCCTGCAAGGGTTTGCTGGATCTGATTGAGCCTTGAAAAAGAAAGATAATATACCCAGTCGTTAATATGGGCGTTTAAAACGGATTGTTTGAACATCTTTTTGGCCTGTTCCATGTCATTGTTTTTTTCACAGATCAATCCTTCTATGAAAAGGCGCCAGCTTTTTTCCGGCCGGTTTTCATATTCGATTAAGGTTGGGGATATTCTTTTTTTATCCCGTAAAACCTTTGCAAGATATCCTATGAATTCATTGTCTTCATGCCATTCCATGGTGAACAGATCTTTTGTAAAAGAATGGCTGCTGGTGTCATCGTGTATCCAGTCGATAATAAACAGCATCAACCGGGCATTTGTATTTTCAGGCTCGATCATTAAAAGTTTTTTAAAGAACGATTTAGATTTATCAATGTTACCCGAGCAAAAATTCAGCATAGCGGTGACATTTATCAAAACAGGATCATTGCTTGTTTTAAGCATTTTTTCGCTTAGATCGGCAGCCTGTTTGAATTTGTTTTCCACAGCCAGGCGGTTGATGTCTTCAAGTTTTGTGCTTAATGAAAAATCCAGAACCCCATTCCATTGTGGCTGCCCCTTTTTGATGGATTCGATCAGGTTTGCTGGACGCAAAATCGGTAAAACCAGACCAAAATCTGATAAAGGGGTGGCTATCTGGAGATATCCGCTTGTCAAATCCGTGACCACACCGGATGCAATTCCAATGACGCGGCCCTGTTCATCAATGGCCGGTCCCCCGCTGTTTCCTGAATAAATTGAGGTATCCACCTGAATCAATTCCTTGGTGGTTCGCCGGACATGACCGCTGGTGATGCTGGTATTGATATGATCCACCTGGGTTCGGTTGCCCAGAGGAAAACCTAAAATGACCACGGGTGAAAGACGTTTGAGTATTGATGGATGGGTTGGATCTTCAAGGGGCAGTGGTTTTAAATCCGACGGCAGGTGATCGATTTTTAAAACAGCATAGTCATTTTTGAATGGGCTTTTAATTGCCTGTTCCGTGTTTGTCTGGGGCCGTGGAATGCCGACGATTCTCAAATTTCCTTCTCCGCCGGTACTGTATGCAGATGACAGATGATATGCGTCAGAGGGTTCAGAAGGATCCCGCAGTGCCAGCAGGCGGTTAAATGCCTTTGCGCCTTCAAACCATAAATAGATCTTATAATCAAAGGTTACGGACTTTTCCTGTTTGCTGGCCTGGTTGTAAATCTGGAACAGGCCGGCATCGTCCAGCCAGGGGCATGCAACATGGCGGTTGGTTAAAATATATCCATTGGCATCAGCCAGAAAAGCAGTTCCTTCAACATTGTTTTTATAAATAATTTTTTCAGCACTGGTCAACCAGTATTCAACCATGACAAAAGCCACTGAACTGGCGTAGGATTCAACAAATTCACTGAAGACGTCATCTTTTTTTTCAAGTCCGGTTTTGAGTTTAAACCAGGATACCCCGCCAAATCCGATCATGCCCAGAATGATGAAAATCAGGATGACAATTACCCGTTTGAACCATTGTAATTCATGGGTCAAGGGTGGTTTCTTTTCAATTTTATCTGATACCTGACTGTCATAGGGCAATCGGTCCAATATGCAAGACAAGGCAGCGGTTACTTTTTCCATGGTCTGGGGACGAAGCCCGGGGTCATCAGACAACATCAACTTAATCAGGACCACAAGGTCAGGATCAAGTCCTTTTAAAGTATCAAGTTTGGAAGGAAACTCTTTGAGATTGGGATCAGCGGTCAACAGTTCCACAAAGATTTTGCCAAGTGACCAGATGCCGCTTTTAAAGTCAATGGCCCTTTTGTTGATAATGTCCGGGTGACAATCCAATAGTTTTTGCAACATGGGGCCGTGGTGGGTGGCCCGGGCATTCAAAAACCGGGACAACTTATAGTTGATTTTTACATGAAGCGCGTCAGCTCGTTTTTTCGGGATCAGGATGTCATCTAAAATCAGGTAGGGCATAAAATGGTCGTGTTTGTGCAACAGATCAAGAACAGAGGCGATATTGTGAAACAGGGTGACTATTTTTCGCTGATCATTGAGCAGGCCTGACATGAAAATAGTGCCCCAGTCTGATGCATCCACCCATTCGCTTATTCTGTACCAGTGTCCGTTCCGGCTTTGTTTCAAAGCATAGTGCTGGACAAAATGTTCTGCAGGCAGCTTGTTAAGTTCTTTTAACTCTCGCTCAAGGCGGTGGGCGATCTGTTCATCAACACCGGAGTTTTCAGTAAATATCCTGATGGAAACCGGTTGCAGGGCATCGTCTTTTTTTGCTTTGCAGACAATGGAAGAATGCCCTTCATGAATAATTGCCTGGACCCGGTAGTCATCAATATACTTCATTGTGTTAATCATGTGGGTGCCACAGGCCGGGCAGGTAATAACTTTTTCAGAGACAGTTTGGTCGCATGAGGGGCATTGTTTCATATCAGGGGCACTTTTTTTGATTTTAAGCCTGTATGAAGAATGATTACAGGCCTTATTATAGCCATATAATGTGTATTTTTTCTTTTAGAATAAGGGATTTAGATGCGCGTGTCAAGAAGAGGAATGATATCGTTATTCTGCTGTTTTCCCTTTACTTGAAATCATTAAAATGGTAAGAATCTGAATGGTTTTTAATAGAAAAACAATTGGATATAATTGAGTCTGTAAAGGGGTGTTTTTATAATGGATATTCCCAGGAAATTAGGTATCTTGATTTACACGGCAGTGCCGGCTATTGTTGGCGGCGGCATTGTCTTTCATTTTTTTGCAAGTTTTGTTCAGGTGATCATTTTTGAGATCCTTCTTGCCCTTGCCGTTCTGGGCTTGATCAGAAACTAGCGCAGTGATTGTTTGACTTTATGCACAGCAGTATTGATCTGTTTTAACATCGTGCGGCTGGCATGGTGTGATTTTTTTTTATCAGCACCTGAATAGGTGGGTGAATTTTGGAGCAGCATATTTCTCAGAAAGCGGTTTTTATTTTTTTTATTGCCCTGTTCTGTATTGCAATCGTTCTTGCAGGAAATCTGATTGCTCCTTTTTTTGCCACGATTATTCTCGGTATTGTTTCCACTGGAATTTTCAGGCCGGTCTTTAAATTTTTTTCAAGAAAATTAAAGCCGGAATATGCATCGGTTCTGACCTGTGTTCTGATCTTTTTTGTGGTGTTTGTCCCGGTGGTTTTCTTTGTTGGTATCCTGTCCAAAGAGGCCTTTGGTCTATATGCCATGGCCAAGGACGCGGTATTTTCCAACCAGTTGAAGAACCTTCTGGAGAGCACCCGGGCACTTGATCGGATTAATTTGCTGCTGGCCAGGGTAGGGATTGAAAAAAGTATCACATGGGATGCGTTGATTACCCCTGTTTCAGAATTGGGAAAGGTGGTGGGTCTTTCTTTGTTCGAGCAGGCCAGAGCCATTACATCCAATGTTCTCAGTCTGGTTTTATACTTTGCTTTAATGCTCATTGTTGTATTTTACATGTTTATTGATGGGGAAAAATTTATCAAATATATTTATGATTTATCGCCTCTGCCGGATGAACATGATGCAAAATTATTTGAAAAGTTTATGGGCATGTCAGGAGCGGTTCTTCTTGGAAATGGGCTTGGCGGGTTGATCCAGGGGTGTGCCGGTGGTTTGATTTTCTGGTTTCTGGGGTTGAATTCTCCCTTTCTCTGGGGAGGGATTATGGGATTTCTGGCCTTTTTACCCATTGTGGGAATCGGGATTGTCATGATTCCTGCTGCAGTGATTTTAATGCTTAAAGCCAGGCTGGCAGCCGGCATTCTTCTCATTGTTTTTTATGCTTTTCTGTCCTGGGGGGTTGAATACCTTTTTAAGCCCAAAGTGGTGGGAAACCGGGTGCGAATGCACCCTTTGATTGTATTTTTTGCGATTATCGGCGGGTTAAAGGTTTATGGGTTGTTGGGCATTATCTACGGACCATTGATTGCCACATTGTTTTTAACCCTTGCAGATATCTATTTTTCAAGTTTTCAGTTTATGGTTGAGCCTGAAAAGGTTCTCAAGGATAAAAAATTGGAGTTCGAACATTGATTATTAACAAAGAGCAGAATGTGACCAGTATCGAGAAGGAGATGAAGCAGTCTTATCTTGAATATGCCATGAGTGTTATTATCGGAAGAGCTTTGCCTGACGTCCGGGATGGGTTAAAGCCGGTTCATCGGCGTGTGTTGTATGCCATGCAGCAACTGAGAAATGACTATAACAAGCCATATAAAAAATCCGCCCGTATTGTCGGTGATGTGATTGGTAAGTATCATCCCCATGGCGATTCTGCTGTTTATGATACCATTGTCCGTATGGCCCAGGATTTTTCACTTCGATACATGCTGGTTGACGGGCAGGGTAACTTTGGGTCTGTGGACGGTGATTCTCCGGCAGCCATGAGGTATACGGAAATCAGGATGCGCAAGATCGCCCATCAGATGCTGGCTGATCTTGAAAAAGAAACGGTTGATTTTATTCCTAACTATGATGAAACCCTTGATGAACCGGTTGTGTTGCCGACAAAATTCCCCGCATTGCTGGTCAACGGGTCAACCGGTATTGCCGTTGGAATGACCACCAATATTCCGCCGCACAATATCAGAGAGGTCGTTTCTGCCTTAACGCACCTGATTGATGATCCTGGCATGGATGTGTATGATCTGATGGAGCATATTCCAGGCCCTGATTTTCCCACCTACGGCCATATTTATGGGTTAAAGGGAATTTTTGAAGCCTATAGCACAGGACGTGGGATTATCACCCTCCGGGCAAAGGTCGAGGTTGAGGAAAATAAAAAAACCGGTCAGGAAACCATTGTCTGTACCGAGCTTCCTTATCAGGTCAACAAGGCCCGGGTGGTTGAAAAAATTGCAGAGCTGATGCGGGATAAAGTGATCACCGGTGCTGCCTATGTCCGGGATGAATCCGACCGTGACGGAATGAGAATTGCGGTGGGGCTTAAACGGGATCAGATTGCCGAAGTGGTCATTAACCAGTTGTATAAACATACCTATATGCAGAGCAGTTTTGGTATTATTCTGCTGGCTGTTGTGAACAACCGGCCCCAGCTTTTGACATTAAAAGAGATCCTGACCCATTTTATTGATCACCGCAGAAACGTGATTGTCAGGCGAACCCGATTTGACTTGAGAAAAGCAGAAGAACGAGCCCATATTTTGGAAGGGTTGAAAATTGCTCTGGACAATCTGGATGATGTTGTAAAATTAATCCGGGCGTCCCGATCTCCGGAAGAGGCCAAAGAAGGTTTGATTTCCAGATTCCAGTTATCAGACATTCAGGCCCAGGCCATTCTTGAAATGCGATTGCAGCGGCTGACCGGTCTTGAAAGAGAAAAGATTATCAGTGAATATGAATCCATTTTAAAAGACATTGCATGGTTTAAGCAGATCCTGTCCAGTGATGACGTGGTCAGAGGCTTGATCAAGGATGAACTCAAGGAATTGAACGAAGAGTTCGGGGATGAGCGCAGAACAAAAATTGTTGAAAGTGCATCTGCCATCAGCATTGAAGACCTGATTGCCCAGGAAGATATGGTGGTAACGGTGACGCGAAGCGGGTATATCAAACGAAACCCGGTCACCCTTTACGCAAGCCAGCACCGGGGGGGCAAGGGCAAGACTGCCATGGGAACCAAGTCAGATGATTTTGTGGAACATCTTTTTGTGGCCTCAACCCATGCTACCTTCCTGTTTATTACCAATTTCGGTAAGGTTTACCAGTCAAAGGTGTATGAATTGCCCATGGCCGGCCGGTCCAGCCTGGGCAAAGCCATTGTCAATCTGCTCAATTTTGATGAAGGGGAAAAACTGGCCACTGTGTTAACCGTGGATGAATTTGTTGAAAACAAATATGTGGTCATGGCTACCAAAAAAGGGCGGGTAAAAAAGACCGACCTGATGGACTATTCAAGACCGCGATCCGGCGGTCTTATTGGCATAAAACTGGCTGAGGGCGATGAGTTGATTGCCGCCAGAATAACCGATGGAAACATGGATGTTTTTCTGGGATCAGAGGGCGGAAAGGTCATTCGGTTCCATGAAGATGATGTCCGAGATACAGCCAGGGGTTCCATGGGTGTCCGGGGGATGAGAATCGATAAAGGTGCCAAGGTTGTGGGAATGGTCGTTCTGGGATCAGAAGATACCCTGTTAACCGTCACTGAAAACGGATATGGAAAACGGACCCTGGTTGAAGAGTATCGCGCCCAGACCCGTGGCGGTAAAGGGGTCTTTTCCATTAAGACATCTGAACGAAACGGCAAGATGGTCTCCTTGCTCCTGGTAGATGGTAATGATGAACTGATGATGATCACAGACAAGGGAAAACTGATCCGGACAACCATCGGCGGTATCAATGTCATCAGCAGAAATACCCAGGGAGTCCGGCTGATCCATTTGTCTGACAACGAAAAGCTTATCGGGATTGCCCGTCTTCCGGAAAGTGATGAAGATCCGGACTTAGATGATGAGGCAGACCAGGCAGATACAGCAGGCATGGACGATTTTTCTGAAAACAAGGAGAATATTGACAAGGAAGATCCCACCGAGTCATAGCACAGACGGCCATAGGCTCAGATTAAGGGAACGGTTCCTTAAAAACGGCCTGAATGGATTTCATGATTATGAAGTCATTGAATTGCTGCTGTCTTTAAACACGCCCAGAAAAGACTGTAAGCAGAGTGCAAAACAGCTTTTACAAAGGTTTAAAACATTTCAGGGAGTGCTGGAGGCTGACCCGGCATCCCTTTGTGAGGTTCACGGTGTCGGTCCTGCCAGCAGTTTTGGTATCCGATTAATCAAACAGGTGTCTGACCGATATCAGGAAACCAGGATTATTGAAAAGAATGTGGTTGAAAATCAATCGGATTTAATCAATTATTTGAACCAGTTTATCGGGCATAAAAACCGGGAAGTTTTTCTGGCTGTTTTTTTAGATGCCAAAAATCGGGTTTTGACATCAAAGATATTGTTTGAAGGAACCTTGACCACCAGTTCAGTTTATCCAAGAGAAGTGATTATCAGTGCATTGCAGCACAATGCAGCAGCCGTTATATTTGCCCACAATCACCCCTCAGGAGATGTTGAACCGTCAACCAGTGATATCAGTATTACCAGAAAATTATGTTTTGCATTAAAATATGTGGGTATTGTTGTTCATGAGCATTTGATTGTCGGCAGCCATGGGGTCTACAGTTTTGCAGCCCAGGGATTGATCTGCGATTTTAATCGGGAATTTGACAGCGCACGATGAGTTCAGATAAAAATAAAGAGATTGACCAGAATCAGGATCTGGAAAAAATCAAGGATATCAAAAAACCGGATTGTTATGGTTGTCTTGAAAAGGTTTTTCCCATGACCGATTCCGGCTTGAGACAAACTCCTGAAAGATGTCATGTACTGTGTGTGTTAAAAACAGATTGCCTCAAACAGGCCATGACCACAAAACAGGGGACCCAGGTTGAAGAAGAGATCCTTGAACGGGGTTCAAAAGCCGGGGTTATTAATTTTTTTGAGCGCTGGTCCCGTAAAAAACAGATTCATCGAAAAAATATTAAATAGGGGTAATTGATCATGAAATCTATCAAACAGATTGATGTGGCACACAAAAAGATTTTTGTTCGGGTGGATTATAATGTCCCTGTGGACGAAGATTTAAATATTACCGATGATAATCGGATACAGGCGACCCTGGATCTGATTCATTACCTGATCGAAAATAAAGCAAAAATCATCCTTGCCTCTCACATGGGCCGGCCCAAAGGAAAACCAGACCCAAAGTTGAGTTTGAAAAAAGTTGGACAGCGGCTGTCCCAATTATTGGATCAACCCGTGATTTTTGCAGAAGATTGTGTGGGAGAAGGTGTCAAGGCAATGGTTGACCAGTTAAAGGACGGCCAGATTCTGCTTTTGGAAAATTTAAGATTTCACCCGGAAGAGCAGAAAAATGATGATTCCTTTTCAAATGCGCTTGCTGCGCTTTGCGATGTTTATGTGAATGATGCGTTTGCGGTTTCCCACCGGGATCAGGCATCGGTGACGGGTATCACAAGATTTGTGCATCAAAAAGCAGCCGGGTTTTTGCTTGAACAGGAAATGCAGGCCTATCATGATTCTGTTGAAAATCCAAAAAGACCTCTGGTGGCTGTGATTGGTGGCGCAAAAGTTTCCACCAAGCTTGCGGCTCTGGAAAATATGTTAAATTGTGTGGACTGTCTGATCATCGGCGGGGCCATGGCCAATACATTTTTGAAAAGCCAGGGTGTGGATACCAAAGGGTCTATGATTGAACAGGATCTGTTGCAGACAGCAGCGGGTATTGTTCAAACAGCAGTTCAAAAAGGGGTTCAGCTGCTGCTGCCGCAAGATCTGATCTGTGCCGAGGCTTTTGATGGGGCAGCCCGGGTCAGAACGGTATCGATCAAAGATATTCCGGATCACTGGATGGCTCTTGACATCGGGCCCATGACTGCAATAACCTATGCCAATGCCATTAAAAATGCTGCAACCATTGTCTGGAATGGCCCCATGGGGGTGTTTGAAATGGAACCGTTCATGTCTGGTACACAGATTGTGGCTGATGCCATTGCCGCATCTGATGCGTTCTCCATCGTGGGCGGGGGTGATACAGGGCTTGCAGCAAAAAAATGCAATGTGGCCGATCAGATCAGCTATATTTCAACCGGTGGCGGTGCTTTTTTACATCTGATGGAGGGTAAAAAACTGCCTGGGGTGGTTGCTCTTGAATAAACAGGAACTGGGCAAATAAAAAACAGGAAGAATCAGGGGCTGGAATAATAAAAAATGGGGATAGCCGATCAAAGGGAAGTACCATGATATTCTGCAAGCACAGAGCGGGATTAAGCCGGGAAGAACAGTTGCGACGGTCTTATTATGAGGTGCTGCGTGATGAACTGGATCAGTTTGTTCTGGGGTATTCTCTTGTGGGGTCATATAATAATTTTTTAAGGCTGCGATCTCCCTATCCCTTTGTTGAATTGCGTGAACTCAAACCCAGAGCCAGAATACCTTCTGTGGAGTTTGATGCTCAAAATTCATTCCTGATTATTTTTTCCGAAGATTTCCTTCATAAAAAACATAAAAAATATATCCGGTATTTTGATGCCAATAAGACCACCAAGGATAATTTGCTTAGGCACAAATATTTTCCCAACATAGAAAATTTTGACCGGAACTTAAAATTTTTTGATACCAGTGATTTTTTCTCTTTGTTACGCTCCCTGTTGCCAGTGGATTATGCATTATTGATTCAGCGCAACCAGCAGTCAAAGGTCAGGTATGCCTTGACCCATTTTCATGTCCGGATCGACTGGCCCATTGCAGATGCCTCCGAGGCCCTGGCAAGGGAGTTGCGGTATATTTCCAAAGATCTGTATGAGAAGGGAGATAAATATGCCGAGGATTTTCAAAAGAAATTTTTTGAATATTACGGTGTTCCGGTGATGTCTGGCGGGCGGCGGACGGCTGCCATTGTCGCTGCTCAATATTTTCGTCAGCTTCCGGGAATTACCACTGTTTATGTTTCTTCCAGTGAGTCGCGGAATCTGTTGAAAATTGATGAGAGAGGGGTTTCCAAATCAATCCTGGTTAAGTTAACCCCTGAGGAGACTCATGCCCTGGCCCAAAAAGCTGAGATCAGCCAGAACAGCTTTACCAAAAATTATGTGGTGGCCCGTCAGAGAAAGCATTTTATCTGCATTTTAAATGTCCGGTATGATTACACCGTTCATGCACTGCCGTCCGAAGGCGGGCGGCTCAGGGAATTTAAACAGGATACCAACTGGCTTACGGTTTCAGAAGAGCATATTTTACCCAAACCCTCGGTATTGAACCATCCGCCGATTCCGCATAAAATGGTTTATCTATAATTTTTTGAGCATGGCGGTTTCATCGCAGTTGGGGTATTTGACACAACTGATACAGTCTGACCATACTTTGATGGGCAGCTCGTTCTTGTCAATGGGTGAGAAGTCAAATTGTTTAAAAAAACCGGGTCGATAGGTCAGGGTGAACAGGTCCGTAATTTTAAAATAGACGGCTTCTTGAATGGCTCTTTCAACAAGGGTAGATCCGATTCCATGGTGGGTAAATTCAGGCTGGACAGCAAGGGATCTGATTTCTGCAATGTTTTCCCAGCAAAATTGCAAGGCACAGCAGCCAACGATTTTTTTTGTTTCCTGGTCTTCATATACCCAGAAATCTCTTAAATGGTCATAGAGTTTGCTCAAGGGTCTGGCCAGTAATTCTCCTTTTAAATTGTAAAACTGGAGCAGGGAATGGATCGCCTTTACATCATCGAGAACAGCTTTTCTTATCATTATTTAACCTTTTTGTTTAATCAGTGCTTTTACAGATCCAGGAAATTTTGAATCTGTTGTTTTTCCTGTATCCGGGTCCATGTATATCATTTTTGTACCTTCGGGTATATCAAAATATTGAACCAATCGATTTTCAAGAAAGTATTGCATGCAATCAATCCATATGGGAAGGGACGTATTTGCACCGGTTTCATTTTTTCCCAGAGGGGTGGCATCATCATTGCCTACCCAGACACCCAGAGCAATGTCAGGGCTGAAACCAATAAAAAGCGCATCCTTAAACTGATCGGTTGTTCCGGTTTTTCCGGCAATTTCCTTTTTAATAACGCCAGCTTTTTTTCCGGTTCCTTCAAAAATTACAGCTTTGAGCATATCGGTCACAATGGCGGCATCTTGACGGGACATGACAGCTGTTTGTTTGACTGATGTCTGATAAATGATTCTCGAATCAGCATCTGTAATGTTTAGAATCGAAATTGGCTGTGTTTTAATGCCCATATTGGCAAAGGGAATATAGGCTGCGGTTAATTCCAGAAGCGTGAGTTCATAGGTCCCAAGCGCCAGGGACAGTGTGGGTGAAAGTAAGGATGAAATGCCAGCTTTCCGGGCAAGGTTGATAACCGTATCCGGCCCTATTTGTTCAATAAGTCTGACCGCAGGTGTGTTTTTTGATAATGCCAGAGCCTTTCGCAGGGTCATCTGTCCAAAGAAGGTGTTGGAAAAATTTTTAACTTCCCATGTCTGGTTGTTATCCAGGCTTAAGGAAAGAGGGCCGTCAAAAATAAGGTCGTTTTGTGAAAATCCTGACATTACGGCAGCGGCATAAACAAAGGGTTTAAATGCAGAGCCTGGTTGCCTTCTGGCTTGCGTGACCCGGTTAAACGAGCTTTTGGAAAAATCTTTCCCACCCACCATGCTTAATATGTTTCCGGTTCTGGTATCTATTGCAATAACAGCACATTGCGTGTTTGAAACATCTTTGCCCCAGGTTTTAATCCGGTTCTCAACAACTGCCATATGCTTTGCAACTGCCTTTTGGGTTGCCCGTTGAAAATCAAAATTCAATGAAGTGTGGACCGAAAGTCCGGCAGAATAGATCTTCTCTAAATTGAATGCTTCATTTAGCCTGGCTTTTATATATTCAACAAAATAACCGGCATCATTTAGATTGCTTTCAAGAGCAGGCTGGCTGATTTTCTGGCAAATGGCTGTCTGATATTGTTCCCGGGTAATTTTTTTGGCGGATAACATCTGGTTTAAGACAATATCCCGTCTCTTTTTGGCAAGATCCGGATTTTTGATGGGAGAATAAGTGGAGGGTGCTTTGGGAAGGCCTGCGATCAATGCAGCTTGATCAAGGGTTAGATCAGACACGGATTTTTCAAAATAAGTCTGTGATGCAGCCTCTACCCCATAGGAACCTGAACCCAGATAGATCAGGTTTAAATAGAGTTCCAGAATTTGGTTTTTGGTATACCGTCTTTCAATTTGAAGGGTTAAGATGGCCTCTTTTATTTTTCTGGTAAACGATTTTTCTGTGGTGAGAAACAAGGTTTTGGCCAGTTGCTGGGTGAGCGTGCTGGCCCCTTGTTTAAACCTTCCTTCTCGAATGTCATGAATCACTGCCCGGGCAATGGCTTTAAAATGAATGCCGGAATGTGAAAAAAAGGTTCGGTCTTCTATGACCAGCAGGGCATCAATCAGATGTTGGGGAATTTTTTCAAGGGGTTTTGGAAATCTTTTTTGGATATAAAACTGAGCCAGCAGGTGGTTGTCTGAAGAATAGACAGATGTGACAGCCGAAGGTTTGAACTGTTTTAAACTGTTGATCTGGGGAAGGTCATGGACCAGGCTGAAAAAAGCCCCTGCCAGAATTCCTGATAAAATTCCAACAAGGGCGATTATGGAAAAAAAAGTTTTTTTGATGATCATTACAAGGTTATAAATTGCCCTATTGCATCATAAAAATCTTGATCTTTAAAGGGTTTGTGAAGAATTTTATTGATGCCTGATTTTGTCAGGACAGAGTCATCGATTTTGATGTCTGTATCATTTTCTTCAACAAAATCGCTCTGGGTGGTAATCATCAAAATGGGAAGATCCTGACGGCCAAATTTTTTTCTGATCTCCCGGGTCAGTTCAATTCCGCTGATGTTTGGCATGTTCAGATCGGTTATGACAAGATTGGGTCTCAGCTTGATAATTTGCGGGATGGCCTCTTCCGGTCTGTCGAAAAGTGTGGGTTTAAAGCCTTTGACTGTCAGCTTGTTCTGATAAAGCTTGAGCATCATTTTGGAATCATCAACAACAAAAATCTGAATTTCTTTGGCTTCAGGTTCTCCTTGATCTGCAATTTTCTGGCTGATATTTTTAGCAAATTCTTTTTGTCCGATGCTTCCCATATGTTTTAAAAACGCTTTACGCGTTTCAGAATCGGCTTTTTGGACAATGTGGGGTTCTGCCAATGCCATAAATGCTTCTTCTTCCACCAGAAAATTAAAAATATTGCTGGCATCTGAATCAATCAGGGCAGCCACGGCATTTTTTGCATCATCCGACCCTTCCCGGACCACATTTCTTAAGCCTGCAACCAATACTTTGGAAAGATTTTTATCAATGGCCCGGGCCGCACTCATTCTGACGGCTTCCACCGGGTCCTGAAGACCTTGAACCAGTGCAATAGCCGTTTTGGGGGAAGGAATCCGTTCCATGGCCTCATAGGCTGCCTGACGGATATTGGCATCGCCCGGCTGGGTATTGATGATATCCAGGATCGGGGTAACGGCCGCAGGATCTCCGATATAGCCTAATGTGGTCACAAGATGGACCAGATAATCTGCTTCTGCATTCTGGAAGGCTTTGGTCAGAATCGGAGTTGATTTTGTTCCCAGCTTCATGAGTTGATCAATGGCTGTATCCCGGACAATGGTGCTTTTGGAGCTCAAAAGCGAGGCCAGTTTATCCAGAGAGTAAAGATCCTGCATTTCAGCCAGCGCTTCAACCGCAAATTTATTAATTTCTTCATTGTCACCTATAAAATTCAGAAGCTGATTTGCGGCAGCATTACCGCCTGTTTCAGAGATGGCAAAAATAGCAGCCTGCTTAACTTTTTTATCTGGATGGCCAGCGATCCTTGAAAAAGTGGACAGAGCATCAGCAAGCCTTAAATTCCCAAGAGACGTAATCGCTGCAATCAGGATATCAGTGTCTTTATCGTCAGCAATGATCTTGGAAAGGGTTGGGGCTGTTTGGGCCAATTGCAGTTCACCAGCTGCTTTTAAAAATAAAAGCCTGGCTTTCTTTTCGTTCTGTGTAATGTATTTGATGACCAGATCTGTATTGCCAAAGGCCTTATCCAGAATCAGTTCATATAAAGATTCCTGGACTTTTGGATCGGATATATCGATTTTGACAAGGTACTCAAGCAGCGGGAAAACGATTTTTTCAGGTCCTTTGGCCAGTTCGATCAAAGCTTTTCTCTGGACATCGGCATCCACATCTGAATCCGAGGCAAACTGAAGCAAAGCCTTTGCTTTAACAATGTCTTCTTCTTTTATACAGAAAACGAGCTCATCGATAAACTCTTTTGCATTAATTCCACTCATTTTAAACCTTTGTAAACTCTTTAAATTGATAAAATACAGAATTCAGATATCGTTTTGAACCAAAAAGAGTGGTTTCGTTGACAAGAGATTCTGTCGCTCCGATCAGCAGGTATCCATCCGGTTCCAACACCTTGGAAATATTTTGATAGATTTTTTGACGGTCTTCAGTGGTAAAATAGATCATCACATTCCGGCATAAAATGATATCAAATTTTCCCAGTCCGACAAATGGCTTCATCAGGTTCATTTTTTTAAATTGAGCCATGGCCCGGACTTCGTCTTTTATTTTATAGTGTTCGTTCTCCTGCTTGACAAAATAACGGGATATCCGTCGTGGGTCAAGTCCCCGGGCAATCTCAAACTTGTTGTACAAACCGTAACTGGCCTGGGCAATGGCAGCATCTGAAATATCTGTGCCAAATAATTTTATATTATATTTGTCCGGTGTGACACCCATTTCAATCAGGGTCATGGCAATGCTGTAAATTTCCTGACCGGTTGAGTTTGCCGCACTCCACAGCCGAATCGTTGGCTTTCCCCTTGGATTTTTCTTAGCAGACCGGTCAATTAAATCAGGAAATATTTTGTGCTGCAGCAGTTCAAATGGAGATTTGTCTCTGAAAAAATAGGTTTCATTGGTGGAAACAGCATCAATAATCTCATTTTCAAGCTCTTTTTTAAAATCTGTTTTGGCTTTTTGAAGCAATTCATTATACGAGGAAAGACCCAGGCGGTTGATCATGGGATGAAGCCGGGTTTCCAGCAGATATTCTTTACCCACATCAAGGGAAATCCCGGAAATGTCAAGAATATACCTGGTAAAATTTTTAAATTCTTCAGGGGTGATACTAATTTTTGCCATAAGATTATGTTGAATACAATTGAGTTAAGTTATGACTGATTTTACAATTTCATCAGCAATCTTTTCCAGTGGGGCAACAATATCTGCAATGCCTGATTCCACCGGTTCCTTGGGCATCCCGTAAACGGTACACGTCTCTTCGTTCTGGGCAATAATCGTGCTGCCGTTGTTTTTCATCTGAACCAGAGCTTTTGAACCATCAGACCCCATTCCGGTCATGATGACACCGGTTGCCCGCCCCACATAATGTTGTGAAATTGATCTGAACAGATAATCAACAGAAGGTCTGCAGCTGTTTTCTGGCGGGTCATCCGTAATTTTGATTTTTCGTGTGAATCCATCGACAGCAGCAATGATTTTCATCTGCTTACCACCAGGGGCAATTAACACGACACCTGGTTTTAGAATATCCCCATCTTTGGCTTCCCGTACTTCCAGGTTTGATTTGTTGTTCAGACTATTGGCCAAAGAGGCTGTAAACATGGGTGGCATATGCTGAACAATCAAAACAGGAACTTTCAGGTTGCCCGGCAGCATGGGGATCATTTTTGCCAGAGCATTGGGACCACCGGTTGAAATTCCAATACCGACAATTTCAGATTTATTTCTGATGGCGGGCCGGATCGGCATGGCCGGAACGGTTCTGGGTATCGCTGGCTCTGTTTTTTCAGGCTTTAAACCTATTTTCCCAAGAATTTTAAGCCGTGCACTTTTTTGCCGTTTCAATATTTCGATAATCGGATTCAGGGCTTCTCGAACTTTGTTCATGTTCTCAGCCATTTTGCCTTCGCTGGGTTTGCCGATAAAGTCAAAGGCACCCAGTTCCAGGGCTTTGATCGTCATCTCGCTTCCCTGCTGGGTCAGGGTGGACAGCATGATGACAACCGGTGCATCCGGTAGATTCTTCAGGGCCTGGAGCACTTCAATACCATTGACTTCAGGCATTTCAATATCCAGGGTGATTAGATCAGGTTTTAGAGAGGCTATTTTTGAAAGTGCAATTTTTCCGTTGTTGGCAGACCCAACAACCTCTACTCCGGGGATCTCCTTTAAAACATCACCTACAATTTTTCTATAGACAATTGTATCATCAACAACAAGAGCTTTGATATTCTCCATTATTCCTTTAATACCTCATTGATATCCAGTATACCGATCAATTGCTTTTGAGTTTTAATGACACCTTTGAAGTATTTTCCTCTCATACCGCCAATATTGGAAGGAGCAGGTTCAATATCCTCTTTTTTGGCAATGACAACATCAGCGATGGAATCAATCAGCAACCCGATATGTTCATCATCTGAGTTAACGATAATGTTACGATTGTCTTTGCTCTTGGTCACCGGAGCCAGGCCCAGTTTTTTGCCCAGATCAATAATAGTGACGATTCTTCCCCGCAAATTCAGAATGCCTTCAATATAATCAGAGGCCTGTGGGACTTCTGTAATTTCAAAGTGTTTATTAATTTCCTGTATGTTTAGAATATTAATTCCGCAAAGGGCACCCCCGACATAGAAAGTCGAAAATTCCAGATCTTCGGAAGCTTTTTCCACAGTCTTCACTGCCATTTTTGTCTCCTTACGCAAAAAAATGCGATTGCTAAACCAAATTCAATTTTTGACGAACGACTTTCATTAGTTTTTCTCTGTCCAGTTTAATCTCATATTCATCAATCCCGACTCTCCTGCCTTTTTCGATATGGGCCTCACTGGCAAGGGAGGTGAGCGCGATAACCGTTAAATGGGAATAGTTGGGATCATTTTTGATCCGTTTGGTCAGTTCGAATCCATCCATATTCGGCATTTCAAGATCAGTGACCACAATATCAATTTCATCCACCCGCTCTTTTAATAATTCCCAGGCAATAAGACCGTCTTCAGCTTCAATAACCTTAAATCCATCATCTTCCATAAAGGTTTTGACCTGGTTTCTAAAAAAAGCAGAGTCTTCGGCAAACAGAATAATTTTTTCACCTGATTCAGCCATCTCCTTGGCCACTTTTGCTTCTTCTCCAAACCATTCCGGGTTTAAAATTTTGATCATTTCAAAAATATCAACCAAAAGCGTTGTATGTCCGTTGATGATCATTGATCCACTGATAGAGGGCTGCTTGAGCGTGCTTTCATCAATATCCAGGGCGACTTCAAGCGCATCAATGGGGGGCGTCACCATCAGGCCCAGTTCTCTGTTTTTAATTTTAAAAACAATGACTTCCTGCTGTTCTTTTGGTTCAAGCGGTTTAAAATCAGACACCTGGGACAACTCATATAATGACAGTGTGCCACCCCGGTATTGAACCACCCTGCTGTTGCCTATCTGCTCAATGCTGGATGTCGGAATCCGCTCTATTCTTTCAACAATATTGAGCGGTGCAGCAAAATATTCAGACCCTGAATTTTTAAATATCAACAATGCTGCCTTGTCTTTGGCAGCTTCTGCTTCTGCTTCTGCAGCCCTGGCCTGCTGGCTTGCTTCAGAAACAGCTGCCAGTTCAGCCATCTGGGCAAGATTTGAAATATCAAGGATCAGGGCTACTTTTCCATCCCCCATGATGGTGGCACCGGCATATGCCGTACATTTTTTAAGATGCCGGCCCACGGGTTTGACAACAATTTCTTCAGAATCATAAAGCTGATCCACAACAAGGCCGTATTTAAAATTGCCTGCAGAAACCACCGCAATATTCATGGCACTGTTGGCCCGGTATCGTCGGTCTTCTTCATCTCTATCCGGGAATTGAACGCCTTCATCCGGTGCTTCAACTGTCACGCCATCTTCTGTAATGATATGGTGTTTGGACCGCCTGTCGGCAATGTTTTGTCGTCTGTCAGGCTGCTTTTCTTTGTTTGAAGGGTCGGTATAGGTCTTTTTAATACCCAGCATCTGTGAAAGATTCAGAAGGGGTAAGAGTTCGCCCCTCAACCGAACCACTGCCGCATCTCCGACTTTTTCGATTTTTTCTTTGATCTGGTGGGCTGGAATTCTTAACAGTTCATTGAGATTGACCTGGGGAACTGCATATCGCTCATTGCCCACAGAGGTAATCTGGCTGGGGATAATGGCAAGGGTGAGCGGCAGTTTAATCTGAATGTCAGTCCCTTGTCCCGAAACAGAATCAAGTTCAATAATACCGCCCATACTTTCAATGTTCGTGACCACAACATCCATGCCAACACCACGGCCGGACACATCCGTGACCTCTGCTGCTGTGGAGAAACCAGGCAGAAAGATCAGTTCCATTTTTTGTTTGTCAGTCATCTCGGCAATCTGCTGTTCAGTCAGCAGACCTTTATCAACAGCAGAGTTGGCAAGTTTATCCGGGTTAAGGCCGCGCCCGTCATCCGAGATCACCAGGTTAACCTGGCCGGCTTCATGAAATGCTTTTAAAGTAATTTTACCCGATGCGTTCTTGCCCATCTGTTCTCTTTCAAGAGGGGTTTCGATCCCGTGATCCACAGAGTTTCTGATCAGGTGTGTCAATGGATCGTTAATGGCTTCCAGAATGGTTTTGTCCAGTTCAACATCTTTGCCTTCTATTTCAAGCTCAATGGTTTTTCCCAACTGCTGGGACAGATCCCTGACAATCCGGGTGAATTTATTAAGAATATTGGAAATGGGCTGCATTCTTGTTCTCATGATGGCCTCTTGAAGTTCAGAGGTGATCATGTCAATGCGCTGGCCGGATAATTCAGTGGCTTTACTGTTTGAAGAGTTAATGCCTTGAAGCAGTTGATTCCGGCTTAATACCAGCTCGCCGGCAAGGTTCATCAAGGTATCAAGCAATCCGACATTGACTCTTAGGGAGGTTTGAGGTTTTGTGCTGACAGAAATATCTTTTTCCCTTGTTTCAGCTAAGTCATCCTCCTCTTCTCTGGCCACCACCACTTGAGGGGTCACTTTGACTGCCGGTTTTGCTGCTGGTTTTGTGATCGGTTTTGGCACCGGTTTTGCTGGGGCCTGTTGAACAGGCGCAGGTGCAGCAACCGATACAGGCGCTGTGGCCGACATGACAGCAGGCTCTTCATCCAGGCTGGTGGCATTGCTTTTAACAATCATGTCATCGGTTATGGCATGGATGTATTTCTTTTTAATATCAAAAAGGGTTTCAGCCATATCATATTCAATAATAGAGGCAAACAGAACCTGAAAGGGGATCCTGACCGGGCTTGATTCTTCAGACAGCAGGCCCACGGAATCAAAATCAATTCTTGAATCAATAATGGTTCCGGTTTTTTGAAGGCTGTTCAATACCTCAATGGGATTTTTATCTTTTCTCTGGATATCAGTGATAAGGTCATATTCAACCAGGAAAAGATTTTTACCCTCTGACTTGTATTGTTCAATCTCATATAAAGAGACCTGAGTGAAAACCCTGCCATCTTTTAAGGCAATATCCACAATCTGGGCAACCATGCTCTGTTTTTCTTCAGGCAGACCGGATTTGGTAATATTTTCTAGGTCTGCAATATGACCGGATACATCAACATCATTGCTTGTTTCAATATTTTTCAACAGGTTTTCAAGCTGGTCAAATCCTTTGAGCAACACACTGATTCGGGTTGAATTGGGAACCAGCTCTTTGGTGCGGACAAGGCCGAGAACATTTTCCAGATGGTGTGCCAGGTCTTTTATGGTGTTCAGTCCCATGAAGCCGGCCCCGCCTTTTATGGAGTGAGCAGCCCGAAAGACATTATTTACCAAATCCAGATCAATGTCTGCCCCGGCTTCTTCAATGGTTAAAAGATCACTTTCTATATCACCAAGATGATCCAGCGATTCTTCGATATACATTTGCAAGGTCTCGTCATCTTCAAACATATCAAATCTCCTGAAAGGGTTTTAACAACGAAAAGGTAAAAAATGCCCAATTATTAAATACGGATAATTTACATAAGATAAGCAAAAAAGTCAAACCATGAATGGAGAAATGTCGTGGATTTTTTTTTTATTTTTTTCTTAAAATATCATTGTGTTGGCATTGAATTTCAAGTTTGATGACAGCTATTGTATTTGGATGGGCATTTTCAATGGGATTTTTGTTTTCATCCTGCAGGGTTAACACCTTTGAAAATTTAGGCGGGCTTCCGGGAGAAACAACCTCGATGACGTCGTCTTTACCCAGTGTATTCCGCATACCGATGCTGTAAGTTCTATCTGCTTTTTCAGCCAGTATTTTTCCTATAAAGCTGTGAATTTTTCCATGATGAATGTTGCTGTAATTGGGTTGCTGTGCATCCTGTTTTCCAAAAAAGAAACCCGTGCAATACTCTCTGTGGAACACATGAAAAAGTTCATCCAGCCATTTGTCGTCGATTTTATAGTGATCAGGATTTTCCATGCAGGCATCAATGGCTTCTCTGTAAGTTTTAACCACCGATGCAAGATAATTGATCCCTTTCATCCGTCCTTCGATTTTAAAAGATGTGATACCGGTATTGATCAGCTCCGGTATGTGCTCGATCATGCACAGATCTTTTGAATTAAAAATATAAGATCCGTGCTCATCTTCCATAAGCGGATGGTATTCATTGGGCCGCAACTCTTCCACCACTGAGTATTTCCATCGGCAAGGATGGCTGCAAAGTCCCTGGTTGCTGTCCCTGCCGCTTAAAAAACTGCTCAGCAGACAACGGCCGGAATAGGATATGCACATGGCACCATGGATAAAAACTTCTGTTTCTATGGGGGTTTCATGCTGGAAGACGTTGATCTCTTCCAGGGATAATTCCCTGGCCAGGTTGACCCGTTTGACCCCCATCTCGTGCCAGAAACTGGCAGCACTCACATTGGTGGTATTGGCCTGGGTACTCAGATGGATATCAATTTGAGGGATGATACGCTGGGCCAGCCGGATAATGCCTGGATCAGAGAGAATAATGGCGTCAGGCTTGATTTGACCGACCCGGGCCAGAAAAGTTTCGATCTCTTTTTGTTCGTGAGTACGCGAATAAATGTTGCAGGCAAGATAGACCTTTGTATTGTGCTGGTGGGCATAGGTCACAGCATCCAGCAGTTCAGCATCTGTAAAATTACCGGAAAAATTTCTCAGACTGAAATTTTTTCCAGCCAGATAGACAGCATCAGCACCATAATGGATAGCAATCTCCAGCTTTTCAAAATTGCCGGCCGGAGCCAATAGTTCAGGTTTGCGAATTGGTTTTTTCATATTTTTTTTATGCCGTGGTGCCCCCGGCAGGAATCGAACCTGCGCTCAAGGATTAGGAATCCTATGCTCTATCCACTGAGCTACGGGGGCAGTGGGTTTTATTATTCAACGATTAAATGTTGCCCTGGAAAGATTTTACTGTGTTTGCTCAATTGATTTAATGCAAGAAGGCGGCTTACGTCCATATTGTGCTTTTTTGCAATGGCAAACGGGCTGTCCCCGGAGCAAACCTGGTATGTGGCAGCATCCTCTTTTGCAGTCTTCGGTTGATTTCCGTTTGAGATATGAAGGGTCTGGCCGATGCTTAAGCTTGTATTGACCATATTGTTTGCACTTATGATCTGTTTGGTTGTTATGCCAAAACTTCTGGCAATATTCCATAGACTGTCCCCCCGCTTGACAATGTATGTAATGGTTTGGCCTGGAGGAATTTTATGGGCAGCTGAATCAGCGACAATGGGACCATTGGTTCTGCTGGGGATTTTCAAAATTTTACCCGCATAGATTCTGCGGGCCTGGTTGATGTTGTTGACCTGACACACCGAACGGATGGATGTTTTATATTTTTCAGCAATTTCAGATACGGTTTCTCCTTTTCTGACCCTGTGAAATACATACATGGGCGGTGGCGAATAGCTTGTTTGGATGGTGTCGATTTTTGACAAAAACAGCTCTGCTTTATCCACGGGTATTTTTAATTTATATGGTTCAGGGGGCAGCAGGGCATATCTGAGTTCAGCATTCAGTTCTTTGAGTATGGTTGTGTCAACACCGATTTCTTCGGCAATATCTTTGAGATGAACCTGTTTTTTGATTTCACAGAGCTGATACTCAATAGGGGATAACGGGGTATTAATTTGAATGTTATATTGCTCAAGATTGTTGACAATATGAAGTGTTGCCAGAAATCTGGGAACATATCGTGAGGTTTCCCTGGGCAGGTTCTGATAAAGATCCCAGAAATTATCAAGATAGTTGATTCGCTGTTTTCTGATGATTCTCAACACCCTGGATTCTCCGCAATTATATGACGCAAGAGCGGTTGTCCAGTCACCGAAAAGATTGTGAAGGTCTTTAAGGTAATTGATGGCAGCCCGTGTGGATTTTTCAGGATCAAGGCGTTCATCAATATAGTCGTTGCGGGTCAGGCCGAATTTATATCCTGTGGATGGAATAAACTGCCATAGTCCCAGGGCCCTGGCAGAAGAAAGCGCCCTGATTTTAAAGCCGCTTTCAATCAAAGGCAGCCAGGAGAGCGCCTCAGGCAGGCCGGCTTTTTTTAGTTCAGCAACAATAAAGGGCCGGTATAGTTGTGACCGTTCAAGCGACTCAATCAGAAACTGTCGTTCAGGGCCGGTCAGTCGTTTGATCTCATCTTCAACATAAGTGTTAAGGGTGATGGGTATTTCATTGTACGGGCCGGTGATAACAATCTGGCGGGAGGCGTATATTTCAAGTATCCGTTTGGAAATCATGTACCGGATGTCTTCTTTTTGCTGATTCTCTTCAGCAGGCGCATCGGAATCGATTTCCAGAATGGAGGAATAGGCTGAATCCAGATTGCTTAATGCTTCTTCCAGTTTCCCTTCTTCCCACATCTGCTGGGCATCACTGCAAAGTTCAAGAGCCCGGTCTATTTTTTCCTGGGCATTGGGGTCAGCGTCATCCTGTTTGTCTGTTTTTTCATCCGCATTTATAAGGGCAGGATTATCACTGGTTTCGTCTGGCAATGATAAATGCGGCAAGTTTACAGATACGGTGTTGCTATCGGACGGATCAAAATTTTGGCCGATCTTGTCGGCCTTGGTTTTGCTTCCAGATGGGTCAAGGGTGTCCTTTGTATTTTTGGTATTGGATGCTGAAAAACTAATTGTTTCAAAAGGAGCGGCAGAATTTGAAGCAGTGTGTTGACAGCCCGCAGTGATCAAGAAAAGTGTTAAGATAATGACCATTTTATAGTTAAACATATGCTTCCTTGACTGTTGCATTAAATTTTAAGTTCCGAATTAAGTATTAAATTGTGAAACACTTGTCAAGTACATATATGCGGCTTTTTTGTTTCATATATCAGGATACATGAGTTTTTATTTAATGAAATTTGAAGCGATTTAAAATGATATTGCAGGAATCTGATTGAATTGCTAAACAGTTCTTGTGTTTTAATTTAAAATTGTATAAGTTAATGAGTTGTTAAAATTTAATAACCTTGCTTTTTTTGCTTTTTTGGGAAAAACAGGACTATGTTTTGGTCTTAAGACCGGCTGAATCAGATAAAAAAACAAGGCAATTTTATATGAAAGAATAGAAAAACTTATTGAATTCTTTCATGTTTTGTTGTGGGCAGACCAGGGTAAAATCCCATGGCGGCCCATGGCCGTTAGTAGGAGGGGAAAAGTAATCAGGGTTTTTATGCATTTTTTTTATGTCCTAAAAACTTTTTTTAAAATTTAAGTTGATTATCTTGAATCTTTCTGATACTATCTTGCGATCTTTTTGCCGTGAGATAATATTTGCGACATAAGATGGGCCGATATAGCTCAGTAGGTAGAGCATCTCACTTGTAATGAGAATGTCCTCCGTTCGATTCGGGGTATCGGCTCCAAAAATATTGGTGGGGTTCCCGAGTGGTCAAAGGGATCAGACTGTAAATCTGACGACTCAGCCTTCGGAGGTTCAAATCCTCCCCCCACCACCATAGTGTTGTGTAGGAGATCTTTAATCGTTGTTTTGGTGGGTCGTTACTACATAGCTAATGCATACGTTAGCTAGATAGTTTCAATGTATGCGGGAGTAGCTCAGTTGGTAGAGCTTCAGCCTTCCAAGCTGAATGTCGCGAGTTCGAGCCTCGTCTCCCGCTCCACTTCTTTTGGTCTCTACTAAATAATGGTTTGAGTTAAGACATTGGTTAATTTGAATCGCCTTTTCGGGCCCATGTAGCTCAGTCGGTAGAGCGCTTCCTTGGTAAGGAAGAGGTTCAACGGTTCGATTCCGTTCATGGGCTCCAAAACAACGGCAGGAGGAGTTAAGAAAATGGCTAAGGAAAAATTTGAGCGGACAAAGCCGCATGTGAACATCGGAACAATCGGTCATATCGACCATGGGAAAACAACGCTTACAGCAGCGATCACCAAGCATTCAGCAATGAAGGGTTTTGGTTCGTATGTTCCGTTTGACGAGATTGATAAAGCACCTGAAGAAAGAGAACGCGGCATCACCATTGCCACAGCCCATGTAGAGTATGAGACAAAGAATCGTCACTATGCTCATGTGGACTGCCCGGGCCATGCCGATTACATTAAAAACATGATCACAGGTGCAGCCCAGATGGACGGCGCCATATTGGTCGTCAGTGCTGATGACGGCCCCATGCCGCAGACAAGAGAGCATATCCTGCTTGCGCGTCAGGTGGGTGTGCCCACAATCGTTGTGTTTTTAAACAAATGTGACATGGTGGATGATGAGGAACTGATCGAGCTGGTTGAGATGGAACTTCAGGAACTGCTGGATACCTATGAATTTCCCGGGGACACAACACCGATCATCAGGGGCAGTGCGCTTAAGGCCCTTGAAAGTGATGATGTGAACAGTGAAGAAGCCAAATGTATTTTTGAACTTCTTGATGTCCTTGATTCTTATGTTCCGGAACCGATAAGAGATACGGCAAAACCCTTCCTGATGCCTGTTGAGGATGTATTCAGCATTTCAGGTCGTGGAACCGTTGTTACCGGAAGAATCGAACGCGGCATTGTAAAAACCGGTGAAGAAGTTGAAATTGTTGGTATCAGGGATACTCAAAAGACAGTTTGTACCGGTGTTGAAATGTTCAGGAAACTGCTTGACGAAGGCCAGGCAGGAGACAACGTAGGTCTTCTTCTTCGTGGAACCAAACGGGATCAGGTAGAAAGAGGCCAGGTCGTTTCTAAACCCGGAACGATTAACCCTCATACAAAGTTCAAGGCAGAGATGTATGCTTTGAGCAAGGAAGAGGGTGGCCGTCATACGCCGTTTTTCAGTGGTTACAGACCCCAGTTCTTTTTCAGGACAACGGATATAACAGGGGTATTGACACTGGAAGAAGGTGTTGAAATGATCATGCCCGGAGACAATGCAACCATTAATGTAGAGTTGATCCACCCCATTGCAATGGAAAAAGAGCTCAGGTTTGCAATCAGGGAAGGTGGACGGACTGTCGGCGCCGGTGTTATCGGTGAAATTGTAGAATAAGATAGGAAGAACTTTTCGATCATGTTAAAAACAAAAATCAGGATCAGGCTCAAAGCATATGATCATAAGCTTCTGGATCAGTCTTCAGTAGATATTGTTGATACCGCCAGGAAGACCGGAGCAAAAATTGTAGGACCGGTACCGCTTCCAACACGGATAAACAAGTTTACGGTATTGCGTTCTCCTCATGTGAACAAGAAATCACGTGAGCAGTTTGAAATCAGAACACATAAAAGAATGATGGATATTCTGGAACCCACCCAGCAGACAGTTGATGCATTAATGAAACTTGATCTTTCGCCGGGCGTGGATGTAGAAATTAAATTATAGGTCAATAACAGGAACCAAATTATGAGCGCATTATTAGGAAAAAAAATCGGAATGACGTCAGTCTATTCCGCTGATGGAAAGCTTGTTCCT